>DAHVTI010000300.1 GCA_027324255.1 Bryobacterales bacterium | reverse complement strand
CGCGTGCGCCGCGCCCTCAACCCCGAGTTCCCCGCCGTCGGCCAGGCCCAATACTACGCCGTCTTCGAGTTCAAGACCGACTCCGACCTGAAGAACGAAGTGCGCGTCGTGCTGAACGACGGCACGGCCGACGTCCTGTGGCCGCTCGCCGGCGGCAACTGCCGCTGGAGCTTCGAGCTGCCCAACTTCGCCGACCCCGACACCGAGGTCCGCAACGAGAGCCTCCGCAAGGCCGGCTTCGGCGATTTTCCCAGCGAGCGCTCCAAGGACCGCGTGCAGATGTCGCGCGGCGAAAGTGCGCCCGTGCTGGACGAAAACAACCTGCGCGCCCTGCTGGCCCACCGCGCCCCTTGGTTCCAGGGCTCCATTGAGAAGCTCGCCTGGCGCATCGTGGTGCGCTTCGAGCACCGGCTGGCCGCGCGCTACGGCGCCGGCCGCCTGTGGCTCGCCGGAGACTCCGCCCACCTCACCGGCCCCGCCGGCATCCACTCCATGAACCTCGGCCTGTTCGAAGGGCGCGACCTGGCTTCCACTCTCGCCTCTGTCCTCCGCGGCGGCGCCGACCCGTCCACCCTCGCGGCCTACAACGACCGCTGGATGCCGGTCTGGCGCAAGCTCCACGGCCTCGAAAACGCCATCCAGCCCGCCGCCGGCGCCGACCCCTGGATCGCCGCTCACGCCGCCCGGATCGCCGCCTGCCTCCCGGCCCACGGCCCGGCACTCTCGGCGATGGCCGCCCCGCTCGGGCTGAGGTAGCCATTGAGGCGGGTCCGACCCGGACCTGGCCCGCCCATCGTTCTTCACCCCGCCGTTGCCCAATCCGTCCCTTTGTGGATATGATCACCGTGAGTCATATTCCGGAGGTGCGGATCTGAAACGCAGGACCTTCCTTTCCACCGCGGCCGTCGCCACCGCCGCCTGCAACAGCCGGCCCGCCGCTTACCGTTTCTTCACTCCCGGCGAAACCGCTACGCTCGGCGCTTGGGTGGACACCCTCATCCCCGCTGACCAGGACCCCGGCGCGCGCGAAGCCGGCGTCGTCAACTACATCGACCGCCACCTGATGAAGAAGTTCCGCAAGCACCAGCCCGCCTACCGCGCCGCACTCGCCGCCCTGGACAGCATGTCGCGCGAAGCCGGCGCCAAGGACTTCGCCTCGCTGCCCGTCGAGACCCGCGCCTCGCTCCTCGCTGCCATGGAGGAAGGCAAGGCCGGCCCCGGCCTCTTCCCCGACGGCGGCAAGGCTGCCTTCAACCTGGTGCTGGACCACACCATGCAGGGCTTCTACGGCAGCCCGCGCCACGGCGGCAATAAGGATTACGCCTCCTGGCGCATGATCGGCGTCCCGCCCATGCCCGTCCGCGGCCGCCAGCACTACGACGTCAAAGACACCTACCCGGAGAGAAGCTGATGGCGCTGCCCAAAGTGAATGCCGTCGTGATCGGCGCCGGCGCGGGCGGCCCCATCGTCGCCAAGCAACTTGCCACCGCCGGCTGGAAGGTCGTGCTGCTGGAGCGCGGCAAATGGAACACCCCCGCCGACTGCCGTAAGGACGACCTCCGCAACCAGCGCACCACCGTCCTCGGCCACCCCTTCGGCCCCGACGACGAGGGCAACCCGCGCGTCTTCCAGGCCCCCAACGGCGAGCTGCGCATTCTGGAGCCCTCCGGCCCCGGCTACAACAACAACGCCGCCTGCGTCGGCGGCGGCACGCTCTCCTACGGCGCCATGGCCTGGCGCTACCAGCCCAACGATTTCCGCATGCGCACGGCGTACGGCGCCAAGGTGCCGCGCGCCTTCGAAGGCTCCACGCTCGAAGACTGGCCCATTTCTTACGAGGATCTCGAGCCCTTTTACGAGCAGGCCGAATGGGAAGTGGGCGTCAGCGGCGATGTCTCCACCGATCCCTTCAAAGGCCCGCGCAAGCGCGACCTCCCCATGCCGCCGCTGCCCGCCACGCGCGAGCACCAGATCCTGGAAAAGGGTGCCAGGTCGCTCGGCCTGCACCCCTTCCACATCCCCATGCTGCGCAACTCGGTGCCTTACCGCGGCCGCCCGGCCTGCATGCGCTGCCGCTGGTGCGTCGGCTTCGCCTGCGAAGTGGACGCCAAGTGCGGCACGCAGAACACCGTCCTGCCCGTCGCCCTCTCCACCGGCAACCTGGAGCTGCGCACGCAGTGCATGACGAAGGAAGTGCTCGTCGACGAGCGCGGCCGCGCCACCGGCGTCGCCTACTTCGACCGCGACGGCCGCCTGTGGGAGCAGCCCGCCGATGTGGTCGTCGTCTCCGGCAGCGCCATTGAAAGCGCCCGCCTGCTGCTCAACTCCAAGTCGCGCCTCTTCCCCGCCGGCCTCGGCAACCGCCACGATTGGGTGGGCCGCAACCTCCAGGGCCACACTTACACTGGCGCCCTCGGCCTGTTCGAGGAGGAGACCTACGACGACGTCGGCCCCGGCGCCGGCATCGCCGTCTGCGACCACAACCACGGCAACGACGGCCTGGCCGGCGGAGCCATGCTCGCCAACGAGTTCATCCGCCTGCCCTACCAGTTCATCGGCAGCTTCCGCCCGCCCGGCCTGCCCCGCTGGGGCCAGGCTCACAAGGACTTCGTCCGCCGCTTCTACCGCCGCTCCATCGCCGTCCAGGGGCCCACGCAGGAGATGCCCGTCTTCGAGGCGCGCGTCACGGTCGACCCCAGGATCAAGGATCGCTTCGGTATCCCCGTGGCCCGCTTCTCCGGCTACAAGCACCCGCACACCATCGAAATCGGCAACGCCATGGCCGAAAAAGCCGAGGCGTGGCTGAAGGCCTCCGGCGCCGTGCAGACCTGGCTCAAGAAGGCCGGCCCCGGCTTGAGCGGCGGCCAGCACCAGGCCGGCACCTGCCGTATGGGCAACGATCCGAAGACCAGCGTGGTGGACCAATGTTGCCGCATTCACGACGTCGATAACGTCTACGTGGTGGACGGCAGCGTCCACGTCACCAACGGCGGCTTCAACCCCGTTCTCACCATCATGGCCATCGCCTTCCGCGCCGGCCAGCACATCGCCAGGGAAGGGAAACGGTCATGAAAGCCGCCATCCTCGCCCTCTCCCTCGGCATTGCCGTTCTCCTCATGATCCCGGCCGCCAGCTTCGTCTACGAGTCCGGCGCGCCGGAAGCCTGCGCCCGCTGCCATGAAATGGGCTCGTCCGTCGGCCGCTGGCAGTCCTCCACCCACCGCAACGTGCCTTGCTCCGGCTGCCACGGAGACGCTCTCACAACCGACTTCAACTTCCACCTCACCAACGCCCTCCGCGTCTACGAGCATTCGAACGGCGGCGAGCCCGACCAGGCGCGGCTCCGCCCCGCCGACGTCTTCGCCATCCTGCTCCGCTGCCAGAAGTGCCATCAGCAGGAGTTCGCGGCCTGGTCCACCAGCCCGCACTCCATCGCCTACAAGAACATCTTCCTCGATGCAAAGCACAACAAAACCCGCCACCTGATGGACGACTGCCTGCGCTGCCACGGCACGCACTTCGACGGCGGCATCCGCGACCTCGTCGAGCCGCTCAACAACAAAGGCCCCTGGACCCTGCGCCGCGCCGAACTCTCCGACCAGCCCGTCATCCCCTGCCTCTCCTGCCACGCCATGCACCGCCCGGGCAGCATGCTGGAGCAGCGCCGGCTGGAATCGAAGACCCTCGGCAACCGCCAGGAGAAGTTCCGCCCCTCGCTCGCCTTCTTCGACCGCCGCGAGATGGCGCCCGTGCCTGTGTCGCTGCTCCCGCTGCCCGCCGTGCGCGACGGCGAGCGGGCCGTCAAGATCAGCACCGACCAGCGCCAGGCGCTCTGCTACCAGTGCCACGCGCCGCTGTCCACCGGCCAGGTCTTTTCCGGTGATGACCGCACGCCGGTTGGCGTCCACGAAGGCATCTCCTGCCTCGGCTGCCACGACAAACACCGCCAGACCACGCACGCCTCGTGCACCAACTGCCATCCGCGCCTCTCCAACTGCGGCATCGACGTTGAGAAGATGGATACCACCTTTGCCAAAGCCGGCTCGCGGCACAACATCCACACCGTGAAGTGTCCAGACTGCCACCCGAAGGGCGTGCCGCCGCGCAAGCCGCGGCTCTGACCGTCAGTCCGCCCACACGCTGGTTGACAACTCCGTTACGATGGAAGTTTGCGGAAGTTGTTGTTCATCCATGCGCTTGCAATCGGCCTGGCCGCCCAGGAGACGCCGCCGCCTCCGTCCTCGCCGCCCCCCGGGTTGCGCACGGATGCCCCGCACCGCGGCACCAACTACGATCCGCCCCCCATGCCCAAGCCCAAGGTGGAAAAGGTGCCCGCCGCCCCGCCGCCGGAGCAACCGCTCCTCCAGTTGCCGCCCGTCGATTGGGGCACCCGTGAAACCTGGGTGAAGCTGGCCCTCCTGGTCGG
Source organism: Bryobacterales bacterium (assembly GCA_027324255.1). Classification (GTDB taxonomy): domain Bacteria; phylum Acidobacteriota; class Terriglobia; order Bryobacterales; family Bryobacteraceae; genus Paludibaculum. The sequence goes on along the minus strand of DAHVTI010000300.1, from coordinate 14,020 downwards.
CTCCATCCTGCTGGCCGTCCGGGCTTTCCGCGACATGACGGATTAGCTGCAAATCAAAAGGGCCGCCTTGGTGGGCGGCCCTTCTGCTGTGATGCGGTTGTCCGTCAGAACGGATACAGCGAAATCGCCTCTCCGCCGCCCGCTCCGGCTCCGACCGTCGCTGGTTCACCTTCCCCGCCGATCAGCCGGCAGAAGATGCCGGTCTCGCCCAGGTAGACTTCGTACTCGGCCGGCCGCTGCAGCGAGCCCTGGATGAGCGCCTCCGACAGCGGATCCTCGATGTACTTCTGCAGCGCCCGCCGCAGCGGCCGCGCGCCGTAGCTACGGTCCGTGCAGGTCTTCTCCAGGATGTACTTCGACGCGTCCGGCGCCAGGCGGATCTTGATCTGCTTGGCGACCAGGTTGATGTTGATCTGCCCCACCATCAGGTCCACGATCTTGATCAGGTCCTCTTCCACCAGTGAAGTGAATAGGATCACCTCGTCCAGCCGGTTCAGGAACTCGGGGTTGAACGCCCGCTTCACCTCCGCCTGGACCATCTCCTCCACCTTGTGCGGGACGCCCGACGTCTGGGCCGAGAAGCCGAGTTGGCCCTTCTTGTCCAGGAAGCGCGCCCCCAGGTTGGATGTCATGATGATGATGGTGTTCTTGAAGTCCACCGTGTTGCCGATTCCATCGGTCAACTGGCCGTCTTCAAACACCTGCAGCAGGATGTTGTAAACGTCCGGGTGCGCCTTTTCGATCTCGTCCAGCAGGATGATCGAATACGGGTTGCGCTTCACGCGCTCCGTCAACTGCCCGCCCTCTTCGTAGCCCACGTAGCCCGGAGGCGAGCCGATCAGCTTCGACACCGAGTGCTTCTCCATGAACTCCGACATGTCGAAGCGGATCAGAGACTTCTCGCTGCCGAACAGGAACTCCGCCAGCGCCCGCGCCACTTCCGTCTTGCCGACGCCCGTCGGACCCAGGAACAGGAACGACCCCGCCGGCCGCTTCGGCGACTTCAGCCCCGCGCGCGACCGCCGGATGGCCCGCGCCAGCGCGTTAATCGCCTTCTCCTGGCTGATCACGCGCTTGTGCAGCTCTTCTTCGATCCGGATCAGCTTGGCGACCTCTTCTTCCTTGATCGCCGTCATCGGCACGCCCGTCCAGCGCGCCACCACGTCCTCGATGTCTTCCTTGTCCACGATGCCCGTGGAGGTGTCGTCGAGGTTGTACTTCTCCCTCAACTGGCGCAGGTTCTCGCGCTCCTTGCGCTCTTCGTCGCTGTAGAACCGCGCCTTCTCGAACTCGTGGTTCGCGATGGCCGTCTCCATGCGGTGCACGATGAACTTCACGCGCTTCTGGATCTCGCTGATCTCCGGCGGCAGCGTGGTCTGCTTCAGCTTCACCCGCGCGCCCGCTTCGTCGATCAGGTCAATCGCCTTGTCCGGCAGGAAGCGGTCCGGGATGAACCGGCTCGACGCGTACACGGCCGTCTCAATCGCCTCGTCCGTGTAGGCCACGGCGTGGAACTTTTCGTAGCGCTCCTTGATGCCGAACAGCACGCGGCAGGCGTCCGCTTCGCTCGGCGGCGGCACCTTCACCGCCTGAAACCGGCGCTCCAGCGAGCGGTCCTTTTCGATCGACTTGCGGTACTCGCCCGGCGTCGTCGCCCCGATGCACTGGATCTCGCCCCGGCTCAGCGCCGGCTTGAGGATGTTGGCGGCGTCCAGCGAGCCTTCGGCCGAGCCCGCCCCCACCAGCGTGTGCAGCTCGTCGATGAAGATGATGGCGTTCTGGTTCTCCATCAGCTCCTTCATGATCGTCTTGAGCCGCTCTTCGAACTGCCCGCGGTACTTCGTCCCCGCCACGATCAGGCTCAGGTCGAGCGCCAGAATCCGCTTGTCGGCCAGGAAGCTCGGCACGTCGCCTTCGGCGATCCGCTGGGCCAGGCCCTCGACGATCGCCGTCTTGCCCACGCCCGGCTCCCCGATCAGCACCGGGTTGTTCTTCGTGCGCCGGCACAGGATCTGGACCACCCGCTCCAACTCGTGGTCGCGCCCGATCAGCGGGTCCATCGTGCCGTCGGAGGCCTGTTGCGTCAGGTCCCGGCTGAACTCGCTCAACAGGCTCGATTCCTTCGGCCGGCTGGTGGTGGTCTTCTCGGAGGTGGCCCGCGCAATCTCGTCCCGCACCTGGTTCAGGCGCAGCCCGCGCTCGTGCAGGATCTCCGACGCGAAGCACTTCTCCTCGCGCAGCAGGCCCAGCAGCAGGTGTTCCGTGCCGATGTGCTTGTGGCCCAGCCGCTCTGCCTCTTCGGCGGCGTAGGCGAGCACGCGCTTGCACTCCGTGCTCAGCGGCAGGTCCACGCTCGTGGGCACCTTCTCGCGCGCCGTCGTCTGCGCCTCAATCTGCTTCCGGATGGATTCGATGTTGGCTTGCGACCGCAGGAACCGGTTGGCCAGCGACTTGTCCTCTCTCAACAGGCCCAGCAGCAGGTGCTCGGTCTCGATGTAGGGACTGCCGAACTGGCTCGCCTCATACCGTGCGAAGAAGATCACTCTTCGCGCTTTTTCCGTGTAGCGTTCAAACATACGTTCACGCCTCTCGTGGAGCCTGGAAATCTTTCCAACGACGCCCAGGCCCCCCCGCGCCGGCCTGACCAGGGCCCGCGCCAACTCCCGCGCGCTCCAACGTGGCAGCGCGCCTTATCTCAATTGTAAGATGCCTGGGCTTCGCCTTGGGCGGCGAGAATGTTCGCCTCCGGCCCAGGACTGGAGTTCTACGGTGCCGCAAAAGGCAACCGCTTCCCCCCATCACAGGGCATGAATGAAGGGCGAAGTATGGCGCCGGGGTCACGCCCGCGCATGCAGCCGCCCGCCGCGCAGCTCCAGAATGCGGTCCGCGCGCGCCGCGAACGCCGGGTTGTGCGTCACGTAGAGCGTCGCCAGCCCGTGCGTGGCGTGCACCTGCTCGATCAGCTCCATGATCTGCAGCCCGGTGCGCTCGTCCAGGTTGCCCGTCGGCTCGTCGGCCAGCAGGATGCGCGGCCGTCCGGCCAGCGCCCGCGCCAGCACCACGCGCTGCTGCTCGCCGCCCGAAAGCTCGCCGGCCAGGTGATGCCAGCGCGCGTCCAGCCCCACTTCCTTCAGACGCTCGCGCCCCGCCGCCGCCGCTTCCGCCTGCGCGGTGCCGCGGATCAGCAGCGGCATCATGACGTTTTCGAGCGCCGTGAACTCCTTCAGCAGCGTGCTCATCTGCCACACGAAGCCGATTTCGCGGTTCCGCAGCTCCGCCAGCGCGGCCTCGCCCAGGCCCGCCGTCAAGCGCCCCTGCACGCGTACTTCGCCCGCGCTGGCCGCGTCCAACAGTCCGAGCAGGTGCAGCAGCGTGGATTTTCCGGTGCCGCTCTCCCCGGTGAGCGCCACGCGCTCGCCCGCCGCCAGATCCAGGCTCAGCTCCGCAAACACCTCCAGCTCGCCGCCGCCGCTGCAGTAGCGCTTGGCCAGGCCGCGGGCCGCCAGGGGTGCCGGTGTGGAGCCGTTCGCCATTTTCGAGCCTCCTTGCATCCTAGCGGATCCGCGCCGGCCGCTTGCGCAGCTCGTCCACCAGCACCGCCAGGATGATGACGGCGCCGATCACGGCCTGCTGCACGTACGGCGAGATGCCCAGCAGGTCGCTGCCATTGGCCAGCAGACCCATGATGAAGGCGCCAATGAGCGTGCCGGTGACGGAGCCTTCGCCGCCGCGCAGCGAGCCGCCGCCGATCACTACCGCGGCGATGGCCTGCAGTTCGTAGCCCTGCCCGGCGGTGGGCTGCCCGGTCATCAGCCGCGAGCATTCCACCATCGCCGCGAGGCCCGTCAACAGGCCGCCAACCGCAAAGACGGCGGTGGTGTGGAAGGCCACCGGGATGCCGGCATACAACGCGGCTTCGGGATTCGAGCCGATGGCAAACGCATAGCGGCCGAAGCGTGTGTGCTCCAGCAGGAAGTGCACCAGCGCCGCGCACGCCGCCAGCACCCACAGCACGAACGGCACGCCCAGCAGGCTCCCCTCGCCCAGAAACGCGAAGCTCTTGGGCAGTTGCTGCACCGGCAGTCCGCCGGAGATCACCAGCGCCAGGCCGCGGTAGATGCCCAGCGTGCCCAGGGTGACGATGAACGGGTTCAGGCGCAGCTTCGCCGTCATGATGCCGTTGGCCGTGCCGCAGGCCAGTCCCGCCGCCAGGCCCACGGCCACTCCGGCCGCGATCGGCCAGCCGCGGTCCATCGCCATGGAGCCGAGGAAGCCGCTCAAGGCCAGCATCGAGCCCACGCTCAGATCGATGCCCCCGGCCACGATGATCAGCGTCATGCCCAGCGCCATGATGTTGATCACCGCCGTCTGCCGGACCACGGAAGAGAGATTGGGCGCGGTGAGGAAGTGGGGCGTGGCCACGGCCAGGGCCGCGAACAGCAGCGCCAGGGTGAGGAAGGGCAGCAGGCGTTTCATCATGACGCGGGCTCCAGCGCGGCGTGGCGCAGAATCTCCTCCTGGGTGGCGTGGCGCGGCAGCTCCGCCGCCAGGCGGCCCTGCCGCAGGACGAGGATGCGGTCGGCCACCTGCAGCAGCTCCGGCAGCTCGGAGCTGGCCATCAGGATGGCGGCGCCGCCGCGCGCCAGTTCGTCCATGCGCTCGAAGACCTCGATCTTGGCGCCGATGTCGATGCCGCGCGCCGGCTCGTCGAACAGGTAGATGCCGGCGCCGCGCGCCATCCACTTTGCAATCACCGCTTTCTGCTGGTTGCCGCCGCTGAGCCGCGCGGCCGGCTGGCGCGGCGATTCCGCCTTCAGCCGCAGCCGCGCCGCCTGCTCTTCGAACAGAGCGCGCTCGGCGCGCTGGTTGAGCACGCCGCAGCGGGAGAGCCGGCCCAGGGCGGCGAGCGTCACGTTGTGCCCCACCGGCAGCGCAGGCGCCAGACCGTGCCGCTGGCGGTCTTCCGGAATCAGCGCGATGCCGGCCGCGACGGCGTCGCGCGGCGAGCGGATCCTGCGCTCCTCTCCGTCCACCAGCAGGCGGCCGCGGCGCAGCGGCTCGATGCCGAAGATGGCGCGGCACAGCTCCGTGCGGCCCGCGCCGACGAGCCCCGCCAGGCCGGTGATCTCGCCGGAGTGCAGGCTGAACTCGACCCCCGGCAGCTCCACGCGCAGCCGCTCCCGGCCCGGCGGCAGCGGCTCGCGCCGGTAGACGCTGTCCAGCGGGCGGCCCGCCATGTGGCGGATCAGCTCGTCCGTGCCGGTTTCCGCCATCGCCCCGGTGAAGACGGTTTCGCCGTCGCGCAGCACGGTGGCGCGGTCGCCGAGCGCGCGCAGCTCCTCCATGCGGTGCGTGATGTAGATGACCGCCGCTCCGCGCTCGCGCAGTCCGGCGATTACGCGGAACACCTCCTTGGTTTCGGCATCTGATAGCGCGGAAGTAGGTTCGTCGAAGATCAGCAGCGCAGCCTGCTGCGCGATGGCGCGCAGGATCTCCACCAGTTGCCGGCCGGCCGGGCTCAGCCGCTCCACTTTCCACTCCGGCCGCAGCGGGAAGCGGTGCTCCTCGATGAGGCGGCGCGCCTCGGCCTGCTCGCGGCGGCGGTCCAACAGCCCGAAGCGTCCGGAGATTTCGCGGCCCAGAAAGATGTTCTGCGCCACGCTGAGATGCGGCGCCAGCAGGCTCTCCTGGTGGACCATGGCCACGCCCGCGCGCTGTGCCTCGGCCGGATTGAGGAAGCGGGCCGCGGCGCCCCGCCAGCGCAGCGTGCCCGCGTCCGGCCGCAGCATGCCGGCGGCGATCTTCATCAGCGTGGACTTGCCCGCGCCGTTCTCGCCCAGCAGCAGGTGCACTTCCCCCGCGCGCACGGCCAGGCTGCCGCGCCGCAGCGCCACCGCGCCGCCGAACGTTTTCTGCATCGACTCGAGTTCCAGCACCATCCGGAAAGCCGCCGCTCCTGGCGGACTTTCCAGGTTATCAGCCGTGCCCCGCTTCGTTTACAGCTCCCGGATTCAGGCCCCCGTCGAGCGCGTCTTCGCGTTCCACGACTCGCCCGCGGCGATTCAGAAGCTCCTGCCGCCGGGCGGGCAGGTGCGCGTGGTCAGCCGCGCAGGGGGCTTGCGGAAGGGCGCGCGCGTAGAGGCGTAGAGTTGGAGATGCGCTTCGGACCCTTCAATAAGCGCTGGGTGGCGCGCCACGCCGAGTACTCGCGCAACACGCTGTTCGCCGGCGTTCAGGAAAGCGGCCCCTTCCGCCGCTGCTCTCACCGCCACGAGTTCGTCGCGGCCGGTGAAGGCGCGTGCCGCCTCACGGACCGCGTCGAATTCTCGCTGCCCGGCGCGCCGTTGACGGACTGGCTGGGGGCGTGGCTGGTGAAGCCGCGGTTGCGCGCGATGTTCCGTTTGCGCCACCAGGCCGAGCGGCGGGAGTGCGCAGGCTAAGGCCGGGCGGCTTGCCTACATCTGCGGTTCTTCGTCGAAGACCTCGGCCGGGTTTTCGAACTTCGTGTACTGGTGGAGGAACACCAGGTTGATCTTGCCCGTGGGGCCGTTGCGCTGCTTGGCCAGGATCAGCTCCGCCTGCCCGCGCAGGTCTTCGCGGTCGCGCTGGTAGACTTCCGGCCGGAAGATGAAGGCCACCATGTCGGCGTCCTGCTCGATGGAGCCCGATTCGCGCAGGTCGGCCAGTTGCGGGCGGTGGTCTCCGATCCGCTGCTCCGGCGCGCGGCTCAACTGCGAAAGCACCAGGAACGGCACTTTCAGGTCCTTCGACATCAGCTTCATGCCGCGGCTCAGCGCGCCCACTTCCTGCACGCGGTTGGAGTTGCGCCCGAGCGACGGCGCGGGCATCAGTTGCAGGTAGTCCACCACCACCAGGCCGAGCTCGTAGGGCATGGTGGCCTTGAGCTTGCGCAGCTTGGCGTTGATGTCCATCAGCGTGGTGCCGGAGGTGTCGTCGATGTAGATGGGCGCCTCGTAGAGGTCGGCCGCGGCCGCGCCGAGCCGCGCGCGCTCGTCGCGGTCGAGGTAGCCGGAGCGGAACCGCTGCTGGTCCACCCGGCCCAGCGAGCAGATGAGTCGCGTCAGCAGCGACTGCTGCGACATTTCCAGCGAAAACACGGCCACGGCCTTGGGCTGCTTCTTGTTGGTGGCCACGTGCATGGCCATGTTGAGCGCCAGCGCCGTCTTGCCCATGGCCGGGCGGGCGGCCAGGATGATGAGCTCGCCGGGGCGCATGCCTCCGGTCATCTCGTCGAACTTCAGAAAGCCCGTGCCCGTGCCCAGCACGCGGCGGCCGGGATCGAGAAACGCATTGACGCCGCCTTCCTCGCCGTCGAACACCTGCTGCGTGCTCAATAGCGTGTTCTTGGCGCGCGATTCGCCCAGTTTCAGCAGGTTTTCTTCGGCCGTGGAGAGGATCAGCGCCGGGTCGTCCTCGGCCAGCATGCAGCGGTGGATGGTCTCCTGCGAGGAGAAGATCATCTGCCGCAGCAGGCTCTTGTCGCGGACGATGGCGATGTAGCTTTCGAGATTGTAGATCTCGGGCAGGCCTTCGTCGAGCGAAGCCAGGTAGGTGAGGCCGTCTACGCTCTCCAGTTCGTTGAAGCGCATCAGCTCGTTGGCCACGGTGACGCGGTCGATGCGCTCGTCCCGGTTCTGCAGGTCCAGCATGCGCTGGAAGATGCGGCGGTGCTTGTCGATGGAGAAGTCGTCCGGGCTCAGCGAAGAGGCGGCGGTGACGAAGGCGTTGCCGTTCAGCAGAATGGAGCCGAGCACCATGCGCTCGGCGTAGAGGTTGGAGGGTAACCCGCGCTCGAAGGACGGATCGGTCTGGGCCTGGGTCGACATCAGGGGACGCTTTCCACCTTAAGCGCGACGGCGGCCCGCGGGCAAGTGCCAATCGCCGGGCCAGACGGTGCAGCGGCTTAGGCTGTGCGGCGGCTGTGGAAAACGGCGAAAACTGCAACCTGCAAATCAGTTGCATCATCGAAAGGCTATATGAAACCGTTGAACACCGCGCTCCAAGCCGAACTGGCCCTGTACCTGAAGACCTGGAACTTCCACTGGAACGTGGAAGGCCCGCTGTTTCCCAGCCTGCACAAGCTGTTTGAAGAGCAGTACGACGGCCTGCAGGAACTGGTCGACGAGATTGCCGAGCGCATCCGCGCGCTGGGCGGCGTGGCGGATACCAGCGTGAAGTTGGAGCTGACGGGCCAATCCGCCGCCAAGGCCATGCTGGAAAGCCTGGCCGCGGACCACGAGGCGCTGAGCGCCAAGATGAGCTCGAAGTGGATTCCGGCGCTGGAAAAGGCGGGCGATCCGGGCAGCGTGGACCTGCTGACGCGCGCGCTGCAGGAGCACGACAAGATGGCGTGGATGCTGCGGGCTACGGCAAAGTAGCCGCGCGCCGCGCGAACCCTTCGAAAAACTCGCAGTGCGCCGTGAAGCCGAGCCGCGCGTACACTGAGACCGCGGCCGGATTGGACTGGCGCACGCTGAGGGCGATGGTCCGCACGCCCAGCGCCGTGAGCGCCGCGGCCACCTGCGAAGTGAGGCGGGCGGCGTGGCCGCGGCGGCGCGAGTCGCGCCGCGTGTAAACGTTGCCGATGGCCGCCGCCGACTCGTCGACGCTCACAATGTGCGTGCCAGCCACGGCCACGAGTTCGCCCGCCTGCCAGGCGCCGAAGAAAACACCGCCGGCGAGCATCTCCGGGGAAAAGAAATCCGGCTGCTGGCCGTGCGCCCGCCCGTCCTCGTAGAGCCGTTCCAGGGCGGGCAGGTCTGCCGGCCGCAGCCTGCGGTCCCCGGCGCCCGCCGCTGCCGGCGTGAACCACCGCGCATCGAGCGCCATGCGCCACATGGCGTGGAGGTCCACGTGCCCGTAGTGCGCGCGAACCAGCGGCGCGATTTCAGGCCGGATCTGCAGGATCAGTTGCGGGCTGGCAAACAGATGTGGGGCGAGCGGGGCCAGCTCCGCGGCTGCGCCCAGGGCCCAGAAAATGGGCGTTTCAAATCCGGAATAGAGCAGGGCGAGGGCCGTGGAGCCGGGTCCGGGGGAGAGCCAGCGGCAGCGGCCGAAGTGCGCCGGCGCGAGGTCGCCCAAGGCGTAGACGGCCCAGGGCGCGTCGGTCTGGAGACGCTCCCGGATAGCGTTTTGCGACGTCAGGTAATCCACATTCACGAGGAGCCTCTTGCGGAACTCGGGCACTGGGACCAGAACAAACTACGCTGAAATGTTTGGGATGAGGTTTGTCCCGCGGTAAATGTTGTCGCCAAACAAACAGCCTCGCCCAACGAACCTCACATGCAGCTTACCCCGCGGCAAGCCCTCCTGCAATGCGCCCACGTCTTCCAGCGGCATCTCCTCCCCCGGTTGGAGGCCGAAGTCGGGTCGGCCGCCACGCTCCGGCGGAATGCCGTCGTCCTTCAGCACACGCCGCATCAGCCTGGCGAGGTTCAGCACGCCCGCGATGGGGTTGTTGATCTCGTGCTCGACGCTGGCCGATAGCCGGCCCAGCGACGCCAGCCGGTCGCTCTGCAGCATTTTCCGGTGCGCGACCTTCAGCTCCTGCGTCCGCTCGGCCACCTTGCCATCGAGCGTGTGCGTGAGCTGGTTGATCTCGGCCAGTTCGTCGCGCAGCCGCACGCGCATCAGGTCGAAGCTGGCCGCCAGTTCGGTGATCTCGCCGGCGTGCGCGGGCACCGGCACGGGCTTGTCCAGGTCCATGCGGCTGATCGCGTCGGCGCCCTCGATCAACTGCTCGATCAGGGGCCGGATGAATTTCCGGGCGAAGAAATGAGGGGGCAGATGAGACCGGTTTCGGCGATGGCGCGCCAGGCGATGCGCTACTGCATGGACGTGAGCTCGGCGTCCACCAGGTCCAGGTTGAGGCTCACTTCCAGCAGCCCGGGCACGCGCATCTCCTTGAGGTGCCCGCGGCAGTCGCCGCTGCTGCACTGGCGCTCGTTGGGGATGGGCGTAATCGCGGACAGGCGGCGCTGCCCGATCGTCGATTCGCGGATGCGCACGCGGTCGTGCAGGGCGAGCTTTTCCAGCCGTCTCCCCCTGCGCGTGGCAGCCGCGGCAGCGTTCGCTGTTCGGGTCCTCCACGCGCCCGCGGTCGGCGGGGTTGGTGCAAAACGTGATCTCCCCCGCCCGGTTGTACATGCTCAGCCGGTGGATGCCCTGCTTCACGGCGATCGCCTCCATCACCTGGTAGGCGTCCGCCCGCCGGTCGGCCAGCATCGCGTGCCACGTGGCGCCGCTGATGCTGCCGGAGAACTGGTCGGCGCCCATGATGACGACGTTCAGCAACTGCGCCTCCTCCGGCTTGTAGATGGATACCCCCGAGATGATGGCGATCGCCTCGACGATGCCCACGAGTGCGACCCTCAGCCTGGTGACGAGGTGCATGGAAGCCAGACTATCCGATCGGCTTATATGAAATACCGGCGCCGCACGGGTCCTCCCGCCGTCGTCTGGGCTAAACTGGCAGCAAATCATGCAACCGAATCTGGCCCTGGTGGAGCGCCTCGGCGAGCCACTCATCGACTCGCCCCTGCGCCGCAGCGAACTGGACCCCGAGCACCCCAACCCCTTCGTCTCCGACGACGAGTTCATCCCCCTCCAAATCACGCAGAACCTCGCCGCCGGGCGTCCCGGCAACGTCCTGTTCGAGAAAGCGGGCCCGCGGGAAAAGGTGTTCTTCGACGCCGCCCGGTCTCGCGCCGCGGTGGTCACCTGCGGCGGCCTGTGCCCGGGGCTGAACAACGTCATCCGCTCGCTCGTGCTCGGCCTCCGCCTCCACTACGGCGTCCCCGCGGTCTACGGCGTCCGCTACGGCTACCATGGCCTGAACCCTTCCACCGCGCACCCGCCGGTGGAACTGTCGGTGGAGGAAGTCAGCGACATCCACGAAATCGGCGGCACCGTCATCGGCACGTCGCGCGGGCCGCAGGAGGCCGCGGTGATGCTGGAGACGCTGCAGCGCCTGGGCGTGAACATGCTGTTCGCCGTGGGCGGCGACGGCACGCAGCGCGGCGCCTACAAGCTGCACGCGGAGGCGAAGCGGCAGGGCTACCCGCTGGCCGTGGTGGGCGTGCCGAAGACCATCGACAACGACATTCAGTACGTCTCGCGCACCTTCGGCTTCGGCACGGCGGTGGATGCGGCTCGCGCCGTCATCGACGTGGCCCACACCGAGGCGCGCGCCGTGCTCAACGGCGTGGGCCTCGTGAAGCTAATGGGCCGCGACTCGGGCTTCATCGCCGCCGCCGCCGCGCTGGCCAGCGGTGAAGTGAACTACTGCCTGATCCCCGAGCAGCCCTTCGCCCTGGACGGAGAACGCGGCCTGCTCGCCGTGCTCGAAAAGCGCCTGGAGCGCAAGCGCCACGCCGTCGTCGTGGTGGCCGAAGGCGCCGGGCAGGAGATCGTTCCCAAGGAAGGGCTGCAGCGCGACGCCTCCGGCAACGCGCTCCACGCCGACATCGGCACGTTCCTGCGGGACCGTATCGGCGCGCATTTCAAATCGCTCGGCCGGCCCGTGAACGTGCGCTACATCGACCCGAGCTACACCATCCGCGGCCTGGCCGCCAACACCGAGGACGCGGTGCTGTGCGACTACCTGTCGCGCCACGCCGCGCATGCCGCCATGACCGGCCGCAGTGGCCTGATCATCGGATCCATGCACAACCGCTTCGTGCACGTGCCCACGCCCATGGCCACCGACGGCCGCAAGAAGGTGCAGCTCAACGGCGAGTTGTGGAAAGGCGTGCTGGCCGTGACGGGGCAGCCCGCGTCCTGGCTGTGAAGGCTACTCTTCCGAGCCTGTGACCGTGGCCCGCAGCCGCCCGCGCGCCAGCCGCGCCTGCACCTCGGTGCCGGCCGGAGCTTCCGCGGCGGCCTTGATGACGCGGCCGTCCGGACCGCTCAAAATCGAATAGCCACGCTCCAGCACCGCCACGGGGCTGAGGGCGTCGAGCCGCGCGGCCAGCGGCTGGAAGCGCAATCTGGCCGCGGCCAGCCGCGCCCCCAGCCGGTGTTCGCCGGCGGCCGTGGCGGATTGCAGCCGCAGCTCAGCGCGCGACAGGCGGGCGCGGATCAGCCGCGCGGACTCCTGTTCGGCGGCGTGCAGCCGCTCGCGCACTGCCGTGAGCCGCACGCGCGGGTCGGCCTGCCGCAGCCGCTGCTGCGCTTCATCGGCACGCTGCCAGGCTCGCCCCAGCGCGCGCTGCACCAGCGAGACGGCCCGCTCCAGCCCCCGCTCGTGCAGCCGCCGCGCGGCGCGCGACACGTGATAGTGCGCCGAGCGCGACGCGCGCTGCCAGGCGATGTCCACTGCATCGAGAAGATCTTCCCGGTTTCTGACCACCAGCTCGGCCGCCGCCGACGGCGTGGGCGCGCGCAGGTCGGCCACGAAGTCGGCAATGGTGAAATCCGTTTCGTGGCCCACGGCGGAAACCACCGGTACCGAACTGGTGGCGATGGCGCGCGCCACCGCCTCTTCGTTGAACGGCCACAGGTCTTCCAGCGAGCCGCCGCCGCGGCCCACGATGACCACGTCCGCCCAACCGGACCCGGAAAAGTAATTCAGCCCTTCGCAGATCCCTTCCGCCGCGCCTTCGCCCTGCACCAGCGTCGGATACAGCCGGATGTGCAGGCCGGGGAAGCGGCGGTGGAGCACGTTGATCATGTCGCGGATCACGGCGCCCTTCGGTGACGTGACAATGCCGATGCGCCGCGGGTACGCCGGCAGCGGGCGTTTCCGCTCCGCCTCGAACAGCCCTTCGGCGGCCAGCTTCTGCTTCAACTGCTCGAAGGCTAGTTGCAGCGCGCCCACGCCCTGCGGCTCCATCGAGCTGACGATCAGTTGGTATTCGCCGCGCTCCTGCCGCACTTCCACTGACCCGCGCGCCGTCACGGCCAGGCCGTCGCCCGGCTTGAACTTCATATAGCGGAGCACGTTCTTGAACAGCACGCAGCGGATCTGCGCGCCGCCGTCCTTCAGCGTGAAGTAGGCGTGGCCCGACGACCAGACCTTGTAGCCGGAGATCTCGCCGGCCACGCGCACGTCGTCGAAGTTCAGCGAGATCAGCCTGTGGATGGCGGCCGTCAGGCTGGTGACGGTGAACACCTGCGGGGCGGAATCGGCGAAGCTCAACTGCTCCATGCTCTAGTCAGGCTCTCAGAAACCCGGGGCATCCGGCAACGGGGCAGCGGGTACACTGGGAGTTTGCTGAAGCAGGCTCTCATCGTTGCGGCTTTCGTGATCCTGGTGCGCGCGCCTTTCCTGAACCAGGCCATCCAGGGCGACGACTTCTATTACCTGGCGGCGGCCGAGTGGGCGCAGGTGGATCCGGCGCACCCGCACCACGCGCAGTACGTGTTCCTGGGAGTTCCCATGGACATGCGCGGCCACCCACACCCGCCGGGCAACGCCTGGCTGCTCGCCGGGCTGCTGGCCGTCCTCGGCGACGTCCGCGAGGTGCCCTTCCACATCGCTTACCTGGGCCTGTCGCTGATCGCCGCCCTATCGATGCTCGCGCTGGCGCGGCGCTTCGTGCCGGACCGCGCGCTGGAAGCCTCGCTGCTGTTCTGCGCCGTGCCCGCGTTTCTCGTCAACGGCAACTCGCTGGAAGCGGACCTGCCGTTCCTCGCCTTCTGGATGCTCAGCTTCGCGCTGGCGCTCGGCGGCAGGATGCTGGCCGCGGCGCTCGCCATTGCCGTGTGCTCGCTGATGGCCTACCAGAGCGCGGTGCTGATTCCGATCCTCGGCTGGTGGCTGTGGCGGCAGGGCGAACTGAAGAAGCGCGGCTGGGTGCTCGCCGTGCCTGTTGTGGTCATCGGCGGCTGGCTCTTGTTCGAGCGCCTGACGTCCGGCGCGATGCCCGTGGCCGTGCTCAACCAGCACTTCCAGACCTACGGGTTGCAGCGCGTGGAGATGAAGCTGAAAAGCGCCGCCGCGCTGTGCGGCCACCTGGCCGTGATGTTCACGCCGCTCGGACTGTGGGCGCTCTTCCGC
>DAHVTI010000287.1 GCA_027324255.1 Bryobacterales bacterium | reverse complement strand
ACGTGCGGCGACCGGTTCACGGTGTAGGTGTTGCGCACCGTCGGCAGCGGAATCGGTCCCGCCACCCGGGCTCCGGCGCGCTTGGCCGTATCGACGATCTCCGTCGTGCTCTGATCCAACAGGCGGTGATCGTAAGCTTTCAACCGAATTCGAATTCGCTTAGTCAGCATTGGGTTTCCGTCTCAAGCCGGCTGGCGCTCCGGACTTCCGCCCGGAGCGCTTCCGGGAATTGCTATTCGACCACCTCGGACACCGTGCCGGCGCCCACCGTGCGGCCGCCTTCGCGGATGGCGAAGCGCAGGCCCTTGTCCATGGCCACCGGGGTGATCAGCTCCACCGTGATCGTCACGTTGTCGCCCGGCATCACCATCTCCGTGCCTTCCGGCAGATACACCACGCCCGTCACGTCCGTCGTCCGGAAGTAGAACTGCGGCCGGTAGCCCTTGAAGAACGGCGTGTGGCGGCCGCCCTCTTCCTTCGACAGAACGTAAACTTCACCCTTGAACTTCGTGTGCGGCGTGATCGAGCCCGGCTTGGCCAGCACCTGCCCGCGCTCCACGTCGTCCTTGTCGATGCCGCGCAGCAGCAGGCCGACGTTGTCGCCCGCCATGCCGCTGTCCAGCAGCTTCTTGAACATTTCCACACCCGTGACCACCGTCTTCCGCGTGTCGCGGAAGCCGACGATCTCCACTTCCTCGCCCACCTTGACGATGCCCTTCTCGATGCGGCCCGTCACCACCGTGCCGCGGCCCTGGATCGAGAAAATGTCTTCGATCGGCATCAGGAACGGCTTGTCCACGTCGCGCGCCGGCAGCGGAATGTAGTTGTCCACCGCCTCCATCAGCGCGTCCACGCCCTTCTCCGCTTCCGGATCGCCGTTCAGCGCGTTCAGCGCGCTCACCCGGCAGATCGGCAGGTCGTCGCCCGGGAAACCGTAGCTCTTCAGCAGCTCGCGCAGCTCCAGCTCCACCAGTTCCAGCAGCTCGGGGTCGTCCATCATGTCGACCTTGTTCAGCGCCACCACGATGAACGGCACGCCCACCTGGCGGGCCAGCAGCACGTGCTCCCGCGTCTGCGGCATCGGTCCGTCCGGAGCCGCCACCACCAGAATGGCGCCGTCCATCTGCGCCGCGCCGGTGATCATGTTCTTGATGTAGTCGGCGTGGCCCGGGCAGTCCACGTGCGCGTAGTGCCGGTTCGGCGTCTCGTACTCCACGTGCGCCACGGCGATCGTGATGCCGCGCGCCTTCTCTTCCGGCGCGTTGTCAATCGAGTCGAAGCTGCGGAACTGCACCTTCGGATTGTGCTTGGCCAGCGTCTTCGTGATGGCCGCCGTCAGCGTCGTCTTGCCGTGGTCGATGTGCCCGATCGTGCCGATGTTGACGTGCGGTTTGCTGCGATCAAATTTCTCTTTCGCCATGACCTTGTGTTTCTCCTACGCGACTTGAGCGAACTCGCTTCCTTCCAACCGGCTGTTAGCCCTTTACCTTACCCTGCATCCGGCTCACCACCTCTTCGGTGACCGACGCCGGCGCTTCTTCGTACTTCCCGAAATGCATCGTGAAGCTGCCGCGGCCCTGCGTCCGGGAGCGCAGCTCCGTCGCATAGCCGAACATCTCCGACAGCGGCACCATCGCCCGGATGATCTGCGTGGCGCCCTTCAACTCCATGCCTTCCAACCGGCCCCGGCGGCTGATCAGGTCGCCGTTCACGGCGCCCATGTACTCGTCCGGAACCACCACTTCCACGCTCATCACCGGCTCCAGCAGCACCGGCTGCGCCTTGTGCGCGGCCGCCTTCAGCGCCATCGAACCGGCGATCTTGAACGCCATTTCCGAAGAGTCGACGTCGTGGTAGCTGCCGTCGTAGATCGTCACCTTGACGTTCGACATCGGGAAGCCCGCCAGGATGCCGCCTTCCAGCGCCTCGACGATGCCCTTTTCCGCCGGCCCGATAAACTCCTTCGGCACCGTGCCGCCCACGACGGCGTTCACAAACTCGTACTCTTTTTCGTGGTTCGGCTCCAGCTTGATCTTCACGTGGCCGTACTGGCCGCGGCCGCCCGTCTGGCGCACGAAGCGCCCTTCGGCGTCGCTCGCCCGGCGGATCGTTTCGCGGTACGCCACCTGCGGCTTGCCCACGTTGGCGCCCACGCCGAACTCGCGCTGTAGGCGGTCCACGATGATCTCCAGGTGCAGCTCGCCCATGCCGGCCAGAATCGTCTGTCCGGTTTCGGGGTCGGTGTTCACCTTGAGGGTCGGGTCTTCCTGCACCAGCTTGGCGATGGCCATGCCCAGCTTTTCCTGGTCGGCCTTCGTCTTCGGCTCGATGGCCAGTTGGATCACCGGCGCGGCGAATTCGATCGATTCGAGCGAGATCGGCTTGTCTTCCGAGCAGATCGTGTCGCTCGTCACCACGCTCTTCAGGCCCACGCAGGCGACGATGTCGCCGGCCAGCACTTCCGTGATTTCCTCACGCTTGTTGGCGTGCATCTTCACCAGGCGGCCGATGCGCTCCCTGCGGCCCTTGCTCACGTTCAGGATCGTGTCGCCGCTGTTCAGCTTGCCGGAGTACACGCGGATGAACGCCAGTTGGCCGACGAACGGGTCGGTCATGATCTTGAACACCAGCGCCGAGAACGGCTCGTCGTCGGAAGAGTGCCGCACCAGTTCGATGCTGCGGTCGTCGACGTCGAAGCCCTTCACTGGCGGGACATCCAGGGGCGACGGGAGCAGGTCCACGACGGAGTCCAGCATGTTCTGGACGCCCTTGTTCTTGAATGCGCTGCCGCAGATCACCGGGAAGATGGTCTGCGCGATGGTGGCCTTGCGCAGGCCGGCCATGATGTCCGCCTCGGTCAGCTCTTCGCCGCCGAGATACTTCTCCATCAGGTGGTCGTCGGCTTCCGCCGCCGCTTCCACCAACTTTTCGCGGTATTCCCTGGCCTTGTCCAAAAGGTCGGCCGGGATTTCGGCGTCGTCGTAGGCCGCACCCAGCGTCTCGTCCCGCCAGATGCGCGCTTTCATCGTGATCAGGTCCACGATGCCCTTGAACTGGTCCTCGGCGCCCACCGGCAGTTGAATCGGCACCGGACGCGCCTGCAGCCGCTCCACGATGGTGTCCACGGCGTGGTAGAAATCCGCCCCGACGCGGTCCATCTTATTGATGAAGCAGACGCGCGGGACCGAGTACTTGTCGGCCTGGCGCCACACCGTTTCCGACTGCGGCTGTACGCCGGCCACGGCATCGAACACCGCCACGGCGCCGTCCAGAACCCTCAGCGAACGCTCCACTTCGGCCGTGAAGTCCACGTGCCCAGGCGTGTCGATGATGTTGATCTGGCAGTCGCGCCACGAACAGGTCGTGGCGGCCGAGGTGATCGTGATTCCGCGCTCTTGCTCCTGCACCATCCAGTCCATGGTGGCCGTGCCTTCATGGACTTCACCGATCTTGTAGGTGCGGCCGGTGTAGTACAAAATGCGCTCGGTCGTGGTGGTCTTACCGGCATCGATGTGGGCCATGATGCCGATATTTCTCATCTTCTCGAGTGCGATGGTGCGGGGCATAATGTCGTCGCTAGCGCGGCGGCTGAGCTCGGATTCTCCTTTTACCAGCGGTAGTGAGCGAAGGCCTTGTTGGCTTCCGCCATGCGGTGGACGTCGTCCTTCTTCTTGATGGCCGCGCCGCGCAGATTCGCGGCGTCCATCAGTTCGTAGGCCAGCTTCTCGGCCATGCTCTTGTCCGTCCGGGCGCGCGCGCCCATCAGAATCCAGCGGATGGCCAGCGAAGTCCGGCGGTTGTTCGGAACCTCAATCGGAACCTGATAGTTGGCGCCGCCCACGCGGCGCGTCTTCACTTCCAGTAGCGGCTTGGCGTTCTCCACGGCCTTCTTGAAGAGCTTCAGCGGATCGTCGTTCGAACGGTCGCGGATCGTGTCCATCGCCGTGTAGAAGATCCTCTGCGACGTGGTCTTCTTGCCGTCCCACATCATCGAGTTGATGAACTTCTCGGCCAGCGTGGAATTGTAGACGCCGTCGGCCTGGATCTCGCGGATTTCAGCGCGTCTTCTGCGGGGCATACGTTCCTCTCCGGGTCCTTACTTCTTCTTCGCGGCGGCCGCGCCGGCCTTCGGCCTCTTCGCGCCGTACTTCGAACGGCTCTGCATCCGGCCGCTCACGCCCGCGGCGTCCAGCGTGCCGCGCACCACGTGATAGCGCACGCCCGGCAGGTCCTTCACGCGGCCCCCGCGGATCAGCACAATCGAGTGCTCCTGCAGGTTGTGGCCGACGCCAGGAATGTAGGTCGTCACTTCGATGCCATTGGTCAGGCGGACGCGCGCCACTTTGCGCAGCGCCGAATTCGGCTTCTTGGGCGTCGTCGTATAGACGCGGGTGCACACACCGCGGCGCTGCGGGCACGACTGCAGCGCGGGACTGGCGGTCTTGTATCGGGTGGGCCGGCGGCCCTTGCGGACAAGCTGATTGAAGGTTGGCACGAACTATCCTCTCTGAGCAGCTTTCAGAGCACGGTTTCAAACCGGCTGCACACCAAAAAGCCGCACGCAAGCGCCTTTCTTTCGTCTTTGCGCCCACGCACAGCCTGAGGCTAACCGGCGAAAACCTCGAAGTCAGTCGAAAACGTTGCGGCGAGTACCAAACTCGCCCGAAAAGAGGGTCACTTTCGGACACGCCCATGCGCCGTTCAGCTCGATGTCTGAAGGAACCTCGGGGCGGGCCCCCGGCCGGCTTCCCGCCGTTTCGTCCAGTCTAGCCGGACACAGGAAGGGTAGCCAGGAGCTGAAGAGCTAACTCCTCAAACCTTCCTAGAATACACAACCTCATGAAATGCTGTCAACAGCTAGCGCAAAATATTGATTTCACGTCACATCCAGCTACCACTCCTATTCCGCCCCGGGCGCCGCCCGCAAATCGCCCCGCTCCACCACCTTCGTGTGGCGTCTCGACACCCCTTCTCCTCCCCTCTCCATCGGCCCTTCCCCCTCTTCTCTCCCCTCCCGGGCCCGTCACCCCCAAATCCAAAGCCAACAAAACAACAGAAATCATTTCGTGACACAAGATTCATGTCAAGTTGACCCAACTGTAACGGACTGAAACCAAGCTGGGAGCATGAGGTTTTTCCTTCTCCTGGCCATGTCGGCCAGCCTTCTGTTTGCCCAAGGCGATTCGGCCCGCTTCTCCGGCACGGTCGTCGATCCCAGCGGCGCCGTCATCCCCGGCGCCGTCGTCCGCGTCCTCAATGAAAAAACCGGCGCCAGCCGGGAACTGGTCACCAACGAACAGGGCGCCTTCGCCTTCCCGAGCCTTTCGCCCTCTACCTATACGGTGAGCGCCAGCTTCCAGGGCATGGCCCCCACCGAGTACTCCCAGATCCCCCTCGCCGTCGGCCAGGAGCGCACCCTGCAGCTCACCCTTGTGCCGGCCCAGATGCAGCAGTCCGTCACCGTCTCCGGCGGCGAGCTCGCCGTCGTCGATACCAGCTCCGCCCGCGTCGGCGCCAACGTCAACGAGCGCGAAGTGTCCAGCCTGCCCCTGAACGGCCGCCAGGTCTCCCAGCTCTATCTCCTCACCCCCGGCGCCGTTTCCAGCGGCGGCGGCAGCTTCGACAACGTCCGCTTCTCCGGCCGCGCCAACCAGCAGAACGCCACCCGCATCGACGGCGTCGAGAACTCCGCCATCGTCGACGCCTCCCCCGGCAACCTGAACGGCGAGTCCTCTTCCGGCTTCCGCCTCCAGAACAGCCTCGAAATTATCCAGGAGTTCCGCGTCGAATCCTCCAACTACCCGGCCGAGTACGGCACCGGCACCGGCGGCCAGATCACGCTCGTCACTAAGTCCGGCGGCAACGGCCTGCACGGGTCGCTGTTCGAGTACCTGCGCAACAACAGCATGGACGCCCGCAACTTCTTCGACGCCGAAAAGTCCCCCCTGCGCCTCAACCAGTTCGGCGCGAGCCTCGGCGGCCCCATCATCAAAAACCGCCTCTTCTTCTTCGGCGCCTTCGAGGCCCTCCGCCAGCGCGCCGGCATCAACATCATCGAAACCGTCCCCAGCCAGGCCGCCCGCGCCCGCGCCGTCAATTCCATCCGGCCGGTTCTCGGCGCTTTCCCCGCCGGCACCGAAGCCACCGCCAACCCCGATCTCGACCTCGCCCGCCTCAACGCCAGCTCCCCCATCGACGAGAACTTCGGCTTCCTGCGCTTCGACTACCGGCTCAGCGACCGCTTCCAACTCTCCGCCCGCTACTCCCGCGACCAGGGCTCCCAGGCCCAGCCCCTCGGCGTCACCGGCAACCAGTTCCGCGTCACCGCCGTCCCCCAGAACGCCATGGTCCAGCTCCAGCAGATCTGGAGCCCCAAGCTGATTAACGAAACCAAAATCGGCTTCAACGGCTATAAGACCCGCGCCTCCGGCTTCGCGCCGTCCGTCAACGGCGTCGACATGTCCGCCATCAGCATCGACTTCACCGGCAACGTCGCCCTCACCGGCATCGGCGGCCAGGGCTCGAGCGCCGGCGCCGCCCGCCCCGGCGGCCTCGTCCGCTCCAACTCCACGCAGAACGGCCGCGGCCAGCCCTACACCAACTACACCCTCAGCTTCCTCAACAACCTCACCTACCTCGCCGGCTCCCACACCTTCAAGGCCGGCGGCGAGGTCCGCCCCATCCGCATCTACACCGACCGCCTCGGCGGCACCACCTACACCTTCTCCAACGTCAACGACTTGCTCGCCAACCGCCCCTCCCAGGTCCAGTTCCTCAGCGACCTGAGCATGCCCAGCCCCTGGAACAACGGCCTCACCGGCAACCGCCTCGGCAAGCAGGCCTACTACATCGGCTACGCCCAGGACGAGTGGCGCATCCGCCCCAACATCACCCTCAACTACGGCCTCCGCTACGAGTACTACTCCGTGCTCCACGAGGACCGCAACGCCGTCGTTATGTTCGACACCGTCAACGGCGGCATCCTCCCCAACACCACCCCCTTCTACCAGAGCCGCAAGACCAACTTCGCCCCGCGCCTGGGCCTCTCCTGGTCCCCTACCCGCTTCGCCAACAAGACCGTCTTCCGGGTCGGCGGCGGCTACTACTTCGGCCCCGGCCAGACCGAAGACCAGGTCCAGCCCATCGAAAGCGACCGCATCAGCCGCACCCTGCGCAACGTCCAGTACCCCATCGTCCCGGCTGAAATCGTCCAGTCCTACAACATCAACGACCCCAACCTCGGCTTCCAGCCGCGCGCCTACGCCCCCGGCTACACGCTGCCCGAGAAGATCCTCAGCTACACCGCCAGCGTCCAGCAGGAACTCCCCGGCGGCACCGTGCTCACCGTCGCCTACGTCGGCAGCCAGGGCCGCAACCTCTTCCTGCGCTCCTGGACCAACCTCATGACCGGCGTCACCATGAACCCGGCCACGGGCGCCGGCAGCCCCGTGCTTCAGTTCGGCAACCGCTTCGCCCAGATCGACTACAAGACCAGCGGCGGCACCGACAACTACAACTCCCTCCAGACCACCGTCCAGCGCCGCTTCGCCCGCGGCCTCACCATCGGCGGCCAGTGGACTTACGGCCACTCCATCGGCAACACCGGCGGCTCCAACGAAGCCCAGACCGCCGTCAATCCCTGGAACTTCAATGCCGACCGGGGCAACAACGCCTTCGACATCCGCCACAGCGCCAACGCCACCGCGCTCTATGAACTCCCCATCGGCCGCGGCCGCCACTACCTCGGCGACACCAACCCGCTTGCCGACGGCTTGCTGGGCGGCTGGCAGATCGGCGGCACCTGGAACGGCCGCACCGGCCTGCCCGTCGACGTCACCATCACCCGCCCCGACATCGTCTACCGCGATACCCGCAGCGGCGCCTACGTCAACGCCCCCGTCGTCGTTGGCGGCCTTCCCGTCACCGTCCCCGTCGTCAACGTCCCCGGCGGCGGCGCCTTCCGCAACGTGCGCCGCCCCGACGTCGTCGCCGGCGTCTCCCCCTTCCTCACCGGCGCCGGCAAGCGCGCCTTCCTCAACCCCGCCGCCTTCTCCATGCCCGCCCCCGGCGCCTTCGGCAACCTCGGCCGCGGTGCCCTCCACGGACCCGGCATGTCCCAGTTCGACCTCACTCTCCAAAAGCGCTTCCGCCTCACCGAGAGATTCAACATCGAGTTCCGCTCCGAACTCTACAACCTCCTCAACCGCGCCAACTTCGCCAATCCCCCGGCCACCCTCAACAACTCCCTCGGCACCGGCTCCAACCAGTTACAGCCCGGCCAGGCCTTCACTTCCGCCTCCGCCGGCGGCGCCTTCGGCCTCTACAGTTCCACCGTCGAGCGCGCCGTCGGCCTCGGCACCAGCCGCCAGGTTCAGCTCTCGCTCCGGCTGAATTTCTAACCCTAGCCCCCCAGCGGACTAGCCCTCAAAATCCCCCAGGCTACCTCCTGGGGGATTTTTCCTTTTCTACAAAAATCAGACAGGACTATCCGGAACCGCCTGAGAAGACTGGTACGCGCGGCGCACTCCAAATGCGTAAGCTCACATTTCTGACCGAAGGAACGGTGCTCTCCAGTGACCAGCCGTCTCTTTCTGTCCGGAACGCGCCGCCCTGCGCGCTCCGTCCGACACGAGTCCCGCTGTGGCGCTCCCAGCCTTTCATTCCTGATCCTCATCGCTCTGGCAGGCGCCTGCGGAACTTCGTGCGCCAGCGCCGCGCCTCTGCTCGGACGCTGGCAGCCCCCCTCGATGACTGGCGTCATCCTCGCCGGCCGCTTCCTGTCGGCGTCGCCTTCCACCATCGTCGTCCTGGAGCCGGCCCCCCCGGCGCGGAACCCGCTGCGGCCCCCTCCCCCCTCTTTCCACCACGGCAGCCTGGCCTCCGGGCTCCTGCCACGCACCTCCCGCTGGCTCCTCTCTTCCCGCACCTACCGGGACGAGCCGATCTCCGCCGCCGCGGTGCTCCCCCCGCCCAGGGAAGCCGGCATGCCCTCCCGCCAGCCTATCCGCGCCTTCGAGCCGCTGCGGGATCCCAGCCACGCTCCCTCCACCATCCTGTTCCTCGGCGGCGCCGCCATGTTCCTCGCCAGCTTCCTGCTCGGCATGCTGAGCGCTGCGCCGCGACAGCCGGACCTGCCTCCCCCGGGCCAGAACGCCGCCCCCGTGTTGCCGGCGCTCATCACCTCCCCCTGCTTTCCGGTGACCCAGCGCACGGCATCGTAGTAACCTCGTCTGCATGAAGTGGATCCTCCTCGCCCTGGCCGCCGTCCCGGCGTTCGCCCAGCCCGCCCTGCAGTTCGCCGAAATCCGCGGCCTGCGCACGGAGAGCGGCCAGGCGATCGAGTCCTGCCGCATCGCCTATCGCACCTACGGCGCCCTGAATGCCCAGCGCTCCAACGCCGTCCTCTTCCCCACCTGGTTCTCCGGCCGCTCCGAAAACCTCGATGCCTTCATCGGCCCCGGCAAAATGGTGGACCCGGCGCGCTACTTCGTCATCACCGTCGATGCGCTCGGCAACGGCGTCAGTTGCTCCCCCTCCTCGGGCGCCGCCGGCTTCCCCCGCCTCACCATCGGCGACATGGTCGAGTCGCAGTACCGCCTGCTCACCGGGACTCTCAACATCCGCCGCCTCCACGCCGTCCTCGGCATCTCCATGGGCGGCATGCAGACCTTCGAGTGGATCACCGCCCATCCCGACTTCATGAAATTCGCCGTGCCCATCGTCGGCTCGCCCAGGCTCACCACGGCCGACCTCCTCCTCTGGCAGGGCGAGTTGGGCGCCATCGAAGCCGTGCAGAAAGCCGGCGCCGACCCGCGCACCGCCATGCCCGCCGTCCGCGCCATGCACGAGTTCGCCCTCACCACACCCGGCTGGATCGCCGCCAACCATCCGGCCTCCGAATTCCCCGCCCTGATGGCCCAGTTCGAAAAGGAGGCCCTCACCGGCATGAGCCCCCTCGACTACGCCGCCCAGCTCCGCGCCATGATGGCCCACGACATCTCCCGCCGCTTCCAGGGCAACATGGACAACGCCGGCGCCGCCGTCCGCGCCCGCGTCCTCGTCGTCGCCGCCACCCAGGACCACATGGTCAACCCGCAGCCCGCCCTCGCGCTGGCCGCCTCCGCCGGCTTCCGCGTCCTGAAGCTCACCGGCACGTGCGGCCACCACGCACCCGGCTGCGAAGAGGGCCAACTCTTCTCCGCCGTCTCGGCCTTCCTCGCTCAGTGAGGCAGCAGCGGCTTCACCAGCCCGGTCAGCCCGTTCCACGCAATCTGCACCCCGATGCAGAACAGGATGAAGCTCGACAGCCGCAGCAGCACGCTGGTCCCCGTCGGCCCCAGCGCGCGGCCCATCCGCTCCGCCGAGGCGTAGCTCATCCAGATCAGCACGCACACCGCCGCCGCCCCCAGCGTCGACGCCACCAGCGCCTCCAGTGAGAACATCGTCGCCGAGTCAAACCGCTTCGGGAGGTTCGCACCCAGCGTGATGGCCACCGAAATCGACCCCGGCCCCACCGTCAGCGGCAGCGTATACGGGTAGAAGGCGTGCGTCATGATGTCCACGTCCCGCACCGTTTCCCGGTCCTGGTTCTTGCGGTCCGGCTGGTTCAGCAACGCCCACCCGGCCGAGGCCACCACCAGCCCCCCGCCGAACTGCACCGCCGGCAGCGAAATGCCGAAGAACGCCAGCACGTGCGCTCCGATGAACAGCGACCCCATCGGCAGCACGAAGCTGTTCAGCGCGATGCGCCGCGCCAGCAGCCGCTGCACCGCCGGCGAATAGCCTTCCGTCAGGCTCAGGAAGATCGGCGCCCCGCCCAGCGGGTTCACTATCGGGAACAGCGTGGCCGTGATCAGCAGCGTGCCGCGGGCCACCTCCACCGGATCGAAACTCATGCTTCCTCCCAGTGTAGGCTCTGCGCGCAAAAGAGGCCCTTCCAGCGCTCAAAAACGTCGTTTTTACCCCTTTAGAGTGGCATGTAAGGCCTGACATTGATACGATCTGGAGTCGTCCTATGACCAGCGCAGCCTCCAAACTCATCTCCCTTGGCGGGGTCGATATCGCCATCATCGTGGTCTACTTTGCCATGGTCCTGGCCATCGGCTTCTACCTGAAGGGCAAGTCCGGCACCGGCGAGGACTTCTTCCTGGCCGGCCGCGAGATGACGATGTGGATCGCCGGGCTCAGCTTCCTCTCCGCCAACCTGGGCTCGCTGGAGCTCATGGGCTGGGCGGCCGCCGCCTACCAGTACGGCATCCTCGCCACGCACTGGTATTGGGTGGGCGCCATCCCCGCCATGCTCTTCCTGGGCATCGTGATGATGCCCTTCTATTACATCTCCAAGACCCACTCCGTCCCCGGCTACCTGCAACTGCGCTTCGGCGAGCCCTCCCGCGCGCTCTCCGCCGTCACCTTCGGCTTCATGACCGTCCTGATGAGCGGCATCAACATGTACTCCATGGCCCTCGTCATGAAGGTGGTGCTCGGCTGGGACATCAACTTCTCCATCTGGGTCTCTTCCATCACCGTGGCCATCTACGTGGCCCTCGGCGGCCTGCGCTCGGCCATCTTCAACGAAGTGCTGCAGTTCATCCTGATCTGGGTGGGCGCGCTCGTGATCCCCATCGTCGGGCTCGTCGAAGCCGGCGGCTGGGACGGCATGGTGGCCAAGATCCAGCACAACTGGGCCGGCCAGGATTACACCCACCTGTGGTCCACCATGGGCAGCTTCACCGGCAATCCGATGGGCATCCACTGGACCGGCATCGTGCTCGGCCTGGGCTGGGTGATCTCGTTCGGCTACTGGACCACGGACTTCCTCGTCGTCCAGCGCGTGCTGGCCGCCAAGGACATGCGCGCCGCCAAGATGGCCCCCATCATCGGCGCCGCCTTCAAGATGATGGTGCCCTTCATCGTCATCCTCCCCGGCCTGCTGGCCCTGGCCGTGCTGCCCTTCAAGCTCACCGCAGAGGACGCCGCGTTGGCCTCCGGCGGCCACAGCTACAACGAAGTGCTGCCCATCATGCTGGCCCGCTACTGCGGCCCCGGCCTGCTCGGCCTCGGCATCACCGCCCTGATCGCCGGCTTCATGAGCGGCATGGCCGGCAACGTCAGCGCCTTCGCCACCGTCTGGACCTACGACATCTACCGCGCCTTCATCAAGAAAGACGCCACCGATGCGCACTACGTCGCCATGGGCCGCTGGTGCACCATCCTGGGTGTGCTGGTCTCCATCGGCACCGCCTACCTCGTCATGCAGTTCAAGTCCATCATGGACTACGTCCAGGCGCTGTTCAGCTTCTTCATCGCCCCGCTGTTCGGCACCGTGCTGCTGGGCATGCTGTGGAAGCGAGCCACGCCGCAGGGCGGCTTCTGGGGCCTGCTCACCGGCACGCTTTCTTCCATCGCCATGTGGGCGTGGGTCAAAGCCGACCCCACCGCCCTCAAGTACATCGCCCTCTCCCCCAACGCCAAGGACATGGCCGAGAACATGTACCGCGCCCTGTGGTCGTGGCTGATCTGCGTCGCCGTCACCGTGGCGGTGAGCCTGGCGACGAAGCCCAAGCCCGAATCCGAGCTGAACGGCCTGGTCTACGGCTGCACGGAGGTGCCGCACGAGCACGGCCTGCCGCTGTGGCACAAGCCCGGCTTCTGGGCCGCCGTCGCCGCCGTCGTTTTCGTCATCCTGCAGATCGTGTTCTGGTAAGCGTCAAAGTTGCTTCAGCGCCGCGGCCGACTTCTTTCCACCGTCGGTGTCCGGCGCCTCTTTCACGGCCTGGGCCCAGTAGCGCCGCGCCTCGCCGAAGCGGCCCTGGTTGGCGTGGATCGCCCCCAGGTTGTAGAGCGCATCGGGATGGTTGGGCTGCTGCTTCAGGATCTCGGCCGTCCGCGCCAGCGCGCAGTCGGCGTCCCCGGCCGCATAGCAGGCGCGGCCCAGTTCCAGCAGCGCGTCCACGTGGCCCGGCTCCACGGCCAGCAGCCGCTCCAGCCGCTTCCGCGCCTCGGCCGGCTGGTTCTGCTCCATGTCGAGTTCCGCCAGCCGCATCAGCACCGGCGCGTGGTCCGGCTTCTTTTTGAGCTGCTCCTCCAGCGCGCTGCGCTCGTGCGCCGGGTTCGGCGGCGCCACAGCGGCCGGCGCCGTTGCGCTGGCCCGCGGCGCCGGCTTGCGGTGCAGAATGATCCACAGAAAGCCCGCCAGCGGCAGCATCACCGCCGCGACAATCAGCAGCGACCTTCTGGTGCTCACGCCGCCACCTCCTTCTCCACGATCTCCACGCCCGACTTGCGCAGGAAATCCTCCGGCGACTCTCCGCCGGCGAAGATGAAGACGTAGTCCGCCGCCACCTCCCGCTCCGCGCCGTCGCATTCCACACGCGCCGTGCCCTTGCCGATCTCCCTCATCCGCGCCTTTCTCAAGACCTGGATCCGCCCCTCTTCCTCGGCATTCTCCAACTGCGTCCGGTTGCGTTCCCGCGCGCGGTCGAACGCGCTGCCGCGGTGCACCAGCGTCACCCGGTTGCGCCCGCCCTTGGCCAGGCCGAGCGCCGCCTCCAGCGCGCTGTCGCCGCCGCCCACCACCAGCAGCGCGTCGTCCTTGTACGTGTCCGCCTCAATCAGCCGGTAGGCCACGTGGGACTGCTCCTCGCCCGGAATCCCCAGCCGCCGCGGCGTGCCGCGCTTGCCGATGGCCAGCACCACGAAGCGCGCCCGGTACTCGCCCGCCGGGGTGCGCACGCGCATCAGGCCCGATTCCTCTTCCCGCGCCACCGCCTCCACCTTCTCATTCGTGCGGATCTTCACCCCCGTGTTGGCGATGATCGTCTCCCATACCTCCAGCAGCGACTCCTTCGTGCTGTCGGCGATGTAGAGGTTCCCGTAGAGCGGCATCTCCAGCGGCTCCGCCATCAGGAACTTGTGCCGCGGATAGTTACGGATGGTGGACGCCACCTCGCCCTGCTCCAGCGTCAGGTAGCGGAACTCGTGCTGGTGCAGCGTCAGCGAGGCGCTCAGTCCGGCAGGCCCGGCGCCCACCACGATGACGTCCCACGCGCCCTCCGGCGCCCGCCCCTCGTCCGCCAGGCGCTGGATGATGTGGTCCGCCACCAGCCGGCCTTCGTTGATGGATGTCTTGATGAGCCCCATGCCGCCCAGCTCTCCGATGATGAACAGCCCCGGCACGTTGGTCTCGAAGTTCCTGCTCACCCGCGGCACGCGCAGCGTGCGAAATGCGCCGTTGGCGCTCATGCTGATGCCCGACGTCGGGCAGGCCGTGACGCACGATGCGTGCGCCTTGCACCGCTCCGGATGCGCCAGAATCGCCTTGCCTCCCACCAGCGCCAGCGTGCCCTGCTCGGGACAGGCCTCGATGCAACTGCCGCAGCCGATGCACAGCGTGGCGTTCACCACCGGCCGCAGCGCGCCCGGCGCCGTAGCGCCGCCCGCCGCCTCCCCCGCGCTCTGCACGCTCCACAACGCCAGCGGCGCGCCGCACGACGGGCAGAACGCCGCGCCCAGCACCACCGGGCCGGAACAACGCGGGCACGGCCGTGTTTCCGCGGCCGGCGCGACGATACCGCCGGCCGGCTCACTGCGGCCGCGCGTCAGTTTTTTCAAATAACTCCACACGAACGCCAGCGTGACGAGACAGGCAATCGCAAAAGCCAGCAAGGTATCCATACGGCTCGTCCCTCAGAAGTACCCCATCAGCATAACCAGCACGATGTGCGCCGTCACGATCAGGGCAAACGAATAGCTGAACGGCCGGTGCACCACATGCCAGAGATGAAACACCTCCCAGGCGCGCTTCAGGAAAAGAATCTTCGCCAGCAGCCAGGACCGCGAACGCACCGCCGCCAGCACCGTCTCCAGCTCCCCGTGCGTGCTCGCCCGCAGCCCGCCCAGCGTCAGCACGCGCTCGGCCGGCGTCAGCAGCTTCCGCCGCAGCGCCGCCACGCGGAACGGCCGGCGAAGGTCCTGTACCGCCATCGCGGCCAGCGCCGCCAGCAGCGGCATCTCTTCCACGGCCCGCCTGTCCGGCAGCGCCAGCGCGGCCTCCAGTTCCCCGGCCTCGAACACCTTCTGGCGCTGGAGTTCGGCCGCCAGCGAGTCGGCCTCGCCCGCCAGTTCCTGTAGTGAAACTTCGGCCGCGTTCACCGTGCGCGGGATCTGCGCGTACAGGTAGCGGCCCGCGATGCCGCTCACCACGATCGCCATCATGATCCAGTACGCCAGGCCGATCAACCCGTGCAGCTTCAAGGACGCGTGCAGCGTGACGATCAGCGGCACGGTCAGGCCCAGCACGACGTGGAAGTCCAGCCAGCGCCTCGTTTTGCCGATGCGCTGCAGGAACGGGATCCGCTTGCGCAGCGGGTAGAGGTAGATGCAGGCAAACAGGAACACCGAGAGCATGCCCAGCCGGAGTCCCGCCGAGCCCGCCGGCCGGAACGTGGCGTGCAGCGCGCTAAACGGCCGCTGCGACACCGGCAGCCGGTAGTAGCCGTAGCCCGACCACGCCACAAACGCCGCGAAGCCGGCGGCTGCCAGCGCCAGTGCAGCCAGCAGCGCGCGGTGGCGCCGGTCGCCCGGCTGCAAAGTGGCGCCCGGGCCCGTCACTGCTTGCCTCCCTGTTCCGGCGCCGCGCCGGGGCCTTCGCGCACTGCCTGCACCTTTTGCTCGGCGCTCACCTCGAACCTCCGATAGCCGCTAAACTCGTGCGTGTTCCGCCAGTGCTGGTGCCGCGTGTGCGCCTCGATCACCGCCGTGCGCGGGGCCCAGAACGCCAGCCCCTGCGCCGGCGCGTATTCCACTTCCGATTTCAGCGACACCAGCCCGATGTCTTCCAGCGGCTGGCTCAGCTCGGTTTCGATGCGCGCCACCCGCCCGGATTCGGGATCGATCCACGCCGTCCCGCGCCACGCCAGCGGATATTCGCGCCCGCGCACCTCCAGCACCGACGGCGACGGCTCGCCGCTCACGTGCTCGAACCCGATTCTTTCGTAAGTCGTCCCGCCGCGCACCTCCGGCTCCAGCCGCGTGAAGCGGTAAGAGGGCTGGAAGTGCGGGTGGAAGATCACCTGCAGCACCGCGAATCCGGTGGTCGCCAGCAGCGGCTGCGCCGGCTGCTTCTTCTGGGCGCTACGCGGCAGACGCGACTCCTCCACCGTGAACCCGCCGCCTTCCGTGTCCAGCAGGATCAGGTAGTCGTACAGCCCGGCGCCGCTCGCTACCGCCTTGTGCGCCTCGTTGAACTTGGCCTGCGTTACTTTTTCCGTGCAGGCCACCGCCGGAAAGTCCGCGGCGAAGGCCTCCGCCGCGCGCGCCGCCCGCTCCAGAATCCGCTCCGTGGCCGCATCGGCGCCACGCGCGGCCAGGGCCAGCGCCAGCCACACAGCCATCCTTTTCGCCGTCAACGTCAAAACCGGTACCCCAATGTGAAAAACATCTGATCGTAGTTCTGCGCCGCGCCGCGGTAAGACAGCCAGCCGGCGCTCAGGAAATAGTGCGGCCCCAGGTTCCAGTCCACCTGCCCGTTCAGGAACCGCGACCGGCTCTGCTGAGTCAGCGCGCCCCCGAACATCTGCTGTCCGCCCATCAGCTCCAGCCGCAGGCTGTCGCCCAGCTCCCGGATCAATGAAATGGACTCGTACGACCCGCTGCCGAACGAACTCGAAAACCGCGTATAGCGGCCGTCGATCCGCAGCCCCACGTACGGCAGCCGCTTCCAGCCCGCGCTGTACATCTGGTTCAGCGAGCTTTTCGCATCCCCCTCGCGCGAACTCCGCCCCCAGTTGGCAGAGATCGTCAACTGCTCCAGCGGCAGCGCCCGGAACCCGCCGCTGAAGCCCTGGAACAGGAACTTGTCCAGCAGGCCCGTGCCGAGCAGCGACGAATCGAACGTGGGCAGGCCGCGGAAGTAGTTCTGGTTCAGGTCGACGGAGAAGCGCCGCGACGGCTGGATGCGCGCCGTCAGGAAGCTGCGGCTCAGCATGGCGCCGTGCTGCCCCGGCAGGTAGCGGGCGTTCTTGAGATCGGCCTCCATGTTGTGCATCACGCTGAACTTCTCTCCCGCATACAGCGTGTTCTCGACAAACAGGAAGTTCCGCTCGGGCCGCCAGTGCACGCGCGCCGCCGCCGCCCCCACCGTGCCGGTCCAGCGCACCTTCTCGTAGCTGCCCTGGTCGAAGCTGGTGAACACGCCCAACATCTGCCGGTTGGGATCGTAGTTCCACTGCGCCGGGTCCGGCGTCGAGCCCGCGAAGACGCCCGCCGTGACGTGCTTTGCCAGCCGCCGCGCGTAGTACCCGCCGTCGATCGTGCTCAGGCTCGAGGCCCAGGGCAGCAGGATGCGCCCGAAGCCCAACTGGTTCTTCGACCGCGGATTCTCGTAGAACAGCCCCATGGTGTAGGTGCGGTTGATCAGGTCCGTCAGCGTCTGCTGCCGCGGCCCGCCGCGCCGGTTCCACCGCCCGCGCCAGTATCCGCTGGCGCGCCAGTAGGTGCCGTCGATCCGCGTCCAGTCCACCCGCGCGGAGGCCCCCTGCTGGCTCGACGACACGCCCGACGCCCGGTCCTGGATCAGGTTGTACTCGAAGCCCACGCTGCCGCGCATCCGGCCGACTTCGCTGGGCGGGGCCATCGGCACGTATTCGCGCACCTCCTCTTCCAGGGGGTCCCCGCTGGTAAAGCTCACCACCTGCGCGTAGCGCTGCCGCCGGCGGGCCGATTGCGCCAGGCTGAGCGCCGCTTCGTCCTGCGCCGACAACACGGCCGCGTCCCCGGCCTGGGGCACGGCGCCCTCCTCCGAGGAACGGATCTCGGCGAGCGAGGACTGCGTGGCCACCGACACGATGACGGCTTCGCAGATCCTGCGTGCCGCCATGCCGGCTTCACCCGGCGCGCGTCTTTCCACAATCACAGTCATCCCCTCTGCCAGTCCGTGCGCCGTGCCGCCGTCCAGATAGACGGCACCGGGAATCGCCTGCTTTACCTTGAACGTTTTCCGCTGCCTCACGGTTTCGGGAATCTCCGCCCGGAGCAGGGCCACCGAGGCCAGCAGGAGCAGTATGGCGCGCATCCGCCTCAATCCCCTTTCCCCGTCGGGTGGCATTGGTAACAGGCAGGCGATGCATAGACGTAATTGGGCCTGCCGCGGTGTTTGTTGTCCATGTCCGTCTTGTTGTGCGCGTGGCAGTCGATGCAACTGAACACGGCATAGTTGCTGGGCATGGTGTGGCAATCGTTGCAGGTGCTCCACCTGCCGGCATGTGAGCCGCTGTAGATCGGGAACTTGTGGTCGAAGCGCGCGCCGGCCCACTGCGTGGTGGTGTGGCAGGCCGTGCAGTCCTTCGGGAAGCCGGCCGCCACATGGTTCGGATTCGTCACGGTCTCGTAGTTCCGCTGGTGGCACGAGTAGCAGTCCGTCGGCGTCCCGGCGAAGCGCCCGCCCACGTGGCACAACGCGCACGCCGTGGTGGTGTGCTTCCCGGTGAGCGGGAAGCGCGTGCGGTTGTGGTCGAAGACGGCACCCGGCCACTGCGAGGTGCTGTGGCAGATCGCGCAGTCCTTCGGGAAGCCGGCGGCGACATGGTTCGGGTTCGTCGTCTGGTTGTACTGCGCCAGATGGCAGCCGTCGCAGGTCATCGGCGTGCCGCGGTAGACGCCGCCCACGTGGCACTGCGCGCAGGCCGTCGTCGTATGCTTCCCGGTGAGCGGGAAGCGCGTCATCGCCGTGTGGTCGAACTGCGCGCCGGGCCACTGTTGCGTCGTATGGCATAGTGCGCAGTCCTTCGGAAAGCCGGCGGCGGCGTGGTTCGGGTTCGTTGTCTGGTTGTACTTCTGCAGGTGGCAGCCCTCACACGCCGCCGGCGTGCCGCGGTAGACGCCGCCTACGTGGCACTGCGCGCACTGCGTCGTGGTGTGCTTGCCGGTGAGCGGGAACTTGGTCATCGCCGTGTGGTCGAACTTCGCGCCAGGCCACTGTTGCGTCGTGTGGCATAGCGCGCAGTCCTTCGGGAAGCCGGCGGCGACGTGGTTCGGGTTCGTCGTCTGGTTGTAGGCCTGCAGATGGCAGCCGTCGCAGGTCATCGGCGTGCCGCGGTAGACGCCGCCCACGTGGCAC
>DAHVTI010000284.1 GCA_027324255.1 Bryobacterales bacterium | reverse complement strand
CCCATCTCGATACAATAGCCCTCCATGTGGCAGCAGACTTACTCGCCGCTTGCCGGCAGCCTCGGCCTCTCCGCCCTCGCCGCCGCCCTCCCCCTCTTCACCCTCCTCTACCTCCTCGGCGTCCGCCGCACCGCCAGTTGGATCGCCGCCCTCGCCGGCCTCGGCGCCGCCACTGTCGTCGCCCTCGCCGTCTACGGCATGCCCGTCCCCCAAACCGTCAGCGCCATCCTCTACGGCGCCGCCTTCGGCCTCTTCCCCATCTGCTGGATCATCTTCTGGGCCATCTTCCTCTATCGCCTCAGCGTCGAGACCGGCCAGTTCGAGATCGTCAAGGACTCCATCGGCGGCCTCACCCCGGACCGCCGCCTCCAGGCGCTGCTGATCGCCTTCGCCTTCGGAGCCTTCGTCGAAGGCGCCGCCGGCTTCGGCGCGCCTGTCGCCGTCGCCGCCGCCATGCTCACCGGCCTCGGCTTCTCCCCCTTCTACGCCGCCGGCATCTGCCTGCTCGCCAACACCGCCCCCGTCGCTTTCGGCTCCATCGGCATCCCCGTCATCACGCTCGCCGGCATCACCGGCCTGCCGCTCGCCAAGCTCAGCGCCTCCGTCGGCCGCATCTGCGCTCCCGTCTCCGTCTTCATCCCCGCCTACCTCATCCTGGTCATGGGCGGTTGGCGCGCCCTGCGCGGCGTCATCCCCGCCGTCGCCGCCACCGGCATCGCCTTCGCCGGCGCCCAGTTCTACGCCTCCAACTACCTCGGCCCCGAACTCACCGACATCCTCGCCTCGCTCTCCGCCATCGCCGCCTGCATCCTCGTCACCCTTGTCGCCAGGCCCAAAGACCACTTCACCTTCGACGGCGCCGCCCACGAATCCAAGCTCCCCCCGCACCACGGCGCGCGCGCCATCGCGCTCGCCTGGTCGCCCTACGCCCTCCTCGTCGTCTGCGTCCTGCTGTGGGGCCGCCTCGACGTGAAGGCATTCCTCAACTCCTTCACCATTCCCATCGACTGGCCCGCGCTCCACAACGAGGTGCTGCAGACGCCGCCCGTCACCGCCAAAACCGCGCCCTACGCCGCCCGCTACACCTTCAACTACCTCTCCGCCTCCGGCACCGCCTGCATGCTCGCGTGCCTGCTCTCCGCACTCGTCCTGCGCGTCTCCGGCCGCACCCTCGCGCTCGTCTTCCGCACCACCTGCTCCCAACTGCTGAAGCCCACCATCACCGTCGCTTCCGTCCTCGCCCTGGCCTTCCTCATGAACTACTCCGGCGCCACCGGCACGCTCGGCCTGGCCTTCGCCGCCACCGGCGCCGCCTTCCCGTTCTTCAGCGCGCTGCTCGGCTGGCTCGGCGTCTTCCTCACCGGCAGCGACACCAGCGCCAACGCCCTGTTCGGCAACCTGCAGGTGGTCACCGCCAACCGCATCGGACTCAACCCCATCCTGATGGCCGCCGCTAACTCCTCCGGCGGCGTCATGGGCAAAATGATCTCGCTGCAGTCCATCGCCGTCGCCGCCGCCGCCACCGGCATGCACCAGGACGAAGAGTCGCGCCTCTTCCGCTTCACCCTCCGCCACAGCATCCTGCTCGCCTCCATCATCGGGCTCATCGTGCTCGTCTACGCCTACGTCGCGCCCGGCCTCGCCCCCGCGCTCTGAGCGCCGGCCGATCGGCTCTGCTCATTCCGGGCATATCCGAAGAATCGACCCCCTTTCTCTTCAATCCTGGCTCTCCTCCTGGCCGCCGCCGCGCAGGGCCAGCCCGTCCGCGGCCTCAGAAAGGGATGACTGCACCCTGCTCGAAGACGGCAAGCCGCGCCAGCTCTCCCGCTGCTTCACCGCCGCCATGCCCGCCGCCGAAATCGCCCCAGGGCATTGATTCGAATCGCCCCGCACTGCTGCCCCACGCACCGTCACCGCCGGCGTCATCGACTACCTCAACACGCCGTAGGCCGCGCAGCCCGCCACGCGTGAGCAGATCCTCGGCGCCCTCCGCAAGCTCGGCGACAACGATGTCGCCACCTTCTACTCGCTCGAGGCGCGGATCTCCGAGTCGCCCAGCCTGCTCCCGCGCCGCCGCTCCGAGAGCGAAGCCGCCAACACCAGGGGAGCGCGTCTTCAACCAAGGCCGCCCGCACGCCGAAAACTCGTTCCGCGCCAGCGTCCGGCGCGGCAAAGCCCCGCTCACGCTGCACTCGCTCGTACCCGCCGCCCGCCACCTCGCCGGCATCCCCGGACGCAAGATTCTTATCTTCATGTCCGGCGGTTTTCCGCTCAGCAGTCTGCCCGGCAACACCACCACGCCCACCGTGATCATGCCGGAGACCGGCGGCATCCGCGTCAACAATATGCCTTCGCCCGAGCGCGCGCAGGTGTCGGGCGCTGTTCCCCGATGCCCTCGTAAACACCCTAATACGTTCAACGGCGCCGGCGTGGCCATCTACGGCGTGGACGTCAACGCACCTGTCGTGCCCATGATGCGGGCCGAGACCGACAGGCCTTCGAATCTCGACAACATCGCTCTGGACCGCTACTCGCCCGCGCCTCGCGCACCGGCGGCCTCTCCACGCTGCGCTCCAATAACACCGGCGGCGCCCGCTACTCCTACACGCTCGCCTACTACACCGCCAACGCCCGCTTCGACGGCAAGTTCCGCGAGACCGCGCTGAAGGGGCACGGCCTAAGGTGAAGCTGCGCTACCGCAACGGCTAGACCGCGGCGGAGGCCGGCGCCGCCTCCGCGCCGGCCAGAGCCGAGCTGGAGGAAGCGCTCACCACGCCCATCGCGCAGAACGCCATGCTGCTCACGGCGCGGCTACTGCCCGCCGGCGGCCAGTTCAAGTTTGCGCTGCAGATCGAGCCGCGGCAGCAGATGCGGAGCGGATCCGGCGGGCAGTGGACGGGTGCGCTGGACCTGCTGCCGTACCAATGCACGCCCGTCGGCAAGATGAAGGGGCATTCGAACAACGGCGCCACCGGGTCGCTCGACCTGCCGCTGGTCGGGAACTGAGCTACTGCACGCGCCCGCGCAACATCGGCGCCTGCGCGCCCGCGCCACGCGGCGGAGCGAGCAGCCCGAGCCCCATCGCCTGCCGCGCCGCGCCCGCCTTGCGGCCCGCCTGCTGCAGCTCGGCGAGCTTCGTCTTCTGCTCCGGCGTCAGCAGCGCCTGCGCCTTGGCGCGAAACTCATCGCCGGCCGCCCGCGCGGATTCGCGCAGCTTCTTGCCGTCCACCATCAGTTGCCCGACGCGGGCCGCGTCCGGGCTATCCGCTTGCATGGCCTCGGCCAGCGCCTTGCGGTTGGCGCGCAGTTGTTCCATTGTCGGCCGCGCCGCTTCGGCCTGCTGCCGGCGCAGGTCGCGCAACTGCTGCACCTGCGCATCGCTCAACCCGAGGACGTCCTTCAGCGCGGCCATGTTGCGCGCCGCGGCGGCGCGCTGCATCGCCTGCCCGCGCTGCGCCCTCATTCCGATCGCACGCCCCGCCGGCGGCTGCGCCAACAGCGCCCCGCCCAGCAACAACAGCGCGAACATCCTGTAGTTCATCGTCCTGACCTCCCGTGTCTTGTGCGGCTTCCAGCCTTCTCACTTCTGCATGACGAGCCGCTGCTCCGAGAGGATTACGAGCCTTCCTCCTTCATCGGGGTAGAGCCGGGAATCGGATCGCTGAGCCCGGCGGAGATTTTCCCGCGGCCCGGCGCACTACTCTCGCGTGGAGAGGACGACGGGCAATCCGCGCGGGCAGACGGTGCATCAGCCGCATGGCGAACCGCTGGTAGAGCACCTGGATCAACTCGAAAACGTGCTCACAGCCCAGGACACCGAGCTGCGCCGCACACGCACCGAGCTGGAGTTGCGCAATCTCTACGTGGCGGAGCTGCACGCCGTGCTGAAACGCCAGGCGGAGCAGATGGAGCAACTGGCCGCGCGCCTGCAGCGCCTGGAGGCGGAGCGCCGGCCGGAGCCGCGCTGAGCGCAAACTGCGAAATTCCCGTCAAGAAACCCGCCGCGAGGCACGAAAAGCAACACAGGAAGAAAGGAATCCCGCGCCGCGGCATCGCGCCGTCCTGCGGAAACTGTTTCCCATGCCTGTGCAAGTCTGCGCCCATCCGCGCCTGGCGGCGCATCTCCAACGGTTTCTGGACCTGTCGCGCTGGGCTCTGACCGAGGCGGCGCCGGGTGAGAGGCCCGCGCCGCACGGCATCCTGCTGTCGGGGCCGCCGGGCGGCGGCAAGACGCGGCTGACACGGACGGTGGCCGAGAGGTGCGGGGCGAGGCTGCTGGCCTGGGACGGAATGGAGCTGCTGGACCGCTTCTTCCAGAGCGGGGCCGGAGTGCTTTCCGAGGTCTTCGAGCAGGCGCGGGTGCAGGCGCCCTGCATCCTGCTGCTGCGCGACATCGAGGCGCTGGCCCCGCGCTGCGCCTTTGAGCAGAGCTCGGTGCGTCTGCCGCTGGCGGTGCGTCTGCTCGCCGAGATTGACCGCCTGGGGGAGGGCGCGCGCATCCTGGTGACCGGCGCCACGGCGCATCCCAACCGGGTGGCGCCGGAGCTGCGCAAGCCCGGGCGGCTACTGCGCGAGATTGTCGTCCCGGTACCGGACCGCGAGGCGCGGCGCGAGCTGTTGCAGCGCGAGGCCTCGCGCCGGCAGGCGGGCGAGGCGCTGGACTTCGACCTGCTGGCGCGCAGCACCAGCGGCATGACGGGCTCCGACCTGCAGACGATCTGCCTGGAGGCGTGGCTGTCGGCGGGCAGGCGCAACCCGGAGGCGCCGTCGCTGCGGCTGGACGATTTTCTGTCGGCGCTGCAGGTGATCGAGCCGAGCTCGGGCGAGGAAGTGTACGTCGAGACGCCGCACATCCGCTGGGAGCACATCGGCGGCAGCGCGGAGGCCAAGCGGCGGCTGCGGCAACTGATCGAGTGGCCGCTGAAGCATGCCGACATGTTTAGCTCGGCCGGGGTGACGGCGAGCCCGCGGGTGCTGATGCGGGGTCCGAGCGGGTCCGGCAAAACGCTGCTGGCGCGGGCCCTGGCGCGCGAAAGCGGCGCGGCGCTTCTGGCGCTGCGCGGCAGCGTCTTCCGCACGCAGTACGCCGATCCGGCGGCGGCCTTGCGGCAGGCCTTCCGGCGGGCGCGGCAGGCGGCGCCGTGCATTCTGTTCCTGGACGAGCTGGACGCGCTGCTCGGCAAGGACCTGCTGCAGCCGTTCCTGGCCGAGATGAGCGATGCGACACGGCTGCGCGGCATCGGCGTGCTGGCGGCGACGGCGAACCCGGAGCTGCTGGATCCGGGCTTGTTCGCGCCGCGGCTGTTCGCCGAAGTGATCGACGTGGGGCTGCCCGACCAGGGCGAGCGGCGGGCCATTCTGGAGCTGCACCTGTCGGGCCGGCCGGCGTCGGCGAGCATCGACCTGGACGCGCTGGCGCGGCAGTGCGACGGGGCGTCCGGCGCGGACCTGGCGGCGCTGTGCCAGCGCGCGCTGCAGGCGGCGGTGTGCCGCGTGATTGAGGGCGGCAGCGGCCGCGTGGAGGTGCGCGAGGAGGACTTCCAGTGGGCGCTCGAGGAGTTTCGCGTGCGCCGCCGGCGGCACTTCACGTAGAGGCGGGTGGAGGGCTACCAGCCAGGGCCGCGAGTTTTGGTTTTGATACGGATGAGGTACATGTCGGCGGTGACGTAGAGGGTGGAGCCGTCGTCGCCCCAGGCGAGGTTGGCGGTGGCCTCGCCGGTGTCGATGCGGCCGAGGCGCGTGCCATCGGGCGAGAAGATGTGGATGCCGCCCGGGCCGGTGGCCCACAGGTTGCCGTCGCGGTCGACTTTCATGCCGTCGGGCAGGCCGGGGAACCGGTCCACCATGGAGGTGACGTCGGCAAAGACGCGGCCCTCGCCGAGCGTGCCGCCGGGCTGGACGGGGAAGGCCATCCAGATGGCGCGCTGAGGGTCGCTGTTGGCGACGTAGAGGGTCTTCTCGTCGGGAGAGAAGGCGATGCCGTTGGGGCGGGAGAGGTCTTTGTAGAGCAGGGTGAGGCGGCCACCAGACAGGGGGCCATCGGACCACCGGTAGACGCCGCAGAAGTCGAGTTCGCGGCGGGGGTCGTCCCAGCGGTTAGGCAGGCCGTAGATGGGGTCGGTGAAGTAGAGGTCGCCGTTGGACTTGAGGGTGCCGTCGTTGGGGCTGTTCAGGCGCTTGCCCTCATAGCTGTCGGCCAGGGTCTGCTTGCCGTAGCCGGGGGAGAGGCGGGCGACGCGGCGGTCGCCGTGTTCCATGAGGATGAGGCGGCCCTGGGGGTCGAGGATGAGGCCGTTGCTGCCGGGTTCGCCGCCGTAGGGGCCGACGCCGGTGTAGCCGGCGGGCTTCATGTAGAGTTCGACGCCGTGCTCGGCGGTCCACTTGTGGATGGCGTTGTTGGGGATATCGCAGAAGAGGAGGTGGCCGGCGCGGCGGTCCCAGACGGGTCCTTCGGCCCACTCGAAGCCGGAGGCGATGACCTCGATCCGGACGTCGGGAGCGAGGAGGGCGTCGAGTTTGGGGCTCTCGCGGACAATCTTCCCCAAAACGGGGTACGATTTGGGCGGCTGGGCGGAGAGCGCAGCGGCGGCGAGGGCGGCGAGCAGGGCGGTTCGCAGCACGGAATCCTCCTTCTAGGGTTTTTCCCAGTTCTGTGGGTCGCATTGTAGCAAAGATTTCACTTCCCAACCACAACGGCCTCTGCTATTATGAAGCGGTATTTAGGTTGCTTGCGCAAGTTAGGATTGAGTCCGGCCCACGTGATATCCCGCCTGTCTGAACTCCCCTGATCTTCCGCCCGCCATCCCGAATACGAAGGAGTGTCTGCTTGAAGAACATTTTTGTCGGAAATTTGAGCTTCAGCTCGAGCGAAGATGCCGTGCGTGGCTTGTTTGAAACTTACGGGACCGTGGATCGCGTCAGCATCATCACGGACCGGGAAACGGGCCGTTCCCGCGGCTTTGGATTCGTCGAGATGGGGAATGACG
Organism: Bryobacterales bacterium; assembly: GCA_027324255.1. Classification (GTDB taxonomy): domain Bacteria; phylum Acidobacteriota; class Terriglobia; order Bryobacterales; family Bryobacteraceae; genus Paludibaculum. Next base: position 17,962 of record DAHVTI010000284.1, on the reverse strand, counting down.
AGGAAGCGGAACGCGCCATCAACGCCCTGAACGGGATGGACTTCGGCGGCCGGAAGCTGAATGTGAATGAAGCGCGGCCCCGTGAGGAGCGTCCCTTCGGCGGCGGCGGCGGTGGCGGCCGCGGCGGTGACCGCGGCGGCACGGGAGGCCGCCGGCGCGAACCGCGCTGGTAGGCAGGCGATTCTCCCTCGAAAAATGAGCGGGCCGCCCCGATGGGCGGCCTGTTCTGCGTTTGGGGGAGGCCAGGCCGGGAGGGAGAGAGGCGGGCGCTCCCGTCTGCGTGAGAGGCGGCGGCAAAAGTAGGGGGCGGCAAGGAGGGCGGCGGGCGGCGAGTTCGGCGTTTGGGGAGAGGCGTCGGGGAAGGCCAGGCCGGAGGGAGAGAGGCGGGCGGTCCCGTCTGCGTGAGAGGTGGCGGGGAAGGAAGGGGGTGGGCGGAAGCGAGGGCGACTCAGTTGGTGGAGGGAGCGGCGGAGGCTTCCCACTGGAGCTCGCTGTACTGGATGTCGAGTTCGGCGACGCCCCAGAAGCGGGTTTCGATGGAGGTCTGCATGGCCTTGGGGACTGGGACGCCGTCCTGCACGGCGTATTCGCGGGTGAACTGCACCTTTTTGAGGAAGACGGACGGGCTCTTGACGAAGCGGCCGGATTCAAGGACGGGGAGGGATGTGTCGACGTCGACCCAGATTTCGCCCTTGAAGAGGCCTTCGCGCTTCTTGCGGGGGTTCACTTCAAAGACATAGGCCATGCGGCCGTCGCGTTCGCGCTCGCCCTTGTACTTGAACTTGTAGTTCTCTGGGGTGACGGCCATCTTGGAGCGGTCCTTGCCGGCGTTCTCCATCTCGCCGTTGATGTAGCGGAGGATGAGTTCCTTCCAGACGGTCTTGTCGCCGGTGCGGCTGCTGACTTCGTATTCGATGGAGCCGGTCTGGGAGACGCGGCGGCGGGCGTCGGCGGTGGCGGCCATCTTCATTTTGGGCAGGCGGCCGGCGAAGTGGGCGACCATGCTGACGCCGCGCATGATACGGTTTTTGCTGACCTGCAGGTATTTGGCCAAAACCTGTTCGCCTTCCTTTTCACGCGGGGAGTCCATGGTGAAGGCGGTGGCAGAAGCTGGGGGCGGAGGCGCGGCCGGGAGGGACGCACCGTCGAGGATGCCGAACAAAAGAAAAGCACAAAGAAACTGCAAGCCCAATGACCTCGGAGGTAAGTGTCTACAGCCTACTGGATGCAGAATGACCCCAAAAGGTTCCCAACCCGGGGAGCGCGGGGCCACCGCACGTTACCATATTGACATGAAGTTCATCCCGATTGGGGCGGCGGGTACCCACCGCCTGCTGGTGACACCCGAGGTGACGATCGATTTCCTGGGAGACGACGAAGCGAGGGTGCTGTCGACGCCGCACCTGATCGGCTACATGGAGTGGGCGGCGCGCAACGCGATCAAGCCGTATCTGGGGGCGGACGAGGACAGCGTGGGGACGATGGTGAACATCCGGCACCTGGCGGCGACGCCCGTGGGGATGAGCGTGGAATTCACTGCGACGGTGGTGGAGGTGGCGGACCGGCGGGTGGTGTTCCGGGTGGAGGCGCGAGACGAGCAGGAACTGGCGGGTGAGGGAACGCACGAGCGGTTTGTGGTGAACGTTCCGCGGCTGGCGGCGAAGCTGGCGGCGAAGAGGTCGAAATGAGAATCCTGACAGTGATGATGGCCGGGGCGGCGCTGCTGCCGGCGCAGATGAGCCTGATTGAAGGGGCGAAGATCCGGCCGCACGTGAAGTTCCTGGCGAGCGACCAACTGGAAGGCAGGGGCGTGGGCCAGAGAGGCGGGCAACTGGCGGCCGAGTACCTGGCGGCGCAGTTCGAGGCGGCGGGGCTGAAGCCGGGGGCGCCGGACGGGAGTTACCTGCAGGCGGTTCCACTGAGGTCAGTGGAGGTGGCGCCGGGGGCGCAGTTGACGGCGACGGCGGACGGCAGGACGGTGCCGCTGAAGTGGCTGGACGAATTCGTCGGGACGTCGTACACGCAGGAGGCGGCGGCGGACTTCGACGCCGAGGCGGTGTTCGTGGGCCACGGGATCACGGCGCCGGAGTTCGGCTGGAACGACTATGCGGGGGCAGACGTAAAGGGCAAGGTGGTGGTGTTGTTCACGAACGAGCCGCCGAGCCAGGATCCGAAGTTCTTCCAGGGCAAGGCGCTGACGTATTACGGGCGGTGGACGTACAAGTACGAGGAAGCGGCGCGGCAGGGGGCGGCGGCGGCAATCATCATTCACACGACGCCGACAGCGAGCTACGGGTGGCAGGTGCTGCGGGCGAACGGGCGGCCGCAGCCGCAGATCCGGCGGGCGGCGGGGCAGCCGGCGCTCGGGTTTGCGGGGTGGGTGACGGCGGAGGCAGGCGGGCAGATTCTGGGGCTGGCGGGGAAGAGCGCGGAGGAGATGCTGAAGGCGGCGGACACGCGCGGGTTCCGGGCGATGCCGCTGGGGCGGGTCCGGGTGAAGGGCCGGTTCCGGTTCAACGTGAAGGAGATTGAGACGCACAACGTGGTGGGCATGGTGGCAGGCAGCGACCCGCGGCTGGCCCAGGAGGCGGTGGTGTACACGGCGCACTGGGACCACCTGGGGATGGGCGAGGCGGTGGCGGGGGACAGGATCTACAACGGCGCGCTGGACAACGCGACGGGCTGCGCGATGCTGGTGGAGATGGCGCGGGCGTGGGCGTCGATGGAGCCGAAGCCGCTGCGGAGCGCGTACTTCGTGGCGGTGACGGCGGAGGAGAGCGGGCTGCTGGGTTCGCAGTACTTCGCCGAGCACCCGCCGCTGGCGGCGGAGCGGATGGCGGCGAACCTGAACTTCGACTCCTACGGGCCGCACGGGCGGGTGAAGGACACAGTGGTGACGGGGGCGGAGCGGACGTCGTTCTTCGGGCTGGTGGAGAGCGTGGCGCAACGGCACAGGCTGGCGATCAAGCCGGACGGGCATCCGCAGTCGGGCGGGTACTACCGAAGCGACCACTATTCGTTTGCGCGGGTGGGGGTGCCGGCGTTTTCAGTGAACATGGGCTCGGACTACGAAGGCAAGCCGGCGGGGTTCGCGGCGGAGGTGGGGAAGAAGCATGCGGCGCAATACCACCAGCCTTCGGACGAGTATCACGACGACTGGGACTTCAGCGGGATGGAGCAGTTCGGGCGGTTTGGATTCGCGCTGGGGCTGGAGATTGCGAACCTGGAGAAGATTCCGGCGCGGGTGGATGCGAAATAGCGGCGCGGCTCAGGCGGCGGGCTGGAGCAGAGAGAAGAGCACGCCGCTGGGTTCGCCGGAGCCGAGGTGGGCGACCGCGCGGCCCTTGACCTGGACTTCGACGGCGAGGCCGACGGCGGCCAGGGCGGAGTGGATTTGGGAGGCGGCCTGGAGGCGGGGACCGGCGCCGCGCCAGGGGGTGAAGAGGCGGAGCGCGTCGTCGAGGGTGTCGAACTGGAGGATGATACGGTTGTCGTGCGCTTCGGCGCGGGTCTGGGGCATGGCGAGCCTCTGGTGGAGATATCGGCCGGGAGGGGGTTGAGGATTAGAGTTCAGGGTGGCGGGGCCGGGGTCAATCGTGCTGCTGGAGCTGGAGGTCGCCTTTGGGGCGGGGCAGGGTGGCGTAGTGGTCGATGCGGAAGGACGACCAGTAGCACTGCCAGCGGGGGTCGGCTTCGAGGAAGGTTCCGAGACGCTGGACGAGGGCGGACTTGGTGGCCGCGTGCTGGGGGAGGGCGGCGAGGTTGACGGGGTCCTCGTCGTGGAGGTCGTAGAGTTCGGGGGTGTCTGAAGAGAGGTTGTAGGAGTAGAGGTGGCGGCCGTCGTGGATGGCGCAGGCGAAGTTGACGCCGACGTGCCAGCCGCATTCGGCGATGTGGGGCTTGGGGGTGTGAGGGCGGCCGTTCAGGAGAGGAAGCAGGGAGACGCCGTCGAGGCGCTCGGCGGGCTGGATGGCGGCGACTTCGAGGAGCGTCGGGGCTACGTCGAGGTGGGAGACGGGGGTGGATTCGAGGCGTGGGGCGATGCCGGCGGACTTGGGCATTTTGACGGCGAGAGGGACGCGGAGGACCTCGGGGTGGAGGTAGACGCCCTTGTCGACGAGGGCGCGGCGGCCGTTCATTTCGCCGTGGTCGGAGGTGAAGAGGATGAGCGATTCGTCGTAGAGGCCGCGGCGCTTCAGATCGGCGAGGAAGCGGGCGATGGCCTGATCGACGATCTCCATCTGGAGGGCGTTGGCGACGCGGTAGTCTTCGACGGTGCGGGGGTCGTAGAGGCCCCAGTAGCGGGAGTAGAGGTCGTAGATGCGGGGGAGGGTGGGGTCGGGTTGGAAGTCGCGCTGGCGGGCGGCGAGGTAACTGGCGGGCAGTTTCAGAGCGGCGCGGAGCTCCTTTTCGCGGTCCTCGAAGCCGGCGGGGATGGAGAAGGGCTGGTGGGGATCGAAGAAGTCGAGCTGAAGGTATACGGGGCGGGAGGAGAGCAGGGCGGCGTCGAGCTTGGAGGAGGCGCGAGCGGAGAGGAAGTGGCTGTACTGGGCTTCGAGGGGGAAGCGGCCGCCGTTGGCCTGCTCGATCCAGCCGCCGAAGGAGTTGGCGGGGGAGCGGCGGTCGGGCTGGAGGCCGCGGAGCTCGCGGCGGTAGCGCTGGGGCTGGACGCCGAGAGCGCGGAGGTGGGCGAGGTAGTTTTCGTCGGAGCGGACGGGGGGATCCCAGCGGTCCCAGCCGTCGCCGTTCTCGCCGAAGGCGTCGAAGAATTTCTGGGCGCCGAGGTGGCCCTTGCCGCAGTGGCGGGTGTCGTAGCCGGCGGCTTTGAGGTATTCGGGAAAGATGGAGTCGGAGGGGCGGAGCGAGGATTCGTGGCCGTCGTGGGCGCGCTCGTTGTTGGCGAGGATGTAAGTGGAGCGGCCGGTGAGGAGGGCGGCGCGGGCGGGTGCGCAGAGGGGGTTGGTGGTGAAGGCGTTGGTGAAGAAGACGCTGTCGGCCCAGAGGGAGCGGAGGGCGGGCAGGCGCATGGCCTGGGTGGGGGCGCGGCCGGGGAGCCAGTGGTCGGGGCTGAACATGTCGACGCTGATGACGAAGACATGGGGGCGGGCGGGGGGCGTGGAAGCGCAGAAGGGGTGGGCGCCGGAGCGGCGGTCGAGGAACGAGGGCCGGCAGGAGTCGCCGGGGCGCGGCTGGGCGGCGCCCACAGCGCCGAACTGGAGGAAACGGCGGCGGCTGGACTCCATGGGCGTCTCTCGCTAGAAAGACAGCTTCAGGGCGATTTGGACGACGCGCGGGGAGCCGGCCGAGGTGATGCGGCCGAACTGGGCGGAGCTGGCGTTGGTATTCGGGTTGCCGAGGTTGACGCGGTTGAGGAAGTTGAAGAATTCACCGCGGAACTGGAGGCGGAGCCGCTCGGTGAGGGGGACGACTTTGACGAGGCCGAAGTCGATGGTGGCGTCGCCGGGGCCGCTGACGATGTTGCGGCCGGAGGTGCCGAAGGTGCCGGCGGGGTTCTGGGCGAAGGCGGCGGTGTTGAAGTACCGGGAGAGGACTTCGTCGCGGGAGCGGCTGGAGGAGAGGAAGGGGTCGACGGTCAGGTCGGCGCGGTCCTGGTTGGTGCCGGACTGGGAGTTGTCCTTGCCGGCGGCGACGGAGAGGCCGCGGCCGCTCTGGAGGGTGATGATGCCGTTGGTTTCCCAATCGCCGAGGAGGTAGCGAACGGGGGCGGGGCTCGAGCGGAGGGAGGGGAGCTGCCAGATGTAGGAGACGACGAAACGGTGGGGGAGGTCGAAGTCGGAGCGGCCGCGGTTCTGGCGGAAGTCGAAGGGGTTGTTGGGCGTGCTGCCGTCGGAGGAGGCGTCGTCGAGGAGCTTGGACCAGGTGTAGTTGGCGAGGACGGTGAGGCCGTGGGTGAGGCGCTTGTTCACGCTGAGCTGCATGGCGTGATAGCTGGAGTTGCCGCGGGAGGACTGGTCAGTGACCTGGGCGAAGTTGGGGGCATAGACGCGGCGCTGGTTGAGGTTGCCGGTGCGGCCGTAGACGCCGGGGTTCATCTCGGCGGTCATGAAGAGGTGGTTGCCCTTGGAGCCGACGTAGGCGAGGGTGCCGATCCAACTGCTGAAGAACTCGCGCTGGACGTTGAGGTTCCACTGCTGGACGGCAGCGTTCCTCATGTTCGGATTCCATTGAGTGAGGGTGAGGGGAAGGACCCACTTGTAGTTCTGAGCCTCCTGGGCGTTCGACGGGGCCTGGAACGGGAAGGGATTGCCAATGCCCTGATAGGGGTTGTCGATGCCGCCCGCGGGGTTGTTCACGGTGAGCTTGAGCGAGAAGGGCTGGTTGGTGGAGATCTGGTTGTTCGCCTGCTGGCGGACCTGTGAGAAGAAGAGGCCGTAGCCGCCGCGGATGCTGGTCTTGCCGTTTCCGGCGGGGTCATAGGCGAAGCCGAACCGGGGACCGATGTTACCCCAAGCGGATTGCAGCATGCTCCGGCTGAGGCCATTGTCTCCAGGGAAAAGGACACCGGCGGGAGCGGTGGGGAACTTGGTGGACTGCAGACCCGGCCAGAGCTGGGCGAATTTGTCCGCTTCATCGAGGAACGGGAACCAGGGATCCCAACGCGCACCGAGGTTGAGTGTGAGATTCCTGTTGACTTTCCAGTCGTCCTGGACGAAGAATCCGAGTTCCCAGGTGCGGGGGAAGTTGTGGGCTTCGGCGATCTGCTCGAATTGCAGAGGGAGGCCCAGCATGAGGTCGGCGGCGGCTTCACCCGTCCAGGTATTGCCGAAGCGGATGTAGGGGTCGCCGCGGAACAGTTCCTGCATGTCGAGGATCTGACGGCGCACGTCGACGCCGAGCTTCAGGAAGTGGGCGCCCTTGTTCCAGGAGAGGGTGTTGGAGAACTGGAAGTTCTGGCGGAAGTGGTTGAGGGGGAAGCGGGAGAAGGCGTTGAAGTAGCCGTCGACGGTGGTGTGCATGCCGGCGGGGGCGTCGCCGCTGAAGGTGCGGGTGAAGCCGGCGCCGAAGTCGTTCCAGGTCTTGCCGCCGGGGACGACGGAGATCTGGCGGCGATCGATTTTGTTGTAGGTAAAGACGAAGGAGTTCAGGAGGGACGGGGTGATGATGTGGGTATCGGTGACGGCGAGGTTCCAGTTCTGGTAGTTGATGAGGGCGAAGAAGCCGGGGAGGTTGCCGGTGGCTTCCTGGAAGTCGTTTTTGTTGCGGAGGAGGCGGCCGGAGAGGCTGTTGGCGTCGGAGAGGCGGTGGTCGATTTTGACGACGCCCTGGTAGTCGTCGACCTTCTGCTGGGAGGCGGTGGAGAGGACGTTGTTGGCGAGGTTGGGGAGCGGGACGAAGGCGCTGAGGAACTTGGGAGTGGCGGTATTGATGCGGGAGGAGGGGATGATGTTGCCGGGGAAGGTGCCGCCCTTGGGGTCCTTGAGGGTTTTTGAGGAGGCGGAGAAATCGCCGGTGCGCTGGGCGGCGGAGGGGACGGTGGCGGTGACGGCGCCGGGGGCGGAGCGTTCATTGGTGCCCTGGAAGGAGCCGAAGAAGAAGGTACGGTCACGGATGATGCGGCCGCCGAAGGTGCCGCCGTACTGGTTGCGGCGGAAGGGGGGGACGGTGGTGGAGAAGAAGTTGCGGGCGTTGAGCTTCTCGTTGCGGAGGAACTCGAAGAGGGTGCCGTGGAATTGGTTGGTGCCGGACTTGGTGACGGCGGTCATGAAGGCGCCGGCGTTGCGGCCGCGGTCGGCGCCGTAGGCGTTGGTCTGGATGGAGAACTCGTCGAGGGCGTCGGGATTGGGGAAGATGGCGGGGGCGTTGAAGTAGGGGTCGTGATTGTCGCCGCCGTCGAGCTGGTAGTTATTGGAGTTGGTGCGGGCGCCGTTGACGGAGACGGTTTCGTTCTGGCCCTGGTCCTTGGCGGCGACGCCGCCGGAGCCGGCGACGAGGCGGGTGAGTTGAAGGGGGTTACGGCCATTGAGGGGGAGTTCGACGATGCGCTGGGAGTCGACGACTTCGCGGATGCTGCCGGAGCGGGTTTCGACCTGTGTGACCTCGGCCTGGACCTCGACGCTTTCAGAGAGCGAGCCGACCTCGAGGGCGATGTTGACTTGGCGGTTTTCGTCGACCTGGACTTGGATCTTTTCCTGGACGAAAGTCTTGAAGCCCTGAGCCTGAGCGCGGACGGAGTAGACGCCGACGGGGAGTTGCGAGGCAACGTAGTTGCCGGTGTCGTTGGACTTGACGGCGCGGGCGGCGCCAGTGAGGGTATTGGTGATGGTGACGTCGACGCCGGGGACGACCGAGCCGGTCTTATCCTGGACGGTGCCGAAGATGGTGACGGTGCCTTGAGCGAAGGCAGACGAGGCGAGGAGGACAAGGCAAAGGGCAAACTTCATGGCGAGACTCCTAAACCAGGCTTTGGCCTGCGTGCTTGGAGGAATATAATCCAAGGGGCCCGGCAGTAGAAGTGGCAAACGGTCTCGCGGCCGTTCTTCACAGTCAATTTTCAGCAGGATGAGCGAGATACACGGCAGTTACGAGCGGTTGGCGGAGGATCCGCGGTGGGCGTTAACGCAGCGGGTGGCGCATAGCGAAGTGTTCCGGCGGTCGCCGCGGCTACGATCATTCCTGCTGTACGTGGTGGAGCAGAGTCTGGGGCGGCCTGGGGAGGAGCTGAACGAGTACCAGATCGGGACGCACGTATTCGGGCGGCCGGAGAGCTTCAACCCGGCGGAAGAGTCGATTGTGCGGTCGTCGGCGCGGCAATTGAGGGCGAAGCTGCAGGAGTACTTCGAGGGGGAAGGGCGGAAAGAGAGTACGGTGCTGGTGATCCCGAAGGGGACGTACGTACCGGAGTTCGAGCGGCGGAGGGCGGGGGCGAGTGTGCTGGCCGGAGGAGCGGACGGCGGGAGGAAGTGGAAGTTGGCGGCGGCAGTGCTGGGAGTGGCTTGCCTGGTGCTGGGGTGGATGGTGCTGAGGGGGCCTGAGGCTGGAGGGCAGGCTCGGGAGGGTCTGGTGTTTGCGGTGTTTCCGCGGGAGCAAGGAGAAATCCGTGTGGTGCTGTGCGATTCGGCGCTGGTGGTGGTGAACGGGTTCCGGAGTGCAGTGGTGAGCGTGGAGGAGTACGCGCGGCGGGTGGAACAGGAACCGCTACCGCTGCCGGCGGTGAAGCCGGGCGGGGCAACGCCGGGACAGTTTCCGGGGGGGCGGCTGATCACGAGTTTCCGGGACGCGGCCTTCCTGGCGGCGCTGGAAGAGCAGGGCGCGTCGGCGGGGTACCGGTTTGAAGCGCGGCACAGCCGGCTGGTGCAGTCGCGCGATTTCCGGTCGGGGGATCACATTCTACTGGGGAGCACGTGGTCGAACCCATGGACGGCCCTATTCGAGGAGCGGCTGAACTTCCGGTTCGAGAAGGACGAGAGCGGGCGGTTCGGGATCCGGAACCGGGAGCCGAGGCGGGGAGAGGAGCCGTTTTACTTCGCGCCGGCGGAGCAGGGGCGGTCGGGGGTCTCGTGGGCGCGCGTGTCGCTGGGGCCGAACCTGTCGGGGAGCGGGAGGGTGCTGCTGATTTCGGGGCTGCACACGGAGAGTTCGGAGGGGGCGACGGAGGCGGCGCTGTCGGGGGAGTTTCTGAAGAGCGTGGAGGCGGCCGCGGGGGGCAGGCCGCTAGGCGGGATAAAGTCGTTTGAGCTGCTGCTGGAGGTGCGGGCGGTGGACGGGACGGTGCGGGGGCAGCGTCTGGTGGCGGCGCGGTTTACGGAGTAGGGGCGGAGTCAGGCGCCGAGGCGGGTGAGGGCGAGGAGGATGCAGAGGTAGCCGGCGGCGGCGGACCAGAGCCAGAACTCGCGGACGGCGGAAGAGCAGCGGCGGGCGCCGCGGAGGGGATCGATGACTTCGGCCCGGGAGCCGGGGCAGAAGAGATTAGGTTGGGTCAGGCGGACTCGAACTGTCATGGCCGTTCACGCTCAGGGGGCATATCGGCCCCGGAGGAACGGCCATGAGAGTTTTGTCAGGCGCCGTGGGCGTCTTCGAGGTAGGTGTAGCCGTAGAGGCCCTGCTCGTAGAACTTGAGGAGGCGGCCGCTCTCCTCGTAGCCGATTTTGCCTTCCATGACGGCGGCTTCGACGTCGCGGCGGAACTGCTCGAGGAGGTTGCCGGCGCTGAACTGGACGTAGGCGAGGACCTCCTTGACGGAGTCGCCGCGGATGACGGCTTCCAGGATGGGCTTATTGTCGTCGTTGACGCGAACATGGACGGCGTGGGTATCGCCGAAGAGGTTGTGCAGGTCGCCGAGGATCTCCAGGTAGGCGCCGACGAGGAACGCCGCGAGGTAGTAGTGCTCGCCGTTGAAGGCGTGGAGGGGGAGGGTTTTCTTGACGTCGCGGCGATCGATGAACTGGTCCACCTTGCCGTCGGAGTCGCAGGAGATGTCGCCGAGGACGGCGCTGCGGCCGGGCTGCTGCTCGAGGCGGTGGATGGGCATGATGGGGAAGAGCTGCTTGACGGCCCAGCTATCGGGCATGGACTGGAAGAGGGAGAAGTTGCAGAAGTAAGTGTCGGACAGCATGCCGTCGAGGCCTTCGAACTCTTCGGGGAAGACGTCGAGCTGCTTGGCCATGCCGAGGATGCGGCGGCAGATGAGCCAGTAGAGGTTTTCGGCGGTGCAGCGCTGCTTGAGGGGGAGGTAGCCGAGGGAGAAGAGGTTGAGGGCGGAGTCGAGGGCCTGCTGGGCGTCGTGGAAGCTTTCGAGGAGATTTTTGGAGGAGAGGCCCTTGAAGGTCTCCATGAGATCGATGAGGGGTTGTTCGACGTCGTCGGCGAGCTCGCCGGGGACTTCTTCTTCGCCGAAGCCGGAGACGCCGAGGACGTTGAAGACGAGGACGCTGTGGTAGGCGGCGATGGCGCGGCCGGATTCGCTGACGATGGTGGGGTGGGGGACTTCGGCCTCGTCGCAGACGTTCTGGACGTGGTAGACGATGTCGTTGGCGTACTCCTGGAGGGAGTAGTTGACGCTGGACTCGAAGTCGGTCTGGGAGCCGTCGTAGTCGATGCCGAGGCCGCCGCCGACGTCGAGGAACTGGAGGCCGGCGCCCTGCTTTTTGAGATCGACGTAGACGCGGGCGGCTTCGATGACGGCGCCCTTGATGTGGCGGATGTTGGTGATCTGCGAGCCGAGGTGGAAGTGGAGGAGCTTGAGGCAATCCTCCATGCCGGCGGCCTTGAGGGTTTCCAGCGCGCGGACAGCCTCGGTGACGGTGAGGCCGAACTTGGAGCGGTAGCCGCCGGAGGATTTCCAGCGTCCGGCGCCGCGGGAGGCGAGCTTGACACGGAGGCCGATGGCGGGGCGGACGCCGACGGAGGCGGCCTTCCTGAGGATGAGCTCGAGCTCGGTGAACTTTTCAACGACAGGGGTGATGTCGCGGCCGATCTTGCGGGCGAGCATGCACATCTCGATGTACTCGTCGTCCTTGAAGCCGTTGCAGATGATGGGGGTATGGTTGTCGGCGATGGCGGCGACGGCGAGGAGCTCGGGCTTGGAGCCGGCTTCGAGGCCGAAGCCGTGCTGGCGGCCGAAGCGGTTGATCTCCTCGACGACCTGGCGCTGCTGGTTCACCTTGATGGGGTAGACGCAGCGGTAGGAGCCTTTGTAGTTGTGTTCGGCGATGGCGGAGTGGAAGACGTCGCGCAGCTCCTTGAGCTGGTTGCCGAGGATCTCAGGGAAGCGGAGGAGGATGGGCGGGTCGATGCCGCGGAGGACGAGGGTATCGACGAGGCTCTTGAGATCGACGTGGCGACCAGGCTCGCGTGTGGGATGGACGAGGACGTGGCCGGCGGGGCTGATGGAGAAGTAGCCCTTGCCCCAGCGGTCGATGTCGTAAAGTTCCTTGGCGTTGACGACGGTCCAGCGGTCGGACGGTTCCCACACGGGTGGAGTATCAGGCAGTCTGAGATTCAATTCGGGTTCGCACGCCTCCCCACCCTCAAGTGTGAATAAGATTGAGGGAGGGGGCAACTGGAATTTGACGAAAGTCTCCAGGTGCGCGCTGATGCTGGTTGTGGCGGCCGTGGCGGTGCGGGGCCAGACGGCGATCCTGGAGTGCGTGTCGGCGGCGGAGCGGGGGAAGGAGACGAAGCTGCTGTTCCGGCTACCGTTGGGGATGAAGTTCAAGGTGTACCGGGCGACGCTGCTGGTGCACGTGAAGGAGGGGGCGGCGCCGGCGAAGGTAAAGATCAACGGGAAGACCGCCGGTGCGGCGCGGCAGAAGAAGGGGTGGATCACGGTGGCGGTGCCGGCGGGCGAGGCGATGAAGCCGCTGATGCTGGAGGCGGAGGGGGTGCGGTTCGACGGATGCGCGCGGCAGCCGGTGGCGCCGTACGTGGTGGTGGAGGGGCCGCCGGGGGGCGGGCAATCCAAGTAGAATCGTTGGCATGCCGGAATTACCACTGGAGGGCAAGTTCGCCCTGGTCACGGGCGCCAGCAAGGGCGTCGGAAAAGGGATCGCGCTGGAGCTGGCGCGGCAGGGGGCGCACGTGGCGGTGAACTACCACACGGACGGGGGCGGAGCGGCCGAGACGGTGAAGGCCATTGCGGCGATGGGGCGGAGGAGCTTTGCCGTGCAGGGGAACGTGGGGGTGAAGGCAGAGGTGGACGCGATGTTCGCTCACACGCTACAGGAGTTCGGGTTATTGGACATCCTGGTGAACAACGCGGGGATCCAGACGTGGAAGCCGCTGCTGGAATTGGCGGAAGCGGAGTGGGACCGGGTGCTGAGCGTGAATTTGAAAGGGTGCTTCCTTTGCACGCAACTGGCGGCGCGGGCGATGAAGGATTCGGGCGGGGGAGCGATTGTCAACATCGGGTCGGGCTGCAACAAGTGGCCGTTCCCGAACCTGGTGGACTATACGGCGTCGAAGGGCGGGATTGAGCAGTTGACGAAAGTGGCGGCGGTGGAGCTGGGGCCGCTGAAGATTCGGGTGAATTGCGTGGCGCCGGGGGCGATCGAGATCGAGCGGACGCAGAATGAGGCCGGCGATTACGCGGGGACGTGGTCGAAGCTGACGCCGATGCGGAGAGTGGGGGTGCCGGCGGACGTGGCGCACGCGGTGGCGTTTTTGTGCGAGGACAAGTCGGACTTCATTACCGGGCAGACGTTGTGGGTGGACGGGGGGCTGTTTACGCGGCCGGTGTGGCCGTACGAGTAGGTTGTGCGGCGTCAGGATGTGGGGCCGGAAAACGTAAAATTGCTGACTGTCACCATTTCCATTTCTGTTAGCGGAGGCGGGCGGGTTTGAGGGTCCAGGATTGGAGGCGGGCGATTTCCAGGAGAGACTCGGGGGCGAAGCCCTGGGGGTGGATCACCCAGTCGTAGAGCTTGGCGGCATCCTTGCCGATGCGGCGCTCGATGTCGAGACGGCCGGTGCGGACAGGGACGGGGCCGGCGGGCGGGGCGGCGGCCAGGGTGGCGGCGAAGTCGGGGAGCGCGAGACGCTGGCTGCCGAGCCAGATAGCGTCGGGCAGGCGGTGGAAGCGGCGGATGAAGGCGGATGCGTCTTGCTTCGCGCGGTCGAAGGCAGGACGGGGGATGGTGGAGTCCTGGAACGTGGTGGAGGCGCGGTGGAGGGGGCCGTCCACGTAAGCGGGCGGGAGGCTCAGGAGAGCCAGCAGGTGGTCGGCGGGGGAGAAACCGCCGTGGGCGTCGATGGAGACGGCGAGGCGGCGGGATTCGGCGATGGGCGGGGCGGAGTCGCGGGGCTCGAAGTAGTGGGGGATCTCGCGGGCGGTGACGATTTTGAGGCCGGGGGTGCGGCGGACGTAATCAGCCCAGTCGAGGAAGAGGCGGAAGGCCTGCTCACGGGATTCGGGGGTGCGGAGGGGCGGGTTCTTCCACTCGGAGCGCTCGGGGTTGGCGCCGTGGGCGAAGTTGACGCCGTCCCAGAACTTCGTGGACGACCACTCGGTGGGGTGGTAGTAGGACTGGATGACGCCGCCGCCGCGCTGGCGGACCGCGGCGAGCGCGGCGTCGAAGCGGCGTTTGGCGGCTTCCGACTTCGAGGGGTCGTTCAAGTCGGTGCGGACGGTGTGGGGTCCGAGGTTGAAGACGTAGAGGAGGCCGCCGTACCAGAAGGGCTGGTCGTCGAAGCCGACCTGGCCGGCGTCGTCCATGTAGACTTTAACGCCCCACTGGCGGAGGGCGACGTTGGCCTGGGGCGCCCAGGAGTTGCCCGGCTGGCCGTAGCAGGAAGGCTTCACGCCGAACAGGTTTTCGAGGAGGTCGAAGCCGGCTTTTTCGCGGCGGGTGAATTCGGCGGCGCCGTCGAGGAGGCCGAACTCGGAGAGGTATTCGGCGGGGGTGGGGTGGAGGCTGTGGAACTCGGAGTGATATCCGATGTCGTGGGCGGCGAGGGCGCGAAGGACGTCGGTGCGACCGCGCTGCTGCAGGACGCGGGCCTTTTCGCCGACGATTTTGAACGTGGCGTGGACGCCGCGGGCGGTGAGTTCCTCGGCGAGGCGTTTGGCGGCGTCATCGGCGGAGGGCTCGATGTAGTCCTCGGTGTCGAACCACAGGAGCCAGTAGACGGGCGGCTCGGCGGCGGCGAGAGTCAGGCAGGCGTAGAGGAGGAGGATGAGGCGGGCCATGGGTCAGGCTTTGCGCTCAAGGAGCCAGGAGCACTTTTCGAGGCGCGAGGGGCCGGATCCGTCGTTGACGGAGTACTGGAAAGAGGCCATGTAGCCGCCGCGGCGCGGGCGGCCGCTCCAGAGGGAGGCGCCGGCGTGGGCGCCGTCCTTGCGGAGGGCGTAGAAGTTGATGTCGAAGCGGTTGAGCTTTTTCTGGTCGCCGTTGTAGTTGCGGACGATGCGCTGGAGAACGTCGTGGCAGGCGGCCTTGGGGTCCATGCCGTGGCGCATGTTCTCGACGATGGTGTGGGCGCCGACGACGCGGATGTTCTCCTCGCCGCGGCCGGTGGAGCCGGCGGCGCCGACCTCCTGATCGACGTAGACGCCGGCACCGATAATGGGGGAGTCGCCGACGCGGCCGGGGATTTTCCAGGCGAGGCCGGAGGTGGTGGTGGTGCCGGACATCTCGCCCTTGGCGTTGAGGGCGAGGCAGTTGATGGTGCCCGTGGTGGGGAAGCGGGCGACGTCGAAGGCCCAGGCGATCATCTCGTCGGAGGCTTCGGGCCAGATCTGGCGGAGCGTGGCGGCCTGTTTGGGGGTGGGGGCGTCGAGGCCGTCGAGGCCGTCGGTCCAGTTGTTGTTGCCTTCGCGGTCGCGGAGGGACTGTTTCCAGGCCATCCAGGCCATGCGGGCGCGCTCGGTGAGCATGTTGATTTCGGGGATGCCCCAGGCGCGGGCGAAGCGGGTGGCGCCTTCGCCGACGAGCATGACATGGTCGGTATTTTCCATGACCATCTTGGCGAGGCGGGCCACGTTCTTGATATTGCGGACGCTGGCGACGGAGCCGGCGCGGCGGGTAGGGCCATGCATGACGCTGGCGTCGAGTTCGACGATGCCCTCCTCGTTCGGGAGGCCGCCGTAGCCGACGGAGGTGTCGTTGGGGTCGTCCTCGACGAGGGTGACGCCCTGGACGACGGCTTCGAGGGTGTCGCCGCCGGCCTGGAGCACGGACATGGCCTTTTCACAGGCCTTGGTGCCGTTGGCGCTGGAGATGACGATGTTCTTGGGAGAGGCCGGCTGGGCCTGGACGGCCACGGGCACGGCGGCAGTGGACAGGAGCCAATCGCGTCTACGCATTAGAGAGATCCCTTCGGCATTCGCTACACTGAACTATTCTGGGACCTGGGATGGGAAGGGCGCAAGCCGCGACGGGCCAGAGCGAGGGATCCATGCAGGAAATCATCCGGCCGGCGAGCCGGCTACAGGGCAGCATCCGGCTGCCGGGCGACAAGTCGATTTCGCACCGCTACGCGATGCTGGCGTCGGTGGCGGAGGGCGTGACGACGATCGGCAACTACTCGTCGGGGGCGGACTGCCACTCGACGCTGGGATGCGTGCGCGGGCTGGGGATCGAAGTGGAATTGAGCGGGCGCGAGGTGAAGGTGCACGGGCGGGGGCTGCGGGGGTATCGCGCGCCGGCGGCGGACCTGGACGCGGGCAACAGCGGCTCGACGATCCGGATGCTGTCGGGGCTGTTGGCGGGGCAGAGTTTCCAGAGCCGGCTGTGCGGCGACGAGAGCCTGTCGAAGCGGCCGATGCAGAGGATCATGACGCCGCTGCGGGAGATGGGGGCGGTGATCGAGGCGCGGGAGGGGAAGTATCCGCCGCTGGAGATTACGGGGGCGGAGTTGAAGCCGATTGAATACGCCATGCCGGTGGCGAGCGCGCAGGTGAAAAGTTGCGTGCTGCTGGCGGGGCTGCTGGCGGAGGGCATGACGACGGTGCGGGAGCCGGCGCGGACGCGGGACCACACGGAGGTGGCGCTGCGGGAGTTCGGGGTGGAAGTGGAAAGCGGCGCGGGATACGCGTGCGTGGAAGGCCCGGCGCGGCTGGAGGCGCGGGAGCTGACGGTGCCGGGGGATTTGAGCTCGGCCGCATTTTTCCTGGTGGCGGCGGCTCTGAAGCCGGGATCGGAGCTGGTGCTGGAAGGCGTGGGGCTGAACCCGACGCGGGCGGCACTGATCGACTTCCTGGTGGCGTGCGGGGTGGACGTGCGGATTTTGGATCTGCAGATGAAGCACGGCGAGCCGGTGGGCGATTTGCGGGTGAGGGGCTCGAAGCTGAAAGGCGGGGTGATTGAGAAGGGCCTGGCGGCGGCGCTGATCGACGAGATTCCGGTGCTGGCGGTGCTGGGGGCGGTGAGCGAGGAAGGGCTGACGGTGCGGGACGCGGCGGAGCTGCGGGTGAAAGAGACGGACCGGATCGAGACGGTGGCGGACAACTTGCGGCGGATGGGGGTGGAGATCGAGACGGCGCCGGACGGGTTCCGGATTGAGGGCGGGCAGCGATTCCGGGGGGCGACGGTGGAGAGCCACGGCGACCACCGGATTGCGATGGCGTTCGCGGTGGCGGGGCTGGCGGCGAGCGGCGAAGTGATGATCGAAGGATCTGAAGCGGCGTCGGTGTCTTTCCCGGAGTTTTGGAGTACACTGCGTGGTATTGCGGGGTGAAGTGACACCAGCGAACGAGGGAAGACCGAGCGACGAATCCGCATCGACGGGCGACCTGACGCTGCCCGGGCTGGTGCACGACCTGAACAACGTGTTCGAGACGATATCGGAAGCGGCGGAGCTGCTGGCGGGGGACGCGCAGTGGGCGGCGCTGGCGGCGACGATCCACCGCAGCGTGGACCGGGGGCGGAGGATGGTGGGCTGTTATGCGGTGCAGAGCATGGCGGGGCCGGAGCTGGAGGATGTGATCGAGCGGGCGGCGACGTTCCTGAAAGATTTTCTGACGCACATGACGGGGACGAAGGTGAAGGTGGTGCGGCGCATTCCTTCGGGGGTGAGGCTGCAAGGGAGCCTGAGCGACTGGGAGCGGGTGTTCATGAACCTGTTCCTGAATGCGGCGCAGGCGATGCGGGAGAACGGCGGGGGCGAGATCACGGTGGAGTCGAGGCTGATGGAGGAGACCGTGGAGGTGCAGGTGGCCGACACGGGGCCGGGGATTCCGGAGGCGATTCTGGGGAAGATCTTCAAGCCGCGGTTTTCGACGAAGTCGAAGCAGGCGGGGTTGGGGCTGCACATCGTGCACACGATTGTGAAAGACAACGGGGGGACGGTGAGCGCGGCGAACCGGGAAGGCGGGCGGGGCGCGGTGTTCACCATCACGGCGCAGGTGCCGGCGGCGGACTAGGGGCTAGCCCGACCTTCGCAAATCTGAGCATATAGATCAAGGGGCGAGGTGGCTTCCGCGCCCTCTGTTTGGGCTTTTTGCTTGACAATGGTGCACCATCATGCCTAGATGAAAGAAATGAATATCTTTGAGCGGGCAGTTGGC
>DAHVTI010000268.1 GCA_027324255.1 Bryobacterales bacterium | reverse complement strand
CCGCGGCCTCCGCCTCATCGGTCCGGCTCGCAACACCGACCCCTCCGCCGCCGGCGCCACCACCCCCGACACTCCCATCGAATCCGTCTCCGAGGACTCCCGCGGCCGCATTTGGGCCGCCAGCGCCGACGGCGTCCTCATCGTCGCCACCCCTTCCGGCACCCGCCGCTTCGACTCGCGCCAGGGCCTCCCCTCCCATGCCCTCTACCGCGTCCTCGACGACGGCGCCGGCTCCCTCTGGATCAGCTCCCCCCGCGGCATTCTCCAGATCCGCTCCTCCGGCGTCGACGAACTCCTCGCCGGCCGCCGCGCCCGCTTCGACATTGTCACCCACGGCCTCGCCTCCGGCATGCGCACCATCGAGTGCCACGGCCTCTCCCAGCCCGCCGGCGCCGTCCACCCCGACGGCAGCGTCTGGTTCCCCACCGCCCGCGGCTTCGTCCGCATCCCTCCCTCCTCCGCTCCTCCTCCCCCTCCGCCCAAACCCGTCATCGAGGAACTCTACGTCTCCGGCGCGCCCCTCGCCTTCCTCGACACCGCCATCCTTCGCCGCGGCGCCCGCAACGTCGAGATCCGCTACTCCGCCCGCCGCCTCTCCTCCTCCGGCCTCGTCGAGTTCCGCTACCGCCTCGAAGGCTTCGACCCCGATTGGGTCGACGCCGCACGCTTCCGCCTCGCCGTCTATAACCAGGTCCCCCCCGGTGAGCACCGCTTCCTCCTCCAGGCCCGCGACCCCCTCGGCCCTTGGAGCCCCGCCATCTCCCTCCCCATCCGCCAGCAGCCCGAAATCCACCAGACCTGGTGGTTCGCCCTCCTCGTCCTCTGCGCCGCCGGCGCCGCCGCCGCCGGCTTCTACCGCTGGCGCGTCCACAACCTCCGCCTCCGCTACGCCGCCGTCCTCGACGAACGCAACCGCATCGCCCGCGAATGGCACGACACCCTCGTCGCCGGCTTCTCCGCCATCTCCCTCCAGCTCGAAGCCACCCTCGCTTCCCTCAAACCCGACCCCGACCGCGCCGCCGAAATCGTCGACATCACCCGCAAGATGGTTCACCACTACCGCGCCGAGGCTCGCCGTGTCATCTGGGACCTGCGCGACTCCCGCCCCGAAGGCGAGGCCCTCCCCTCCGCCATCCAGGATGCCCTCCACCGCCTTGCCGAGGGCCGCAATGTCCAGTGCTCCTTCCACCTCTCCGGCGAGCCCGCCCCCCTCGCCGCCGAGCTCGAGCACAACCTCCTCCGCATCTGCCAGGAGGCCGCCGCCAACGCCCTCCGCCACGCCCGCGCCTCCTTGCTCGAAGTCCGCCTTGACTACCAGCCCGACGCCGTCACCGCCTCCATCCGCGACAACGGCGCCGGCTTCCACATCGACGAGACCCAGGCTAACTCCACCGGCCACTTCGGCCTCACCGTCATGCGCGAGCGCGCCCGCCGCTTCGGCGGTTCCCTCGAAATCGAATCCCGCCCCGGCGATGGTACCATCGTGGTGGCCACCATCCCCGTCAACGGCGCCAAGTCCCCATGACCCCCAAGGCTCGCATCCTGCTCGTCGAGGATCAGTACTTCTTCCGCCTCACCCTCCACACCACCATCGATCCCCGCGAAGACATGCTCATCGCCGGCGAAACCGGCAAGGGCGAAGAGGCCCTCCCCCTCTGCCGCCGGCTCCAGCCCGACATCGTTATCATGGACCTGCGCCTCCCCGGCCTCTCCGGCTTCGACGCCATCGCCCAAATCCACGCCGAGCTCCCCCAAATCGCCATCCTCGTCCTCAGCAATTACGAGGGCTCCGAGGACGTCCACCGCGCCCTCCAGGCCGGCGCCCTCGCCTACCTCACCAAGGACTCCGCCGGCGACGAGCTCGTCCACGCCCTTCTCGCCGTCCGCGCCGGCAAGCGCTACCTCCCCCCCTCCGTCGCTTCCCTCCTCGCCACCCGCGTCCCCGGCTCCCAGCTCACTGACCGCGAGCTCGACGTCCTCCGCCTCCTCGCCAAAGGCTCCTCCAACCGCGAAGCCGCCGACTCCCTCGGCATCTCCGAAAACACCGTCCGCATCCACGTCTCCCGCATCCTCGACAAGCTCGGCGCCGCCGACCGCACCCAGGCCGTCCTCCTCGCCCTCCAGCACGGCCTCGTCCACCCCGACTGAGCCTTACGCGTAGCACCGCACTTCGAACACCGCCGCCGGCGCTCCGTGCGTCTTCACCACCTCCACCACCAGCGTGTCCGTCGTGACGGCCTTCTGCAGCCTCACCTCGTTCCGCGGCTGGTGGTTGTCCTTCACTTCGTGCAGCACCTGCCCCGCCCCGTCCAACACCCGGTACCCGCTCACGCAGAACGGCATCTCCCGCTCCGGATGCCCCATCAGCACCGACTCCATCGGGTGGTCGTAGTCGGCGTCGAAAAACAGCAGGATCTTCGAGATCGTCTGCGCCTGCGCCCACTTCAGCGTCAGCCGCGGACGCTCATCGTCCGCCCGCGCCACCCACGCGTTCGACCGCCTCCACGGCCGCGTGAACCCGTTCGTCACGCTCCGCGCCCCGAACCCCGCCAGCCCCGGCTCCACCGTAATCGCGTGGTTCCGCCCCCCCGGCCGCCGCGACGGGTTCCAGATCTCGAACGTCTCGATCCCCGATCCCTCCGGCGGCTCCTGCGTCCGCGAATGCGCCAGGCTGATCACCCCCGTCACCCGATCTTCGCTCGTCTCCACCGACACCGCCGGGTTCTTCCCCAGACACACGAACACGTACTGCGCCTCCGCAATCACCGTCCCGAAGTCCGCCTTCACCGCCTGCCCCTTCCCCAGCGGCAGGTCGAACGTCCGCTTCACCAGCGCCACGTCGGGCGTGAAGTTGCCCAGCTTCGAACTCCCCCGCAGTTCCACCTCGAGCGTCGTCGCCTTCGCCGCGTCCACCGTGAACGTCACCGCCGGCATCCGCCCTGCCGCCACCGGCAGCGCCATCGCCCGCGCCGTCTCCAGCCGCAGCGGCGCCCCGCCCTCCTTCAGCCGCTCCAGCACGTACTCGCTCGACGCCGTGATCTGCGCGTGTTGAGCCAGGTCCGCCGGATCCTCCAGCGCCACCCCGGGAATGTACTGCCCCGCCTTGATCAGCTCCCGCTGCAGCTCTTTCATGTAGCGCGGCTGCGCGATGTCCGCCGGCAGCACCCCGTATTTCCGGCACAACACGGAAGCCAGCGCCACCGCCTGCCCGCCCGTCGAGCACGTCCCCATCACCCGCGTCGATCCGAACGCCACGTGCGACACGCTCACAATCCGCCCCGCCAGCATCAGGTTCCTGATGTTCCTGCTGAACATCGCCCGGTATGGAATCTGGTACACCCCCTTCGCGTGCCACTGCGTACAGCTCGGCAAATCGCTGAACACGCCGTCCGCCGGGTGCAGGTCGATCGCCCACCCCCCGTGCGACACCGCGTCCTCGTGCCGCCTCTGCCCGATCATGTCCTGCTGCGTCAGCATCACCGCGCCTTCAAACCGCCGGCTCTCCCGCTTCCCCGGGATCATCCCGATCCACTCCAGCGTCAGGTTCTCCGCCTCCGGAAAACGCCCCGAGTTCTTGAAGTAGTCCCACACCCCGTACGCCACCTTCCACAACTCCCACTTGATGTCTTCCGTATCGTGCACCGTGTCCAGCCGGCCGCCCCACTCCAGCCACCATAACTGGCACCCGTTCAGCGACGTCTTCAGATTCCCGTACCGCGGGATCTTCCGGATGTCCTTCAACGCGAACGACGGCGCCGTGAACTTCACCGGCTTCCCCGCGTCCCGCGAATAGAAGTACAGCGAGTGCCCCAGCAGTTCCCCATACGCGCGCTCCGGCGCGAACCCCTCCCCGAACTCGTCCTTCCCCTCCGCCCCCATTCGGAACGCCGCCCCCGCCAGGAACCCCAGCACTCCGTCCCCC
>DAHVTI010000258.1 GCA_027324255.1 Bryobacterales bacterium | reverse complement strand
CTTCGTTGCTCACGACCGTGGCGAGTTGGGAGCAGGCAGCTTTGCACTCGCCCGGCATCGTCACCAGCGCTTCGATCTTGCCCCGATCAAGCCGTTCGAGGCAGATGCCCAGCCAACGCTTACCGCCCTTCTCGTCGTTAGAGAAAAGCTTCGCCGCAAGCTCCTACAGATGTTGGCGGGCGTGATAGAGATGGACAATTTGCACCGCGCCGGGGAAATGCTGGCCGGCCGGATTCCAGATCCAAACCGCGCCGTCGCCGATGACCACTTTCTCTCGGGCCCGGCTCCAACCGCGCCGCCAGGCTTCGGTGTAAAGCCGCGGGCCGGACTCTTCAGATCTTCAAACCGGTGGAACTCGGTGACTTCCTGAGCCGCCTCGTGAAAGGCAGCGGGCGTGGTGAAGGACTCGGCCACGCTCTTGCCGTCCAGAGTATTTTCACAGTTTCTGTAGAGCATAACCGCAGTGACGGAAACAGGCCTTGGCCTGGTCGACGGTGAGGGCGCCGAACGCTGAGGCGATGGCTTGCTCTAGAACGGACACGGATCGGGCCTTGGCCGCGCGCAGATGTTGTCTGACCGTAAGCGTCAGAGCAACCCCTCTGGTCCGATCCACGAGTTGGTGATGCACTGGAGGGGTGGACAAACAAGAGCAGTTAGTGGGAACCAGGCGGCGGCGGAGTAGGGCGGAGGCTGCGCAGTTGGTGGCGGAATGCGAGGCCAGCGGTATGGGCCGCGGCGAGTTCTGCCGGAAGCATGGGCTGAGCTCGGCGACGCTGGCCCGCTATCGGAAGTGGCAGCGCCAGGCAGAGGGCGAGGCGACGGGTGCGAATCGCTGGGTGGCGGTGGAGTTGTGCGGTGCCCGCCCGGCGGCGGGAAGCGGAACGGGCAGCGGACTGTCGGTGGCATTGCCTGGCGGGCGGCGGATCGAAGTCGGGCGCGGGTTTGATGCCGGAAGTCCAGTTACCATAAGCCGGGACGCTCTCGGCAACGCTCTCGGCGGCATTCATTTGCCGCAGCACGCCGTGCCGACAGCGACGAATACGGGTGTCAATTCGAGTCTCTGCAGGGTCCTTGGTACATATCAGTCTCTTGATGACGCAACGCTGCGAACTCTGTATCGCGATCACGGCGCCTACGTCAGTGCCGTGGTCAAAGCCGCGGCTGAGAACCTGTTGAAGGGTTCCATATTGATGGAAGATGCTATTACGACCATCGCGGAGGCCTCGAATTCGGAGATTGGGCACCAATTGCCCGGTGGGGATCGGTGAGGGTGGTTGGCCCACAGATGGAGGGCTGCGGCGGTTCTCCCGGCGCAGGGGTCTCGCCGCGCTCCTGTCTCCGAGGCGGGGCCGCTCGGGATGAGATGGACGTGCGTCTGTGGTGTCATTTACTTCGGCCTCAGATCGAGTCTGGGGTCGAGGTAGATGTCATGGAGCGGGATTCGGAAAGGTTTGTGATGCCGCGCGTAGCCGTTCCTGGCCACCATTCCTCTTACTGGCTCCCCGCTTTCCGTCGTCAGGTTTCCTCTGTTCCGTTTGATCGCCGAGGTGAAGTCGCGTGCGCCTGCGGGTGGCCGAAGGCGCGCAGGGTGGTGGATCCCGGCCACCAGGACTACTTCCGCGCGGTGCTGAAGTGCGTGCTTTATCAACGAAATGGCATCTGGCAGCAGAAGTGCAACAAAGGAGGATGAGTCCGCTCAGGACCGGAAGGAGGCAGGCCATGAAGAGGCTGATCGGGATCGGGGTTGTCGCATTGGCGCTGTTTGCGCTTCCGGGGTGCGTGGTGCGGCACTACGGCCGCTTCGGGCCGCCCCCGCCGCCACCTCCGCCGCGAGGGTACATGATGATGCGCCCGCATGCCGGGCTGGTGTGGGTTCCCGGATACTACCGTTGGACCGGACACGGCCAGAGGTGGGTGGAAGGGCGCTGGGAGAGGCCGCCCCGCCCCGGCCAGGTGTGGGTGCCGGGCCGCCGGGAGCGCCGCGGAGGCGGCAGCGTGTGGGTGGAGGGTTACTGGCGGTAAGGCCGCGGGGCGATCAGCGCACCAGCGCGGCGGGGGTGGCGCCGCGCTCGAAGACGACATCTTGCGCTGCGGCGGCGGCGCTGCTGTCCGTCAGGCGGACGCCGGCGGTCCTCGGCCCGGCGAGCGTCACGAAGACTTCGGCGCCGGGCGGCGCGGGCGACCGCTCGATGGTCACCGACGTTGAGTCGATGATGCGGAAGACGCTGCCGCTTGCGGGCAGGATGCGCGCGTTGGCGACGCGCACACCGGCGACGTGAACGGCAGCGAAGCCTGTTTGCGCCGAGACGGTCAAGCCGTCGAACTCGATGTTCTCGACGGGCATCTCCGGCAGGCCTTCCAGCCGCACGGCGCGGCGGGCGCCGGCGCAGACGATGTTGCGGAAGCGGATGTTGCGGAAGCGCGGCGTGCTTTCGTCCACAAGCGCAGCGCCGCCGGGGGCTTCGCCGCCGTAGCTCAGGGTGAAGCCGATGGCGCCGGTGGGGATGCCGCGCATGGAGACGTTGTTGAGCCAGAGATTTTCCACTACGCCACCGCGCCCGCGCATGCTCTTGAAGCGCAGGCCCTGGCCGGTGCCGAGGAAGACGCAGTTGTCGACGTAGACGTTTCGGATGCCGCCGGACATCTCGCTGCCGACGGTGACGCCGCCGTGGCCGTGGTAGACGGTGCAGTTGGAGATGACGATATCCTCAGTGGCGCGGCTCCCGCGGCGCGCCGCCTCGCCGGCGCCGGACTTGAGGCAAATGGCGTCGTCGCCGACGTCGAAGCGGGCGTTGTAGACGACCACGCGGCGGCAGGCGTCGATGTCGAGACCATCGCCGTTCTGCGAATACCAGGGGTTCAGCACGGTGACATTGCGGATGACTACGTCCTCGCTGAGCAGGGGGCGGATGTTCCAGTTGGGTGAGTTCTGGAAGGTGGGGCCGTCGAGCAGGACTCTGCGGCAGGCGGTCAACTGCACCATGTGCGGGCGCATGGATTCGAGCGAGCCCGGGGTCAGCGCCTCGAGCGAAGGGTACCAGACGTCGCCCGCCTGGTTGAGCCCGCCGCCGGGGGCGAGCAGGGCTTTCCACTGGGCGGCGGTCATTTTGCTCTTTTTGACCAGCCGCCAGGCGCCGCCGGAGCCGTCGATGATGCCCTGTCCGGTGATGGCGATGTTTTCGAGGCCGGCGGCCGTGATGGGGGAGAGGACGCGGCGGGCGGGGCCTTCGCCGGCGGCGTAGTCCTGCAGGCGCCGCGAGAAGAGAATGACGGCCCCGGATTCCAGGTGCAGGTCGGCGTTGGAGGCGAGCGTGATGGGGCCGGTGAGCCAGATGCCGCGGGGCACGACGACGCGGCCGCCGCCGGATTGGGTGCAGGCCTGGATGGCGCGGGCGAAGGCCGCGGTATTGGAGGTCTGTCCGTCGCCGGAGGCGCCGTACTGAACGATGCTGAAGGCGCGGTCAGGAAAGACCGGCGGACGGGGAGCGGCCATGGGGAAGGGCAGGTTGGCGGTGAGGCGATCGAGAGCGTCCGGCGCCTGGGCGGCGTAGGCGGCGGCCAGCGCGGCGGCGAGAGCGAGTGTGCGGGCTTCCTGCTTCAGGCGAGGGGCCTCCGTGGACTGTGCGGGTGCCCGCTATTGCCGCAGGAAGCCCCGCGGGGCGGCGCGGGCAGCCTCAGAACGAATAGCCGAGATTCAGGAAAACGGTACGGCCGGGTTCGGGGACGCGCGTGCCGCTGCGGTAGGGGTCGCGCTGGAAGGAGAGGTGGTCGAGGTAGTAGCGGTCGAAGAGGTTTTCGATGCCGGCGGTGACGGTGACGCGTCCGGCGTGGATGCCGGCGCGGATGTTGGCGGTGGCGTAGCCTGGGGTGGGCAGCTCCTGGAGGTCGAGATCGACGCGGCGCTGGGCGTTGGCGGCGAGACCTTCAACTTCAGCGAACCAGAGGCGGCGGCCGTAGCGGAGCGAGGCGTGGCCTTTGAGGGGGGCCATCTCGGGGAGGTGGGTGTTGAAGATGCCGAGGGCGGGGGCGGGGTT
>DAHVTI010000206.1 GCA_027324255.1 Bryobacterales bacterium | reverse complement strand
ACTTCGCCGCCGGCGCCACCTGCAGCCCGTCCACCACCACCACGCCGTCCGTGCCCTGGTTCGTGATCCGCACCGTGAACTCCGCCGGCAGTTCATACGTGCCCATCCAGTCCGCCGGCTGCCGCTCGTTCACTCGCGCGCTGTAAGTCTTACCCCCGCCCGAAATCACCACCGGCACGTTCGTCGCCCGGTTGGCGTTCGGCGGGAACAGCAGCTTCACGCGGTACGGCCCCGCCTGCCGCATCGTTACGCGGAACTCCGCCGTGGCCTTGCCGTCGCGCGCGTCCATGTCCTGGAAATACGCCGGGCCCAGCACCGGCTTGCCCGCGCGGCTGCCCTTCCACGCCGGGCTCAGCTTCGCAAACTGGCTGTCGATCACCACACCTTCCAGCGTCGCCGGATCGATGTCGCCCTTGCTCATCGCCGGCAGTGCCTCCAGCACCTGCTTGTCCGCCAGCAGCTTCTCCCGCAGCTTCGCGTACTCCAGGTCCTGCACGGCCACCCCGCCGTCGATCGCCATCGCCGCCGCCGTCGCCGCCGACTGGCCCAGCACCATGAACACCGGCTCCATGCGGATTGACCCATACGCGATGTGAGTCGCCGACAGGCACACCGGCACCAGCAGGTTCGCCGCCTCGTTCTTCTTCGGCACAATCGACTGGTAGCTGATCGGGTACGGCGGGAACCCGCCCACCTGCACGTTGCCTTCATTCCGCACGAAGCCCGCCTTCGTCACGTACCGCTGCACGTTGTGCGAATCCATCCCGTAGGCGCCCATGCCAACCGAGTCTTTCGCAACGGTGCGCGCCATCACGTGATGCTCGGTCATCACCACCGGACCCACCATGCGCCGCGCCTCGCGGATGTAGAGCTGCGTCGGCCATCCGCCGTTCTCCGGAAACTCGTCCTTCGGCAAACCCCACTGCCGGTAGTAGGCCTTCAGCTTCTCCGGCACCCGTGGATGGTTCTGCAGCGTCCACATATAGCCCTTCTGGTACACCTCGTGGCGCTGGATGATGCGCTCGCGCATCGCGTAGTCGCCTTCCGGGTAATCCCAGTTCGCGCCCATATAGTCGGTCGAAACCGCGCCGTGATTGTTGGTGTCGGTCTTGAGGTTCGGAATCGGATCGTACTTACTTGCCGGGTTGTGGTACTTGCCCGTCTCAATGAACCGCAGCAGCAGCTCGTGGTCGCGCTCGTTGTAGCCCTCCGGCTTCGCGATCGGCATGCGGTTCTTCGGGTCGTTCGTCAGGCACATGCGGAAGCAGTAAGCCTGGATGCGCTTGTCGCCCACCCCTTCCTCGCCCGGACCTGTCGGGTCGATAATCGGCAGCAGCCCGCTCTCCGGCTTGCCCGGCGCCACGTACGGATCCACGTTCGCGCCGGCGGGAAACTGGTGGCCGTGCACGTGCGCCGGCTGCGAGCCGTTCCACGTCTCGTCGTACTGCGAATTGCTCTCGCGCCCCACCGCATAGCTGACGCCCGCCTTGGCCATCAGATCGCCTTCGTACGTCGCGTCGATAAAGGCCTTGCCCTCGTACCGCGCCCCGCCCTCCAGCACGATGGCCGCAATCCGCCCGTTCTTCTTGATCACTCCCCGGCCCGGCCGCAGGTCCAGCCGCGCTTTGGTCTTCACCTCGACGCCCGCCTCTTTCAGCATCTCCGCGTACACCGCGCTCGCCACTTTCGGCTCGAACGTCCACATCGCGTCTTCGTTCTTCAGGTTCGGCCCGCGCCGCCGCGTGAAGTACTCGTCGCGCGTCTCCGACGTCCACAGCCGCGGGTCCTCGTACTTCTTCTTGATCCGCTGGTAGAACTCCCGCGCGATGCCGCCGATCACCGCCTTGTTGCCGATGTCGGTCCAGCTCAGGCCCCCCGTCGTCAGCCCGCCCAGGTGCGTGCCCGGCTCCAGCACCACCACGCTCTTGCCCATCCGCCGCGCCTGCACCGCCGCCGCCAGTCCCGCCGACGTGCCGCCGTAGATCACGATGTCCGCCGTCTGCGCGCCCTGCTCGCCGGCGCAAACCATCAGCGCCGCCAGCGCGGCGCGCCCTAACGTCTTCATCGTCATTTTCAATACTCCCAGTTGAAGCGCCCCACGCCCTTCGGCTGCATCTTGCGGTGAATCCTCTCCATCGCGTCCTGCTGCTGCGTCCGCGCGTAGTCGAACACCGCCGCCTCGGATCGCAGCTTCTTCTGCAGCTCCGCGACGCTCACGTCCTGCACCGCCGTGCCGCCTTGGATCGCCATCGACGCCGCCACCCCCGCCGCGTGCCCCAGAATCATATATTGCGGCTCCATCCGCAGCGAAGAGTAAGCCACGTGCGAAGCCGAAAAGCACACCGGCACCAGCAGGTTCCGCGCCTCTTCCTTCTTCGGCAGCAGGATGCGGAACGGAATCTGGTACGGCTTCACCGCCACCTGCATGTCGCCCTCGTTCTCCGCCATGCCCTTCGCATTCACGAAGCGCTGGATGTTGTGCGAGTCCGAGTTGTAGCTGCCCATGCCGATGACGTCTTCCTTACGGAGGTCGGTCTGCAAGTCCTTCTGCCGCGCCACGTAGACGCCTACCATACGCCGCGCCTCGCGCACGTAAAGCTGGTTCGGCCAGTGCGCCGTGTCCGCGTATTCATCGCGAGGCAGCCCCCACTCGTTCACTTCCTTCTGCAGGTCTTTCGGCACCCGCGCATCGTGCGCCAGGAAGTAGTAGAAGCCCTGCACGTAGTCCACGTGCTCCTGCCAGATGCGGTCTCGCACCGCGTAGGAGCCTTCGGGGTAGTCGTAGTTCTTCCCGATGTAGTCCGTCGAGAACGGCCCGTTGTTGTTGAAGTCCGCCTTGCCGTTCGGAATCTGCGCGATGAGCGTCAGTTCGTGAAACACCGGCGACCGGCCCTTGTTCTTCACGAACGCCTCCAGGTACCGCACCAGCAGCTCGTAACGCTTCACGTCGTAGTTGGCCGGCTTCGGCCACGGCTCGCGGTTCGCCGCCACGTTGGTCGTGATGATGCGGAAGTTGTAGGCCTGGATCTTCTTGTCCGCCGTGCCCGGCGCCGCCGGCAGTTCCCCCACCACCTCCGGCAGCGGCTTGCCCGCCGCATCTCGCGCCGGCACGTCGAACAGGAACTGATGATATGGCGTCCGGTCGCGCACACCGGCCAGCGATTCTCCATACTCCGCCGAGCCCTCGCGCCCGAACGTGTAGCTCACCTTGGCCTGCGCCATCAGATCGCCTTCGTACGAGCAGTCCGCGAACACCTTGCCCTTGAACCGAGCTCCGTTCTCCGTCTCGATCTCCGTCACTTCCGCGCCCTGCTTCGCGACGCCCGTCTTCTCCTTCAGCCGGTGGCGGTACAGCACCGTGACGCCCGCTTCCTTCAGCATCTCGCGCATCACCGCTTCGCCCACCTTCGGCTCGTAGAACCACGCCACCGGGTTCTTGTACCGCCGCATCTCGTACCGGCCGCCCACGCGGTAGTAAAACTCCAGCGCCAGCCCGCCAATCACCTCGCGCACGCCCGTGTCGGTGCGCGACAGCCCGCCCGTCGCCATCCCGCCCACGTGGTCGCGCGGCTCCAGCAGCGCCGTCTTCAAGCCGTGCCGCGCGCCGGCTATCGCCGTCATCACGCCGCCCGCCGTCGCGCCGTACACCACCAGGTCGTAACTCTGCTGCGCCTGCATTGAGCCCGCCAGGCACAGGCCCGCGGCCATCCATCGCATCCACTTCATGCGTCTTTCCTCCCCTGCTTTACTTCCCTGCCGGCCGCGCCCAAGGCGCCGGCCCTTTCCGCGGCGGCGGCTGGAACCGCCTTCGGATCACGTTCAGCGCCTCGTTCTGCTGCGCGGCGCCGTACTCGAACACCGCGCCTTCGCTCTTCAGGATCTTCCGCAGTTCGCTCACCGGAATATCCTGCACCGCCACCCCGCCCTTCAGCGCCAGCGCCGCCGCCACGCCTGTCGCGTGGCCGATGATCATGTACTGCGGCTCCATCCGCATGCTCGAATACGCCACGTGGCTCGCCGAAAAGCACACCGGCACCAGCAGGTTCGTCACCTCCGCCCGCTTCGGCAGCAACGAGCGGTAAGGGATCTGGTACGGCCTCACGCCCACCTGCACGTCGCCTTCGTTCTCCACAAATCCTTTCTCGTTCACGAACCGCTGCAGGTTGTGCGAGTCGCTGTTGTAGCTGCCCATGCCGATCGCGTCCGGCTTCGTCAGCTCCGTTTGCAGGTCCTTCTGCACCGTCACGTACTCGCCCACCATGCGCCGCGCCTCCCTCACGTACAGTTGGTGAGGCCAGTGCCCCGTGTCGCTGAACTCGTCTTTCGACAAGCCCCACTCCCGCGCCGTCCGCCGCATCGACTCCGGCAGCCGCGGGTCGTTCGCCAGGAAGTAATAGAAGCCCTTCTGGTAGTCTTCGTGATCCTTCCAGATCCGCTCCCGCTCCGCGTACGTCCCGTCCGGGTAACCGTAGTTCTTCCCGATGTAGTCCGTCGAAAACCCGCCGCGGTTGTTCAGGTCCGCCTTGCCGTTCGGAATCAGCCCCGTCGAGCTGACGTCGGTGAACTCCATCGTGCGCCCCATGTACGCCGTCATCGCGTCGATGTAGAGCCGCAGCAGTTCGTAGCGCTTCGGGTCGTAGTGCTCGGGCTTCGGCCACGGCACACGGTTCGCCGCCACGTTTGTCGCCGCGATGCGGAAGTTGTAAGACTGGATCCGCTTGTCGGCCGAGCCCGGCTCGCCCCGCGGTTCGCCCGACACCTCCGGCAGCAGCTTCCCTTGCGCGTCGCGCCCCGGAATATCCACCGGGAACTGATGGCTCGGCGTCACCGCCCGCACCCCGGCCAGCGGCTCGTTGTACTCAGCGATACTCTCGCGCCCGAAGGTGTAGCTCACCTTCGCCTGCGCCATCAGGTCGCCTTCATACGACGCGTCGGCGAACGCCTTGCCCGCGAAGCGCGCCCCGTTCTCCATCACGATCTCGACAATCCGCCCGCCTTCCTTGCGCACGCCGTCCCTCTCGCGCAGCCGCTGCCGCCGCAGCACGTTCACGCCGGCCTCGTTGAGCATCTCGACGAAGATCTGCTCAGCCACCTTCGGCTCCGGCTTCCACGCCAGCTCCTGCAGGTTCCTTGCCATCTCGTAGTGGCGCCCGGAGCGGTAGTAGAACTCCAGCGCCATGCCGCCGATCACTTCCCGCCGCCCCACGTCGGTGGCCGACAGCCCGCCGCTCACCATCCCGCCGATGTGGTCCCGCGGTTCCAATAGCACGACGCTCAGCCCGTGCCGCGCCCCGGCCACGGCCGTCGTCACGCCCGCCGCCGTGCCTCCGTACACCACCAGGTCGAAACTCTGCTGCGCGCACGCGCACCCCGTCACCCACAGGGCCGCCGCAATCAGGCGGACGCTCTTCATGGCACGAACCTCCCCGTTCGTTGTCTTACTTTTTTGCCGGCAGGCCCCACGGCACCGGGCCCCGGCGCGGCGCCGGCGCATAGCGCCGCCGGATCACCGATAGCGCCCGGTTCTGGTGCTCGATGCCGTACTCGAACACCGCGCCCTCGCTCCGCAGTTGCTTCTGCAATTCCGGCGCCGGCACGTCCTGCACCGCCGTGCCGCCCTTCACCGCCAGCGCCGCCGCCACCCCAGCGGCATGGCCGATGATCATGTACTGCGGCTCCATCCTCATGCTCGAATACGCGATGTGGCTGGCCGAAAAGCACACCGGCACCAGCAGGTTCTCCGCCTCCCCGCGCTTCGGCAGCAGCGAGCGGTAGGGAATCTGATACGGCTGCACCGGCACCTGCACGTCGCCTTCGTTTTCGACGAAGCCGCGCTCGTTCACGAACCGCTGCAGGTTGTGCGAGTCGCTGTTGTAGCTGCCCATCCCGATCGCGTCCGGCTTCGTGCGCTCCGTTTGCAGGTCCTTCTGGATGGTGACGTACTCGCCCACCATGCGCCTCGCTTCGCGAATGTAGAGCTGGTTCGGCCAGTGGCCCGTGTCGGTGAATTCGTCCTCCGCCAGCCCGTACTCGTTGGCCTCGTCCTGCAGCGCCTTCGGCACGCGCGGATCGTGCGCCAGGAAGTAATAGAAGCCCTTCTGGTAATCCTCGTGTTCCTTCCAGATGCGCTCGCGCGTCGCGTAGTCGCCGTCCGGGAACGCGTAGTTCTTCCCGATGTAATCGGTCGAAAAGCCGCCCCGGTTGTTGAAGTCCGCCTTGCCGTTCGAAATGATGCGGATCAGCCCCACTTCGTTCATGTCCAGCGGCCGGCCCATGTAGGCCGTCATCGCCGTCAGGTAGCGCGCCAGCAGCTCGTAGCGCTTCGGATCATAGCCCTCCGGCTTCGGCCACGGCACGCGGTTTTCCGGCACGTTCGTCGCGATCACCCTGAAGTTGTAAGCTTGGATCCGTTTGTCCGCCGTGCCCGGCTCGCCCCGCGGCTCGGCCGAAATCTCCGGAAGCAGTTGGCCGCTTTCGTCGCGCGCCGGAATGTCCACCGCGAACTGGTGGCTCGCCGTCACCGCCCGCACCCCGGCCAGCGATTCGCCGTACTGCTGGACGCTCTCCCGCCCGAACGTGTAGCTCACCTTGGCTTGCGCCATCAGGTCGCCTTCGTACGTCGCGTCGGCAAACACCTTGCCCGCGAAGCGCGCGCCGTTCTCGGCTGTGATCTCGACGATCCTCGCGCCGTCTTTCTTGACACCCGTCTTCTCGCGCAGGCGGTGGTCCTCCACCAGCGTCACGCCGCTCTCTCTCAACATGTCGCGGAAGATCGCCTCGGCCGCCTTGGGCTCCGGCATCCACGCGATCTCCTGCAGGTGCCGGTCGAGCCCGTACACCTTTCCTGCCCGATAGTAAAACTCGAGCGAGAGCCCCCCGATCACCTCTTTCCTGCCGGTATCGGTGCCCGAAAGGCCCCCGCTCACCATGCCGCCGATGTGGTGCCCCGGGTTCACCAGGGCCACCTTCAATCCCTGGCGCGCGCCGGCCACCGCCGTCATCACGCCCCCTGCCGTGCCGCCGTAAACGACGAGATCATAGCCCTGCTGGGCGGCGGCCGAAGCCGCCAACAGCAGGATCAGAGCCAGCGTTCGCATGGGTCCCCCTTAGAAGCTCAGGCGCAGTCCGAGTTGGATGCTCCTTGCTTTCATCGAACTGGTGACCACGCCGAATGCTGCGTTCGTGTTTACACCCGCCCGGTTCGGCGAGAACGACGTCCCGGGGTTGTTCAGGTTCACGTGGTTGATGAAGTTGAACGCCTCGGCGCGGAACTCCAACTGCTTGCCTTCCGTGATGCGGAAGTTCTTGAACAGCGAAGCGTCGATGTTCACCATGCCCGGCCCGCGCGTGTTCGGCAGCGTGCGCGGCGCGTTGCCCACCACGAAGTCCGGCGGGTTGGCGAACGCGCTCGTGTCGAACCACTTCTTCACGCCGCGGTCCTCGCCGTAGAGGGTCGGATCCTTCACCACGTTTGGCCAGCCCAGCGCGAAGTTGTTCGCGCCGCGGACGAGCAGCGGGCTGCCCGTCTGGATCGTCGTGATCGTGTTCGCCTGCCAGCCGCCGATCA
The DNA here is from genome assembly GCA_027324255.1 of Bryobacterales bacterium. Taxonomy (GTDB): domain Bacteria; phylum Acidobacteriota; class Terriglobia; order Bryobacterales; family Bryobacteraceae; genus Paludibaculum. The sequence continues at coordinate 1,100 of DAHVTI010000206.1, read as the reverse complement.
GGTAATCCACTACCGTCGGCACTTCGCTGGCGAACTTCTTGCCCTTGCCGAACGGCAGTTCGAACACGCCGCTGGCCACAAATCGCTGCGAGATGTCGTTCTGGTCGATCGCGCGGTCGCCCCGGCGGTCCAGCCGGCCCACCCGGAAATCGCCCGTCTCGCCCGAACTGCCCGCGCTCGAGAAGCTCTCGTCAATCAGCTTGCCGCCCGTGTAGGAGAACAGCGCGCTGATGCCCTTCGAATACCGCTTCTCCGCCGTCAACTGGATCGAGTGGTACGTGCTCGAGTTGCCGTGGTTGGCCATCGTCATCACGCTGCCGTAGTCCGGGTAAGGCAGCAGCAGTTGCGCCCGCGACACCGTCGCTCCCGAAATCCCGCCGGTCTTGATCTGGCCGTAGAACGGGTTCGGCACCTGGTTCTGCAGCGCCAGCCCATACTCCATGTAGTACTTCGGGTCGATCTGGTTCAGGTTGTAGTTCGAGCCCGGGATGTGCACGCCGCGGTTGCCCGCGTAGCTCGCGCTGAGCACCCACTGGCCCACGATCTCACGCTGCAGCGTCAGGTTCGCCTGCTGCAGGTACATCGGCGGCGCATACAGGTTCTGCCACCGCACGCTCTGCCCGCGGAACGCCGACGGTCCGCCCGCCGCGCCCTTCGGATAGACCAGCTCCGACGGGCCCACGCTGAACTGGAACGCCGGGTAGTTGCTGCCCTGCGTCGAGGCGAACGGCGTCGTCGCCTCCCAGCCCAGCGAGTTCGAGTTGTCCGCCTGCATGTCGTAGCTCTCGGTCAGCATATGCACGATGCCGTACGCGCCGCGGATCACCGTCTTGCCGTCACCCGTCAGCGCGTATGCGAAGCCGAAACGCGGCCCGAAATCCGTGTTGTTCCGGTCCACGAAGTGCCGCGGCGCCGTCACGTCCGCGTACAGCAACGTCCCCGGCATTTTCGTCTCGGGATTCGTCATGAACGGGTCGAAGTTGGAGTGCCGGTTCCAGCGCTCCACCGGCCCCGACCGCAGGTCATAGCGCAAGCCCAGGTTCAGCGTCAGCCGCGGCGTCAGCTTGTAGTCGTCCTGAATATAGGACGCGTGCGACCAG
>DAHVTI010000156.1 GCA_027324255.1 Bryobacterales bacterium | reverse complement strand
CTGCCCATCATTTTGCCCCGCGGGCGTTGCGGCGGAGGGGGCCGAACTGGCGGATCATGTTTTCGATCATTTTGAGGCCCTGGGCGCCGTCCTGGGAGAGCAGGCTTTCGGGGTGGAACTGGACGGCCTCGACGGGGAGGGTGTGGTGGCGGACGCCCATAATGATGCCGTCCTCGCTTTCGGCGGTGACTTCGAAGACGGAGGGGAGGCGGTGCTTGAGGGCGTAGAGGGAGTGGTAGCGGCCGACCTTGACGCGTTCGGGGAGACCTTCAAAGACGCCGTGGTTGTTGTGGAGGACGGTGGAGGGCTTGCCGTGCATGGGGTAAGGAAGAACGCCGAGCTCGCCGCCGAAGGCCTCGACGGCGCCCTGGAGGCCGAGGCAGACGCCGAAGACGGGAATGCCGAGGGAGGCGGCGTGGCGGACGGTGGCGGGAACGTTGAAGTCGGCGGGGCGGCCGGGGCCGGGGGAGATGAGGACGATGTCGGGATCGACCTCGGAGATGAGGGAGAGCGGGAAGCCGGAGCGGTAGGTGACGACGGTGGCGCCGGTCTGGCGGACGTAGTTGGCGAGCGTCTGGATGAAGCAGTCGTCGTTATCGACGAGGAGGAGTCTGACGCCGGCGCCCGGCAGCACGGCGCGCTTGGATTTGCGGGCGGGCGGAGGCGGAGTCTGAAGGGAGCGGAAGAAGCCGGTGGCCTTGAGGCGGGTTTCCTGCTCCTCGGAGGCGGGGTCGGAGTCGTACAGCAGGGTGGCGCCGGCGGGGTAGCGGGCGAGGCCGTCTTTCAGGTGGACGGTACGGATGAGGATGCCGGTGTTCATGTCGCCGTTGAGCGAGAGCATGCCGACGGCGCCGCCGTACCAGCCGCGGGCATCCTTTTCGAGATTCTCGATGGCCTGGGCGGCGGCCTTCTTGGGGGCGCCGATGACGGTGACGGCCCACATGTGGGAGAGGAAGGCGTCAAGGGAGTCGTAGCCTTCGTCGAGCGTGCCTTCGACGTGATCGACGGTATGGAAGAGGCCGGCGTAGCGTTCGATGAGGCGGCGGCCGATGACCTGGACGGAGCCGGGGAGGCAGACGCGGGACTTGTCGTTGCGGTCGACGTCGGTGCACATGGTGAGCTCGCTCTCCTCCTTGGGGGAGTTGAGAAGCTCGCGGATGAGGTCGTGGTCGCGGAGGGGATCGCCGGTGCGGCGGACGGTGCCGGAGATGGGGCAGGTTTCGACGCGGCGGCCTTCGACGCGGACGAACATTTCGGGGGAGGCGCCGATCAACTGCTCGTCGCCGAGCTGGAGGAAGAACTCGTAAGGGCTGGGGCTGCCGGTCTGGACGCGGCGGAAGAGTTCGGAGGGCGAGCCGTCGAAGCCGGCGGAGAAGGACTGGCGGAGGACCACTTCGTAGTAGTCGCCCTGCTTCATGCCGCCGCGGACGGTTTCGACCTTGGCCATGTACTCTTCGGGCGTGTGGTCGCTGACGATTTCGAGCGGGGCGGCGGCGGGCGGGATGGCGATTTCGGCGGCTTCGCGGGGGAGGCCAGCGGTGTCGAAGGAGTCGAAGGCGAAGTCGTACTGGTAGCGCTCGATGACTTCGCGCTTGCGGTCCATGAAGCTGATGTCGTCGCAGAGGAAGAGGTGGAGGTCTTTGTGGGCGCCGCGGGGGAGGCGGAGCTGGATGGGGTCGAACTGGAAGAGGAGGTCGTAGCCGAAGGCGCCGACGAGGGCGAGGCGGCCGTCTTTGGGATGGCGGAACTCTTCGACGAGGGCGCGGAGGATGGAGAAGAACGAGGGCTGCTTGCTGCGCTGCTCTTCGGGGAAGAGTTCGGGCAGGGGCTTCAGGCGGCCGCGCAGGGCGCCGCCGGAGAGGACGAGGGAATCCCAGTGGGGATGCGATTGGAGGATGGCGTGGAAGATGCGGGCCAGGGCCTGGCCGCGCGCGTTGAGGGGGCGGAATTCGATGTCGCGGCCGCGGCCGACGATTTCGAGCGGAGGGCGGACGCTGGCGACGTCCCAGCGGGAGTAGCGTTCGGGGTATTCGTAGCCGGAGGAGAGATAGATGCCGCGGTGGGAGTCGAGTTCCTTCATGAGGTGCGCGAGGCCGCGCCTGAAGGGAAGCCGCGACACGGCGCGGGAGACGGAGATCCCGCTACGGGTCGAATAGCGAAGCATGGGCATGGGGGAACCTTCAGGGTAGCACCGGCGGGCGAGGGCGATTGCGGAGAGAGGAGTGCGGGGGGTGAAATGATGCGGGCGTGGCAGGAAGGAGGATGAGCGTGCGGCAGGGCTTCATGCGGCCGCAATTCGTGGCGGGGATGATTCGAGCCTGGATCGCGGATACCCCTACGAGGCCGGGGACGGGCGCGAAGGGGCGGGGCTGAGGATTATGCGGGGGGGTACGCGGACCTCGCGTCGTGGGCGGCGCCGGCGGTGCGGCACGGGGACCGCGTGGAGCGGCGGCTGCCGTGGTACGGGTTCCGGGTGGCGCGGAGCGTTCCGCAAGCAACACGCGAATAAAACCCTTTATTCCGGTTTGAATCGGCAATACAATACAGCCGCGACCGTGAGGAGATAGCCATGCAACGTACCCTGATATGGATTGCGGGCCTGCTCTTCGCCGGATCAGTACTGGCTGTACCCGACGAACTGGAGGACTCGTACGCGAAACTGCAAACCGCCGTGACGAACAAAGACGCGGCGCAGGTGAAGGAACTGGCTCCGAAGGTATGCGAACTGGCGCGGCAGTTGGCCGCGAAGGCCGCGCCTCAGGACCCCGATGAGAAGACCCGGTGGGAGAAGAGCGTGAAGTACGCGAAGGAGCTGGAGGTGTACTCGGAGTACGCGCTCTACTCCATCGCGGTGCAGTCGCCGCCGGCGACCCAGGTAGAATTCTTCGAAATGCTGGTGAAGCAGAGCTCGAAGAGCAAGTACCTGGGGATGGGCTATGGCCAATACCTGGTGGCGCTCAGCCAGGCAGGGCAGGCAGCGCGGATGCGAGAGGTGGCGCAGCGGGGGATAGTGAACTTTCCGAACGACTTGGATCTGCTGCTGGTGATGGCGGACTGGGACATGAACCACAACCAGACGGCGTCGGCGGGGGTTCACGCCGAACGGCTGCTGGCGGCGGCGTCGAGGTCAGCGGCGCCGGAGCATCTCTCCGCCGCCGATTGGGAGAGGAAGAAGGCGCAGGCGATGGGCCGGGCCTATTGGATTGCCGGCATGGCGCACAGCGCGAAGGGCGAATACAGCCTGGCGAACCAGGACCTGCGGAACGCGCTGCCGCGGATCGCGGGCAACGATGCGATGCTGGCGGCGGCCTACTTCCACCTGGGAGTGGCCAACTACCACCTGGGCCGGCAGGGATTGAACTTCCGGCAGGTGCAGGAAGCGGCTGCGTTCAGCGAGAAGGCGGCGGCCATCAAGGGCCCGTATCAGCAGCAGGCGTGGACCAACGCGCACCTGATGAAGCAGGAAGCGGAGAAGATGCGCGGGGCGCGCTGATGCGGGCTAGTGCATGCCGTGGAGCTGCCGCCAGGCCTTGAAATAACTGGCGGTCTTGGTATTGGACTCGATCCAGGCGGGCGGCTGGGCGGCGTTGGCGACGCGCTCGGCCGTAAGGGCGGCGGTGCGCACGGCCTTTTCCATGTTGGGGTAGTCGAGCTTCTGCCACTCGTCGCCGGGACGGTGGTAGTCGGGGAAGATCCAGGCGACGGCGACGGTGATGGCGGGGACGCCCTTGTCGGCGAGGGGCTGGTTGTCGCTGGAGCCGAAGAATAAATC
>DAHVTI010000153.1 GCA_027324255.1 Bryobacterales bacterium | reverse complement strand
TTCATCGATCGTTCTCATCACCGGGACGGCCCAAGCTCCGACCGCCCCCCCACGCCCTCGCCCCGTCCCGCCGATGAGAACTTATGCGTTGACGGCGAAGTAGGCAGAATTTTCGGCTTGTTTTGAGAGGGTTGCGGGGATCGTGTCCTGATCGTTTACGGCACGGGCGCGAAACTGACGGGCGTTATGGAATCCTCCGTCCCTGTCACTACCCTGGAAAAACTTCTGCGCCATTACTCCGAACGGCGGGAGGCCGATATCGTGCTCCGCATCCGCTACAGCCGCGAAGTGGCCGGGGAATGCGTCGTGTTTCAACTGGAGCAGGCCGAAGAACTGACGAACTGACGCCCAGTAAGGCTGAGAGGGCACTGAGTACTAGGGGGTCTACCTTAGAAAATAGACCGAACGGGGTTGACCAACCTAGGAAAAACGTCTTAGATGGAACTACAGTGTCTGAGCAAAGAAGATCAAAACGGTTTGAACTGAGATTGCCAGTGGAACTGGTTCGCGCGGGGTCACGCCGCCTGTTCCACAAGGGTGAAACACACAATGTGAGCTCGGGCGGTGTGCTGATCAGCGATCCGGCAGAACCGATCGAGATCGGCCAACCCATCGAATATCTCATCAGCCTGCCGACGGGGAAGAACATCGGAGAGGTACGCCTGCGCTGCATGGGTACTGTGGTGCGGCGGGACGAAGAGCGCCAGGCGCTAGCCGCCACTCTGGAGCGCTACGAGTTCGTCCGGGCCGCTGGCGCCAGCGCCTGATTGGGCGTGTCCGCCGTGGGCTTGTCTTCGCGCGCCGGTTCGGATAGTCTGGCAAATAGAGAGCGAAGACTTTCCGATGAACCTGAGCCTTGATTTTCCCGACCCCAACCGTTCGCTGCAAGACCGGGAGGAGGGGCTCGGCCTGTCGCGGCGGGCCGGGCTGGACGCAGCGATCGCGCGGCTGAGGGCGCTGCTGGAAGAGCCGAACTCGCCCATCCGGGCGATTCGGCACCAGCCGGCGAAGCCGGGCGAGTTTGAAGACCTGCCCGAGGGGATCCAGCCGGCGCTGCGCAAGGTGCTGGACGAGAAGGGCATCCGGCAGCTCTACACGCATCAGGCGGCCTGTTTCCGCACGATCGCGGACGGGCGGAACGTGGTTGTGGTGACGCCGACGGCGAGCGGCAAGACGCTGTGCTACAACCTGCCGGTGCTCGACCGGCTGGCGCGCGACCCGGAGGCGCGGGCGCTGTACCTGTTTCCGACGAAAGCCCTGTCGGAAGACCAACTGCACGAGTTCCACTCGATCGTGGAGGCGATGGGCTCTGGCATTCGGGCGTTCACCTACGACGGGGACACGCCGCAGGACGCGCGCAAGGCGATCCGGGAGCGGGCCAACGTGGTGCTGACGAACCCGGACATGCTGCACGCCGGCATCCTGCCGCACCACACGAAGTGGACAAAGCTGTTCGAGAACCTGCGCTACATCGTCATCGACGAGCTGCACACCTACCGCGGCGTCTTCGGCAGCCACCTGGCGAACGTGCTGCGGCGATTGATGCGGATCTGCCGGTTTTACGGGGCTTCACCGCAGTTCATCTGCTGCTCGGCGACCATCGCCAACCCGCGCCCGCTGGCCGAGGCGCTGACCGGGACCGGCTTTGAGCTGGTGGACCGGAACGGCGCGCCGTCGGGCGAGAAGTACTTCGTGTGCTACAACCCGCCAGTGGTGAACCGGCAACTGGGCATCCGGCGGAGCTACCTGAACGAGACGCGGCGCATCGCGTCGGAGCTGGTGCAGAGGGGGCAGCAGACGCTGGTGTTCGCCAACAACCGGCTGGCCACGGAGGTGCTGCTCACATACTTGAAAGACGCCTGCGCGAAGGCGCCGGCGAGCCCGGATTCGGTGCGGGGCTACCGGGGCGGGTACCTGCCGCGCGAGCGGCGCGAGATCGAGCGGGGGCTGCGGGACGGCGACATCCGGTGCGTGGTGGCGACGAGCGCGCTGGAACTGGGCATCGACATCGGCTCGCTGGACGTGGTGGTGATGGCGGGCTATCCGGGCACCATCGCTTCGACATGGCAGCGGGCAGGAAGAGCCGGGCGGCGGCTGGGCACCTCGCTGGCGCTGATGATCGCGTCGAGCGCGCCGCTGGACCAGTACATCGTAGAGCACCCGGAGTACTTCTTCGAACGGCCGCCGGAGCACGCCTACATCAACCCGGACAACCTGGAAATCCTCGTCAATCACCTGAAGTGCGCCGCTTTCGAGCTGCCCATCAAGGACGGCGAGCTGTTCGGCCCGCACGAGACGGGCGAACTATGCCGGTTCCTGGAGGAACTGGGCGTGGTGCACCATTCGGCAAGCGCGTGGCACTGGACGTCGGACAGCTACCCGGCTGACGCCATCAGCCTGCGGTCGGTGACCAGCGACAACTTCGTGGTGGTGGACATCACGCACGACGAGCGGGTGATCGCGGAAGTGGCGTTTCCGGCGGCGCTGACGGAGCTGCACGAGAAGGCGATCTACCTGCACGAGGCGCGGCAGTACCAGGTGGAGCGGATGGACTACGACGGGCGGAAGGCGTACGTGCGGCAGGTGGAGTGCGACTACTACACGGACGCGATCGACTACACGCAGGTGAAGGTGCTGGAGGAGTTCGACGCGCGGCCGGCGGACGGGGCGCAGGCGGCGCACGGCGAGGTGCGGGTGAACCGGCAGATTGTCGGGTTCAAGAAGATCAAGTTCTACACGAACGAGAACGTGGGGGCGGGGAACCTGTCGCTGCCGGAGCAGGAGATGCACACGACGTCTTTCTGGCTGCATTTCCCGGCGGAGTTCCTGGCGGGTTTTCCGGATCTGTCGTCGACGCACAAGCTGAACGCGCTGACCGGGCTGGGGCACGCGCTGCGGACGGTGGGGGCGCTGCTGCTGATGTGCGACCCGCGCGACCTGGGGGTGGCGCTTACGGAAGAGATCGCGCCGGGGGTGGAAGGGTTCGAGCCGAAGCTGCACCTGTACGACAACTACCCCGGGGGGATCGGGCAGAGCGCGCCGCTGTTGGAGATGCACGCGCAACTGCTGACCGGGGCGCAGGACCTGATCACGCGGTGCAGTTGCGAAGAAGGCTGCCCGAGCTGTGTGGGGCCGGCGGGCGAGACAGGGCAGGGCGGCAAGCAGGCGGCGCTCGAGATTCTGGCGCGGCTGACCGCTACTTTACTGCAATCGTGACGCCGCGCCGGTGGGCGCATTGACCTGGATGAAGACGAGGCCGGAGTTGCGTGGGGCCGGCGGGCGAGATGGGGCAGGGAGCAAGCGTGAGGCCGGAGTACCTGGGCGCTGCGTTGAGGGAGAGGACGACGGGGGCGGTGCGTCCGGCGGCGACGGCGGTGGGCGAGACGGGGCAGGGCGGCAAGCAGGCGGCGCTGGAGATTCCGGCGCGGCTGGCCGCTACTTCACGGCAATCGTGACGCCGGACTGGCTGGGCACTCCGTTGACGGAGAGGACGACGGGGACGGTGCGTCCGGCGGCGACATCGGTGGGCACCTTGGCCTTGATGAGGATGAGGCCGGAGACGAGGCCGGGCGAGGGGCCGAAGTAATCGGGGGTGACGTCGATGCCGCCGATGGTGAGGGTGGCGACGGGGGCAGTGAAGTTCTGCTCGGCGGCGGCGAGGACGCCGTCGTTGCTGGCGGGGGTGGTCTGGCCGGCGCCGGTGGCGTAGAGCCAGATGGTGGAGCCCTTGAGGGCCTGGTTGGCCTCGGTGTTGAGGGTGAGCTCGCCGGTGGTGTCGTTGACGTTGAAGACGGCGCCCGCGCCGCTGCCGGAGGCGCCGAGGGCGAAGAGGCCGGGGGAGGCGGCGGCGAGGGAGAGGCCGAAGAACTGGGAGTCCGTGCCGTTGAAGTTGACGGTGACGGTGGTGGCGGCGCCGGAGATCAGGCAGGGGACCAGGGCGGCGATCTGGGTGGAGGAGACGAAGATGAGCGGCACGGGGGTGGCGCCGATGGTGACGGTGACGCCGGCGAGGGTGGAGGCGATGGGGTTGGCGCCGCCGGGCGGCTGGAAGGTGACAATCGTCTCGGGGCCGAGGCCGCTGCCGAAGATGTTGATGAACTCACAGGGGGCGGCCATGCCGGAGAGGAAGCTGGCGCCGTTGGTGATGCCGGTGATGCGGGGGCCGGGGGAGTAGATGAGAAAAGTCTCAGCGGCGGAAGTGCCGCCGCCAGGGTCCGGGTTGCTGACGGTGAGGGCGAGAGAGCCGGCCGTGCCGAGGAGCCCGGCGGGGATGACGGACTGGAGGACGGTGGCGCCGAGGAGGGTGGCCTGGAGGGTGGTGGCGCTGGCCTTGACGACGGTGCCGGAGTAGAAGTTGGAACCGGAGAGGGTGATGGTAGTGGCGCCGGCGCCCTGGGTGACGCCGGGGGGGAAGACGTTATCGAGGACCGGGGCGCCCGGGTTGACGGACATCTCGACGGAGACGGTGGAGGTCTTGTTGGCGGCGGAGGGGGCGTCGATTTTGACGGTGGCCTTGTAGATGCCGGGGGCGAGGCCGGTGGGGTCCGCCTGGAGGGCGACCTGGGCGCTGAAGGCGGGGAAGATGATGCCGGTTTTGGGGGTGGCGGTGAGCCAGGTGGCGCCGGAGATGGAGATGGAGTACGAGAGCAGGGCGCCGCCGCCGGTGAGGGTGAGGGCGACAGGGTCCGGCGTGGCGCCGCCGCGGGTATAGGAGAGGACGACGGGGCTGGGAGTGGCGACGAGGGTGGCGGGGGGCGCCTTGACGGTGAGAGTAACGGGGACGGAGAGAGCGGTGCCGCCGGTGGGGGTGAGGACGACGCTGGCGGTGTAGTTGCCGACGGAGAGTCCGGTGGGATTGACGGTGACCTTGATGGTGGCGTTGGTCCGGGCCGTGGCTGGGGAGACGGTGAGCCAGGAAGCGCCGGAGACGGCGGCGGTGAAGTTCAAAGCGGCGCCGCTGAGGGGAGCGACGGCGAGGTTCTGAGAAGCGGGGAGCGTAGCGGCTCCGAGCTGGTAAGAGAAAGTGAGGGTGGCGGGGGTGGACTTCAGGGACTGGCCGTTGGCGCCGGCCGCCAGCAGGAATAGAACTCCGAACCACTTCATCGCACTGTGCACAGCATGGGCCTCCGAGCGGCTTATCGGCGGCCACGGGGCCGGTGTGAGGAAACCGGCGCGGGCGGGGGAGAGCGGGCTAGAGGACGAGGCGCTTGTCGCCTTCGCGGCGGGTGAGGCGTTCGCGGTCCAGGAACTCCAGCAGGGGGATGGCGTACTTGCGGGAGACGCCGGTCCACTCCTTGAACTCGGGGACGGCGAAGCGCTGGCCGCGGCGGGCGGAGAGGGCGCGCTTGAGAGACTCGACGGCGTCGCGGTGATAGATGAGCTCGGGGGCCACCTTAACGAGAGCGCCGTTGCGGAGGAGGAGTTGGAGGAGCGTCCGGGCGCGGGCGGCGTCGAGGCCGGATTGGGCGAGGACTTCGGGCACGGAAGGGACGGCGAGGCCGGCGTCGCGGAAGAGGCTTTCCATGCGGGCGGCGGCGGCGTCCTCTTCGGCCTGGAGGCGGGGCCGGAAGGACTGGAGGCGGAGGGTTTCGCCTTCGGCGATCAGAGCGGGCGTCGAGGCCAGCGCCGCTTCAACCAGGAATGGGGGGGCAGGGGCGGCGGCGCGGGGCAGGCCGGGGAGGAGTGGATTTTGCTTGTGGAACTCTTCCAGGGCGAAGGTCAGGCGGCTGACGACCGCGGCAATGGCTTGGCGGGGGACGAGGCGGGGCTCGGCGTCCCTGAGCTGGACGAGACCGGCCTGAGGGGCGGCCTGGAGGACTTCGGCGGGGCGGACGCCGGCGCGGGCGGCGAGGGCGGAGACGGCGGCGCCGGTCTCCTCTTCAGAAGCCCAGGCGGCGAGGCGGGCGGGGAGGGAGGCGCTTTCGAGGACGGGGAGGCGGTCGAGGGCGGCGGGCTTGCGGAGATGAGGGGAGGGGGCGTTGTCGATGACCTGGCCGCCGCCGATGGTGACGACGGGGGAGAACATGCGGGCGATGAAGCGGTCGCCGGGGAGGAGGAGGAGGGGGTCGCGGAGGAGGAGGCGGAGATAGCCGGAGGCGCCGGGCTGGAGGGGTGCGGAGCCGCGGAGCATGCGGACCTCGGCTTCGACCTCGGCGGTGCCGGCGTGGAAGTGGATGGGGGCGCGGTGCTTGAGCGGGGGAGCGGAGGGGAGGAGGTCGAAGCGGCAGTCGATGGCGCGGGTGGGGA
>DAHVTI010000150.1 GCA_027324255.1 Bryobacterales bacterium | reverse complement strand
CCAGGTCAACGACATCGCCCCCACCCTCTCCGAACTGCTCCAGGTGGAGCCGCCCAGCGGCTCCAGCGGCCGCGTCCTCACCGAAATGCTGCGCCGCTAGCTTTCATGCCCCGGCCCGGATCTGATAGCATCTTCTCGCTATGCTCCTGATCGCAGACATCCTCGGCATCCTCACCTACGGCATGATCGCCGCCATGCTCGGCACCATCCTGCCCGAACTCTCCAAGAAGTTCAATCTCTCGCCCAATCAGAACGGCAAGATCGGCATGATGCAGGCCATCGGTCTCATGATCGGCGGGTTCTTCGCCGGCCCGCTCATGGACCTCCAGGGCAAGAAGCTCGGCATGCTGCTCTCGCTCACGCTCATCGCCATCGCCCTCATCGGCCTCAAGAGCGCCAAGGGCTACGGTTCCGTCTCCGGCATGATGCTGCTGCTCGGCACCGGCGGCGGCGCGCTGGTCACCTCCGCTTTCGCCGTGGCGGGCGACATCCAGGTGTCGTGGTTGCAGGGCGCGGCCGTCTTCAACGCCGTCAACCTCTTCTTCGGCCTCGGCGGCCTCATCACCCCGCTGGTGGCCGCGCGCCTCTTTCAAAACAATGCCAGCCGCCTGCTGGTCTTCGCCGCCTCCATCGCCCTCATCGCCCTGGCCGTCAACGGCATGACGCAAATGGCCCCGCCCAGCGGCAAGGTCTCCTTCCAGGCCGCGCAGGTCTCATCGCTCCTCGGCAGCCCCGTGCTCCTGCTCCTCTCGCTCGCGCTCTTCCTCTACGTCGCCTGCGAGGTCGGCGTCTGGAACTGGCTCGCCCGCCACCTCATCGCCCAGGGCGTGCCGGAATCCAAAGCCCTCACCATCCTCTCCCTCGGCTTCGCTCTCGGCCTCCTGCTCGGCCGCGTCGCCGTGGTGCCCGTGCTGGGCAGCGTCACGCCCAAAATGGTGCTGTTCGGCGCCGCCATCCTCATGGCCGTCACCACCTACCTCATGCTCCAGAGCGGCAATCCCACCACCGCCTGGCTCCTCGTCTTCCTCGGCGGCCTCGCCATGGCGCCCGTCTTCCCCACCGCCCTTGGCCTCGTCGGCGGCGAGTTCAAGAACCAGGGCCTCGATGCCACCGCCACCGGCATCGCCTCCACCTGCGGCTGGCTCGGCCTCGTCGTCAGTTCTCCCGTCATCGGCGGCATCGCCGGCGACGATCCGAAAAAGCTGAAGAAGGCTCTGCTGCTCCTGCCTATCGCTTCGGCTGTCTTGGCGGTCGTTATCCTGGGCCTGTAGAAGCCCGTCCCGTATCTCGCTCATGGGCCCGGCCCAGGCCGGGCCCATTATGATTTGGACGGAATGCCAAGCAACATCAGCATCAGGCCGGCCGGAAGCGCGTTGCGAGTGGCTGGCATCTACTGTCTCGTCGCAGGCGGCTGGATTGTCCTCTCTGACCGTCTCGCGGTGCGCCTGTTTGGCAACACCCCGCGGTTCGGCACCATCAGCCAGTACAAGGGGCTCTTCTTCGTCGCCGTCACCGCCCTCCTGCTCTACGTCGTCCTCAAACGCCGCCTCGACTCCATCGCCCGCTCCCAGCAGGCCCTCTCCGAATCCGAGAGCCGCTTCGCCTCCTTCATGGATAACCTCCCCGTCGCCGCCTTCGTGCGCGACCGCGAAGGCCGCTACGTCTACGCCAACCCCTATTGGATCGAGCACTTCTCCAAAGGCATCGATTGGAAGGGCACCCTCCCCGAACAGCTCTTTGAAACCCGGTCCGTCGCCAAGGCCGACGAGGCTCACCGCCGCATCGTGGCCGGCGAAACTCTCGTCGAGCACCTCCTCCACCTCCGCATCCAGGGCGTTGAAACCGACTGGATCGTCCGCCGCTTCCCCATCCACATGGGCGCCACCGGCGAAACCCTCGTCGGCGCCTTCGCCCTCGACGTCACTGACCGCGGCAAGCTCGAAGACCGCCTTCGCCAGGCCGCCAAAATGGAGGCCGTCGGCCTCCTCGCCGGCGGCATCGCTCACGACTTCAACAACCTCCTCACCGTCATCGGCGGCTACGCCCAGATGCTCGAACGCTGGCGCGGCGAACCCGCCGCCATCTCCCGCGCCGCCGCCGAAATCCGCAGGGCCAGCGACAGCGGCGCCCTCCTCACCGGTCAACTCCTCGCCTTCAGCCGCAAACAGGTCCTCCAACCCAAGCCCACCTGTCTCAACGCCGTCATTGAGTCCTCCATCTCCCTGCTCCAGAGGCTCGTCGGCGAGCGCTTCCGCCTCGACCTCCGGCTCGCTCCCGATCCCGTCGCCGTCCTCGCCGACCAAAACCAGCTCGAGCAGGTTCTGCTCAACCTCCTCGTCAACGCCCGCGACGCCATGCCGTCCGGCGGCGTCATCCGCATCTCCACCGGTAGCACCCTGCTCCAGGACGCCGCCGCGGCCGCCTGTCTCGGACTTCTTCCCGGCCGCTACGGCTGGCTCTCTGTCGCCGACCATGGCCACGGCATGGACGCCGAAACCCAGGCCCGTATCTTCGAGCCCTTCTTCACCACCAAGGACCGCTCCAAGGGCACCGGCCTCGGCCTCTCCACCGTCTACGGCATCGTCCAGCACAGCGGCGGCGCCATCCGCGTCGAGAGCCGCCCCGGCGAGGGCGCCGAGTTTCACATCTACCTCCCCGCCGCCGGCAGCCTCCCCGCATCTCCCCCCGCCTCGCCCGCCCCTCAGGAAAGCCGCGCCGTTCAGGAATCCATCCTCCTCGTCGAAGACTCTCCGGCCGTGCGCGCCGTCGCATCGCAGATGCTCAAGGTGCTTGGCTACCGCGTCCTCGAGGCCGAAGGCGGACCCGCGGCTCTCCAAACCCTCCTGTCGGCCGGCTTCCCCGTGCATCTCGTCATCACCGACGTCTCCATGCCGGACTGGCAGGGGCCGGAGGTCCTCAAGCGCCTCCGCGAGGTCCAGCCCGGCCTCAAGGCCATCTTCATCACCGGCTACTCCGCTGAAATGGCCGAGCATCCCCCGCGCGAACGCGATGCCCTCGTCCTGCGCAAGCCCTTCACCCTCCAGAGCCTCGGCGAAGCCGTCCGCCTCGCCCTCGAAGGCCCCGCCCCGCCGCCCCCCTGATGGAAAACGGGACGAAAACGGGAAAACGGGAAAGTCAGCAATTTCACCTTTTTGCCTCCACGGCCTCTGCCTCCTGACGCGGCTGCACAGAACCCCGCAACTTCAGCTCCCGGCCTGCCCGCAACTCCATCGCCGCCGCAACGCCGCGTCTCCCTCCCCCACGGCCTCCCACTCCGGGCCTACCGCCCCCGCACGCTCCGGTCCCACTCGATCATGAGCCCCGCCGCCGGCACGATGGGAAACAGCTTCAGGAACCCCGGAAACGCCTGCCCCGTCCGCGCGTTGAACCCGTTGAAGGAATCGTAGGTCACGTTCCGCCGGTTCGTCAGGTTCATCACCTCCGCGTACAGCACGCCGCGCCACGTCCATCCGCGCGCCGTCTCGTGGTGGAAGCTCTTGTTCACTCTCACGTCCGCCCGGTGGTAGTCCGGCAGCCGCACGGCATTGCGCTGCGTAGAGAGGTAGTACAGATCCCCGTCCCGCCGCAGAAACCCCGGCACCGGAAAATTGCTCCCGTAGCTGTACCGCGCGCTCACGTTCACCGTCGGCTTCAGCCGGTAGCTCCCATACGCGCTCACCGTGTGCCGCTGCTCGGCGTCGGCGGCGTACGCCGCGCCCGTCACTCCGTCCCGCATCGCCGTCTTCACATACCCGTACGAGATCCATCCCGACACCCGGTTCGCCGTCCTCCGCTGCACGAACACCTCGAACCCGTGCGCCGTGCCACGCACCGAGTTCTCGAACCTCGCCACTGCCGGCGGCACGAAGATGGCCCCGCCCTCCAGCAGCCGCGGCTCCAGCAGCGGCTGCGCGATCAGGTCGCGGTCCGCGCGGTAGTACACCTCCGCCCGCACCCGCGTGCGGCTCCCCAGCGACCGCTCCAGCGCCGCCACCGCGTGGCTCGCCCGCTCCGCCGCCAGCCCCCGGTTGCCCGTGTTCTCGATCAGCAGCAGCGCCAGCGATGGATACTGCACCGCCTGGCTCCACGCCATCTGCAGCCGGGTCGACGAGGTCAGCCGCAACGTCGCCGACGCGTGCGGCGACACCGCCGCCTCCCCGCCCGCCGAGTAGCCGTCAAACCGCGCTCCCGCGCTCAGCCGCACCGCCCCCGCCGTCCAGGCCTGCTCCACGTAGCCCCCCGGCCGCTGCTCCGTTCCGTGCCAGTTGTCGCGCCGCCGCAGCGCCAGCGGGTTGAAATTGTAGCGCGCCGAATACCCGTCGTCGTGAATCCGCCTCATCGCAAACCCCGCCTCCAGCGGCGCCCGCCGGCTCCAGTTGCACAGCAGCGATGTGCTCCCGATCCACTCCCCGTAGCCCGCCCCGCCCAGCCCCAGCTCCCGGTTGTTCCGGTTGTCCTCCCGCTCCCGCATCCACGCCGCCCGCGCCGTCACCAGCGCCGACGACGACGGCGCGTAGCGCCATCCCACGTTCAGCA
>DAHVTI010000122.1 GCA_027324255.1 Bryobacterales bacterium | reverse complement strand
AGCTGACAGCATCAGCCAGCCGGCGAGTGCTTCCCAGAACTCTTCCCCGCAGGAAATATCGAAAGGCGGCGCTGAGAATCAGGCCCCATCGCTCGGCTTCAGTCAACTGCTCCGCAATCGTTTTGACCCGCTTAAGAAAGCCACTTACCCGGGTCAACGCGGCTGCGATCAGCCCGGCCTTGGAATGCGTGCTGGTGATCTCCACCGTGGTTTGGTTGCTGTGCCGGGTCCGCCGAGCTATGCCCTGTAGCGCCAACGGGCGAGAGGTCACCGCTTCGGCATGTTTGTCCGGGATGCCCAAGCGCATGAAGATCGTCCACCAGTTGTAAACCAAGGCCGTGATCCGGGCCATGATTTGGCACCGCTTGCGATCGTGCGTGGTAAACCCAGCCCAGGCCCATTGGTTCTTCAACTCGTCGAAGTTGTTTTCCGAATCGCCTCGATCCCGATAGTGTTGGGCGATGGTCCGCACTTCGTCCTGCATCGAAGTCACCAGCACGGCGTACTCGTAGCGCACGCCCGCGTGCGTCACTTCCGGCAAATCCAGGCTCAACTGTTGGGTCTTTCGTTTGCTCTTACTCCCCCCCGCCTCTCCCTCTGGCTTGGGGGGCAGTGGCCGCCGCAATACCACCACACGCCGCGACTTGGTCCACCCGCTCAGCCGCAGTTCGGTGGCCAAGCCTTGCCATTGTTGCCCGGCCTGCATCCAATCGTTCCTTCCCCACAATCGCTCGATCAACTTCTTCACCTTGGCCGTCTGCTTCAGTTTGAACAGGTACGCGATCCCCCGCTGCTCGGCTCCTTCCATGGCCCGCTCCGTGCCCCAATTGCAATCTCCGCGCAGAAACGCGGGAAGGCTCCCTTCCTCCAGTCCGTCCAGCAATGCCCACAACTCCGGTTGCGCAAACGACGACGCGGTCTGATTGCCGGCCTGGACCTCCACCTCCAACACCATCCGCAGGTTGGCCAACAAATAGCTGTGATAGGCGTGCGAAGGACGTCCCGGCTTTTGCGGGTTATAGCCCACCTGGGCGTCTTCCTGATGTCCGTACAGCGGTTTCACCGTGGTATCCATGTCCAACACCCAGGGCTCTTGCAGCAGCGGCTCGTAACTGGCTTTCAGGTGCTTCTTCATCCACGCTTGGCTGGCCTGCTCCTCCAGCGCCGTCAGCGCCCGCCGCACCGAGTCCTCGCTCGCCACTTTGCTCATGCCCAGCAGTTCGGGATTAACTCCATCGCCCCGCAGGGCACTTATGTGTGCATAGCGCCAATGCCCGGCCAGCACCGCCAACAGAAGGGTGCCCAATACATCTCTCTTCTGCGGTGCGTTCGGGCTGGTGTATCGCAAAGGGCAATCCTCGACCCAGGCGTCGAACCGTCCGCTGGTCTTCAGGAACTCTATGAAGAAGGGCATCAGCCCCAAGCTGCTCACCGCAGCTTCCGGCACCCACTTCACCTGGACCTTGCCGGCAAACGTATCCACGCTGGTAGCTGCTTCTGCAGGCGGATTCCCCGCTGTCGGAGGCTCACCTTCCGGGTGACTCGATATAACAGTCTTTTCATCGCTCATCTCGAACAGTATCAACTACTTCTCTGCTCGACCGAAAGAGCGACTGCCGTTTCTAGGATGAAGGGTGCCCAAACTCGACGGACGCAAACTCGATTACAAGACCCTGGAAGTGATCCGGATCCGCGCGATCCACGCCGTCCAGGAAGGCCAGCACCCGGAAGAGGTCGTTCGCGCCTGGGGCTTGGGCAAACGCTGCATCTACAACTAGCTCGCCGCCTACCGCAGCGGCGGGTTCGGTGCGCTGAAGGCCAAAAAGCTGTTTGGCCGTTCGATGAAGTTGCGGCCCGATCAACCGAAACGCCTGTACGACTTGGTAGCCGATCAGACACCCTTGCAGCACCGGTTTGAGTTCGCGCTCTGGACCATCGCCATAGTGCGCTGGCTGATCTGGGAGGAATTCCAGGTCAAGCTGAGTCGCTCCAGCACGCGCCGTCTGCTGCAACAGTTGGGCCTGAGTTGCCAGCGTCCGCTGCACCGGGCCTACGAGCAGGATGCGGCACGGGTGGAGAGATGGAAGTAGGAAGAGTTCCCGCTGATCCGGCGGATGGCCAAGCAGGCCGGCGCCGAGATCTGGTTCAGCGACGAATGCGGTGTTCGCAGCGACTACCATGCCGGCACGACCTGGGGTGTCTGGCGTCAACTATTCGTACCGGCGGTCGTGCTGCCGGTCAGCGACAACTATTTCTCCCCGCCGGCAACTACGGCAACTGGGTGCTGGTGGGGCGACTGGCGCGCGGGATGAGCATGGAGCAGGCGACGGCGCAGTTGAACGGGGTGCAGGCCCAGTTGTGGCGGGAGATGCCGGGCGGATCGCCGGCGGAAGGAACGCTGAAGGCGTCGTTGAGGCCGCTGCAGGCGACCGTGGTGGACGGATCGCGGCGGGGGATTGTGCTGCTGGGGGGGCGGTGGCGGCGCTGATGCTGCTGGCGGCGCTGAACCTGGCGAACGCGCAAATGGGGCGGGCGCTCACGAGGAGGCAGGACGCATCGGTGCGAGCGGCGCTGGGGGCGGCGCGGTGGCGCCTGGTGTGGGGCGCGATGGCGGAGAACCTTCTGCTGGGGCTGATGGGCGGGGCGCTGGGGGTGGGGTTGGCCGTGGCGGGACTGGAGATGTTCCGGAGAAACGCGCCGATCGACCTGCCGCGGCTCAACGAAGTACGCCTGGACTGGAGGGTGCTGCTGTTTGCAGCCGGGGTGACGATGGCGGCAAGCGTGGCGGCGGGGCTGCTGCCGGGGCTACGACTGGCGGGGACGGCGCTGGCACGGGGCGGGACGCGGAGCACGGCAAGTCGAGCGAGCCAGAGGTGGCGGGCGTACCTGATCGGGCTGGAGGTGTGCGGATCGACGGTACTGCTGCTGGTGACGGGATTGCTGGGGCAAAGTCTGCTGCGACTGCTGCATCAAGAGAAGGGATTTGAGAGCGATAGGGCGTCGATTGCCGAGGTCCGGCTGACGCCGAGTTATTTCCGGGACGGGGCGAGTCGGCAGACGCTGATCGACGGGGTACTGGAGGAGTTGAGGCGGATGCCGGGCGTGGAGCGGGCGGCTTTTTTTTTGGCGATGCCGCTGGAGGGGGAGATCTGGATTGGGGCGATAGAGCGGGCCGACCGGCGGGATGGGCAGCGGACGCTGGTGAGCGTGCGGCGGGTGAGCCCGGACTACTTCGAGGCGACGGGGCAGAGGCTGGCGGCGGGGCGGTTCTTCGAAGAACGGTACCGGGAAGTGCCGTCTGTGGTGCTGTCGGAGAGCGAGGCGCGGGCTCTGTTTGGCGGCGAGGAAGCGGTGGGACGGGAGGTGATGGGGATGGGGAGAAAGCTGACGGTGATCGGGGTGGCGGCCGACTCACGGAGCACGTCGCTCAAAGAGGCGCCAGTGAAAATGATCTATTTGCATTTTGCGCTCCAGACGCCGTTTCAGACGTATTTCGTGGTGAAGAGCGCGGTGCGGGTCGGCGAGGTGCTGGGGTCGATGAAGGGGGTGATCGGGCGCAGGCCGAACGTAACGGTTACGCGGGTGAAGACGCTGGAAGCACAGGTGAGCGATTCGGTGGCGCGGGAGAGGTTCGAGACGCTGGTGCTGACATCGTTCGGGGCGTAGGGCTGGCGCTGGCGATGCTGGGCATCTACGGGATGTTGAGCTACGCGGTGGCGACGCGGCGGCAGGAGATTGGGGTTAGGATGGCGCTGGGCGCGACGCGGGCACGGGTGTACCGGCTGACGATGGAGCAGGCGGCGCGGCCGGTGGCGGCGGGGCTCCTTGGCGGGCTCATGATGAGCGCGGCGTCAGCGCGGGTGATTGAGCGGTTTCTATCTGGGATGAGCGGGATGGACGCGGGGATGATGGCGGGAGTGGCGGTGGTGTTCGCTGTGGCGGCTGCGGTAGCTGCGTTTGTGCCGGCACGGCGGGCAGCGTCGATCGAGCCGATGGAGGCGTTGCGGGCGGAAGAGGGGCACGCGCCAAGCCCGTCGCTGACGCGACTGGATGCGAGTACTGCTGAAGGGCCTCGATGTCAGAGGAGAGCGACCTGCTCTCCGGTGGGTTCGGCTCAACAGTACCAGGGCTCGTCCAGATAGGGGATGGCGGCGCGGGGGAGGAGACGGAAGTTTTCGGGTGGGGGCGCGCCGTGGGCGGCGCTCCAGACTTGCTCGAAGACGTCCCGGCGGGGGGCGGTCTGATTGGCTTTTTCCGAGACGATGCGGAAGATTTGAGAGGCCAGGGCGTCGACGGCGTGGTCGGGGTGGCTCCAGCGGTGGAGGAGGCCGGCGGGGTCGAAGCCGCTGAGGAGGGGATGGATTTCGGGGAGTTCGAGGATGCGGGAGCCGGCGGGGATCAGGAGGCGGAGGGAGAGTTGGACCGGGGCGACGGCGTCGATCAGATTCTGGTCGAGGATGACTTGGAGGAGGTCGCGGTAGCCCCGCGGGGTGGTCCAGGGGGTGAAAGGGACGAAGGTTGGGTTGAGATGGAGGCCGGCGGCTCGGGTGAGGCGGAGGGCTTCGAGGAAGCCGGCTCGGGTGTGTCCCTTATGCAATTTGTCGAGGACCGCGTCTTCGACGGACTCGACGGCGCTGGTGATGAAGAGGCAGCCGGTCTCGGCGAGGACGGGGAGGAGATCGCGGTGGCGGAGGAGGTGCTCGATTTTGATGGTGGCGTCGTAGGTGAGGGAGGGCCACTCCTGGTGCAGAGCCCGGACGAGGGCGAGGGCGTGGCCGGGGCCGTTGAAGAAGTCGGGGTCGGCGAAGGTGATGTGGCGGGCTCCGGCGGCAGACTGGCGGCGGATGTCCTCGAGGACGACTTCGCGGGGGACGATGCGGAAGGCGCCTTCGTAGACGGGCACGATGGGGCAGTGGCGGCAGAGGTGCTTGCAGCCACGGCTGGCCTCAGTGGAGCCGGCGGGGAGGCGCTCACCGTTCAGGACGAGGGGCGCGTAGCGGTGGAGGGCGGGGAGGGTGGAACGGTCCGGGGGGAGGAAAGGGAGGCGGTCGAGGTGGACAAGGGTGGGGGACGCGTTGCCTTCGACGGCATCGACGAGAGCCTGCTCGAATTCGCCTCCGAGGATGGCTTCGACGCCCAGGCCGCGGAGGAAGGCGGCGTTGAGGGGGGCGTAGAGGCCGTAGGCGATGAGGCGGACGGCGGGGTTGAGCTCGCGGGCCTGGGAGATGATGGGGACGGCCAGGCGGGTGGCGGTGTGCATGGCGAGGTGGAAGGCCACGGCATCGGCCTGGCGGAGCGCTTTCGGGGGGAGAACGGCGACGGAGGTGTCGATGGTCGAGACTTCGTGGCCGCGGGCGCGGAGCCAAGCGGCAGGGGACGCCAGGCCGAAGGGCTGGCGTCCGAGATCGTAAGTGGAGACCAGGACAACGCGCATCGGTAACAACGATTATCGCGCTGCCCGCGGGGTCAACTGCGGGCGAAGTAGAGGTGGACGGCGCGCTCGAGGTCGGGCCGGGTGACCTGGGTGGGGCGGCTTTCGTACTGGCTGATGGCGGCGATGATGTTGACGATGTCGAGGGGGTAGCAGGCGCGGAGCTGGGTGCGGCCGTCGGAGAGGCAGAGCTTGCGGAGGTATTCGGCGCTGTCGTATTCGGTGGGGACGTTGCGGGTGGTGACGACGCGCTGGAAGATCATGTCGAAGACCGCGGACTGGACGGGCTCGACCTCGATCTTGTTCTGGATGCGGCGGAGGAAGGCTTCGTCGGCGAGGTCCGAGGGGTCGAGGTTGGTGGAGAAGACGACCATGAGCTCGAAGGGGATCTGGAACTTCACGCCGTAGCGGAGGGTGAGGTAGTCGACGCGGCGGTCGAGGGGGACGATCCAGCGGTTGAGGAGGTCGCGGGGGCTCATGAGCTGGCGGCCGAAGTCGTCGATGATGAAGATGCCGTTGTTGGCCTTCATCTGGAGGGGGGCGGCGTAGATGCCGGAGGACTCGTCGAGGCGGAGCTCGAGCATGGAGGGGATGAGTTCGCCGCCGACGACGATGCAGGGGCGTTTGCAGAGGACCCAGCGGGGGTCGATATCGGGGTCTTCGAGGTCGATGCGGTGGTGGACGACGGGGTCGTAGAGGGAGAGGATCTGGTTGTCGACTTCGACGGCGAAGGGGATGAGGACGGCGTCCTGATAGACGCGGAGCATGCGCTCGGCGATGGAGGTTTTGCCGTTGCCGGAGGGGCCGTAGAGGAAGATGGAGTTCTGGGAGATGAGGGCGGGGCCGAGCTGGTCGAGGAGGCGATCGGGGACGACGAGGTCAGAAAAGGCGGCGCGGAGGGCGCGGCGGTCGATGTTGATGTGGGCGGCCTGGCGCTTGGTGGCGGCGTGATAGTCCTTGAGGGCGACGGGGCAGGCGCCGGCGTATTGGGAGATCTGGAAGCGGTCGGAGGCGAGCTGCTTGCCGGCCTGGGTGAGGACAAACTGGTAGTCGTTGCCCAGCATGCCCTTGACCTCGATGATCTGCTGCTGGCGGAGCTGGCGGAAGGCGATGTCCACGATGGGCAGCGAGAGCCGGAGGGAGCGGCTTAGGCTTTCGAGCGAGCTGAAGCCTTCGAGGAGAGTGCGGCGCAGGACGAGGTCGATGACCAGGGACTGCGAGATGCCGAGTTCCTCGAGGGTTTGGGGAACGGGCGGCGAAAAACTGGCGCGCAGAGCGGCGAGAGACGTCATGACAGGTTTCTATCGGCCATTTGAGCGGAGCAGTTTAGGCAGAGAGCCCCGCGCTGACGCCTGGGGACTGGCAGGGGGGCGGTTTTGGCAAAGAATCCTCCACGCGCGGGGCGAAGCGGGCGTCAAAGAGTGGTAGACGTGCTATCCGCGAGGACCATTGTGTGCCTGACGCTGGGGGCGGCGCTGTGGGCGGCGCCGGCCGAGCGGGCGCGGGCAGTGTACAAAGAGGCCAAGCAGGCGCTGGAAAAGGGCGACTACACGCAGGCCTATCTGCTTTCTTCCCAAGCGGTTGCGTTGGATCCGGAGACGCCGGAGTACTGGCATTTTTCGCAGGCGGTGCGGACGCGCGGGCTGGCGGGGGTCAAGATCGAGTTCCCTCCGGAGAAGAAGGCTGAGACCACCGATGGTGCGCTGCCGCCGGTGACGGAGGGGGATTACCAGGAGGCCCGGAAGGCGCTGCCGCCGCCGATCCTGCACGGGGGCGGAGGGCGGAAGAGCTTTCACCTGAGGGCGGACTCGAAGCAACTGTTCGAGCGGCTGGCGAAGGACTACGGGCTGGAGGTGGTGTTCGATTCGGACTACCAGGCGGGGGCGCCGGTGGAGTTCCGGCTGGAGAACGCGGAATGGAAGGAGGCGCTGCGGGCGGCGGAGAGCGTGACGGGGTCGTTCCTGGTGGCGCTGGGGGAAAAGCTGGCGCTGGTGGCGAAGGACACGGCGCAGAAGCGGACGGAACTGGAGCGGGTGATGACGGTGCTGATTCCCTTCCCCGAGCCGCTTTCGCCGCAGGACGTGCAGGAGGTGGCGCGGGCGGTGCAATCGACCTTCGACATGACGAAGATGGGGATCGACAATAACCGGCGGGTAGTGCTGTTCCGGGACCGGGTGTCGCGGCTGAGACCGGCGATGGACCTGTTCCAGCAACTGATGGTGCACCGGGCGCAGGTGGTGACGGAGGTGGAGCTGCTGGCGGTGAACGAGAATTCGGCGCTGAATTACGGTCTGCAGATGCAAAGCTCGTTCCCGATTGTGATGGTGGAGAACCCGACGCCGTTCCGGGCGGTTTCGCCGACGCTGTCGCCGACGATGGCGACATTCTGGGGCGGGAAGGCGAGGATGGCGGTGAACCTGACGGGGACCTCGCTGTTCGCGAGCCTGACGAAGGGGCAGGTGCAATCGCTAGTGCGGGCGGAACTGCGGGGGGTGGACGGGCAGCCGGCGCAATTGCACGTGGGGGACCGGTATCCGATCATGACGAACGGCTACTTCGGGAACACGACGGGGACGGGGACGGTGTACACGCCGCCGCCGACGGTGAACTTCGAAGATCTGGGGATCGTGCTGAAGGTGACGCCGCGGGTGCACGGGATGGATTCGGTGTCGCTGGAGATCGAGGCGGAGTTCAAGACGCTGACGGGGGAGGCGCTGAACGGGATTCCGGTGATCGCGAACCGGAAGTTTTCGACGCGGGTGCGGGCGACTTTCGAAGAGACGGCGGTGATTGCGGGGCTGGTGCGGGAGACGCTGAGCCAGAGCTGGAGCGGGATCCCGCTGCTGGTGAAGATCCCGGCGCTGCGGAGCAACGACAAGTCGTCAGACGTGACCGAGGTGCTGCTGACGCTGAGGCCGCGGCTGGTGAACCTGCCGCCGAGCGAGATTCCGACGGTGGCGGTGAGGGCGGGGAGCGAGACGAGGCCGCTGACGCCGCTGGATTGACAGGGCGGCCCGACTTGCTGTGGGATGGGAACATGGTCCGCCGGGCCGACGGGCGGAGCATGGAGTACCACAGACATGAGCGAAGAGACCCTGAAATCTGCCGAGGATCTGGCTGCGGAGCTGGAGAAGCTGAAGGCGGAGAACGCGTCACTGAAGAAGGCGCGGAACGCCGGCATCACCTTCAAGGTGAGCGAGAAGGGGGCCGTATCGGTGTACGGCCTGGGCCGGTTCCCGGTGACGCTCTACAAAGAGCAGTGGGAACGGCTGCTGGCCTCGTCGGACCAACTGAAGGCGTTCATCGCCGACAACATGGAAAAACTGAAGGTCAGGGAATAGGCAGGACACGGATGTCGAAGATGATGGAGGAGATCCGCGAGCAGCCGGCGGCGCTGGAGCGGACCTTGAAGGCGGAACTGCGCGGATTCGAGAATCTGCGGGCGCGGTTCGAGAAAGAGAAGCCGCGGTTCGTGGTGCTGGCGGCGCGGGGGACGTCGGACAATGCGGCGCAGTTCGGGCGGTACCTGATCGAGATCACGACGGGGATCCCGGTGTCGCTGGCGGCGCCGTCGGTGTCGACCCTGTACAAGTCGAAGCTTCGGATGGCAGGGGGGCTGGTGGCGGCGGTCTCGCAGTCGGGCGAATCGACGGATACGAACGAGGTGCTGGAGGAGGCGAAGGCGCAGGGGGCGTTCACGCTGGGCATCACGAACGAGGCGCAGAGCACACTGGCGAAGATCGCCGACCACGCGGTGCTGGTGCGGGCGGGGCGCGAGAAGAGCGTGGCGGCGACGAAGACGTACACGGGGCAGTTGCTGAGCTTCTACCTGCTGGCGTGGGCGCTGGGGGCGGAGCTGGAGATCGACGACCTGCGGCGGCTGCCGGAGCGCGCGTCGGACGCGCTGAAGCTGGAGAAGGAAATTGCGGCGCGGGCCGAGCGCTACCGGTTCATGAACCACGCGGTGGTGGTCGGGCGGGGCTTGAACTACGCGAATGCGTTTGAGTGGGCGCTGAAGATGATGGAGACGTGCTACATCGTAGCGGAGCGGTTTTCGCAGGCCGACATCCTGCACGGGCCGATCGCGATGGTGGACCAGGCGTTTCCAGCGTTCGTGCTGGCGCCTCCGGGCGCGACGTGGCCGGTGATGAACGAGTTGATCGGGAAGCTGGCCGGGCTGCAGGCGGAGACGCTGGTGCTGAGCGACCGGAGCAACCGGGAGGCGCCGAAGAGCGCGGTGCGGATTCCGGCGGCGCTGGCGCACAAGTCAAAGAAGGGCCGGGCGGCGATGCCGGCGGACCTGTACACGCCGATCCCGTACATCATTCCGGCGCAGATGTTCGCGGCGTCGCTGTCGGCGGTGAAGGGGTTGAACCCGGACCAGCCGCGCGGGCTGTCGAAGGTCACATTAACGCTGTAAGACGGACGGCAGGAATGGGAGTCGAATCATGAAATTAGCAACATTGGTAATGACGGTGGCGGTGTGCGCGGCCGCGCTGCGGGCGGAAGACAAGGTGGTGGGCGGGCCGTATGTGGTGAGCCAGGGGGCACGGTCGGCCACGATCGGGTGGGTGGTGCAGACGGGCGACGTGAAGGTGGGGATGACGCGGTCGATCCCGGTGCTGCGGGCGGAGAAGGTGTCGATGACCGGCCTGAAGCCGGGCGAGAAGGTGGAGTACACGACGCCGAACGGGCTGAAGGGGTCGTTTATCGCGGCGCCGGCGGCGCCCGCTTCGTTCAGCGGCGTGGTGTTCGGGGATACGCGGACGCGGCACGACTTGCACCGCAAGATCATGGAAGCGATCGGGAAGCTGAGCCCGGATTTCCTGATCCACACCGGCGACCTGGTGACGGACGGGAAGGACGTGGAGCAGTGGCCGCGGTTTTTCGAGATCGAGGGGCCGGTGCTCAAGAAGACGGTGTTTTATCCGGCGCTGGGCAACCACGAGCGGAATTGCAGGTATTTTTACGACTTTTTCGATATCGACACGCCGTATTATTCGTTTGACTGGGGCGGAGCGCACTTCACGGTGCTGAACACGGACCTGGGCAACGTGGCGCTGAGCGCGAAGGCGCGGGAGGAGTTTTGGACGGAGCAGGAGCGGTGGCTGGAGGACGACCTGGAGAAGGCGCAGAAGGCGGAGTTCCGGTTCGTGATCACACACCACCCGCCGTTCACGGCGGTGAAGCGGCGGCAGGGCGGCAACGCCAGGGTGACGGCGATGGTGCCGTTGTTCGAGAAGTACAACGTGACGGCGGTGTTCAGCGGGCACGACCACAACTACCAGCACCACGTGAAGAACGGGGTGCACTACGTCGTGACGGGCGGGGGCGGGGCGCCGCTGTACGCGGTGGACGGGCCGATTGAGGGGCTGACGGTGAAGGTGGAGAGCACGGAGCACTACGTGCGGATGATGGGAGAGCCGGGGAAGGTCAAGATGGAGGCTGTGGCGCTGGACGGGCGGGTGCTGGAGACGTTCGAGGTGGTGAAGAAGTAGTTTCGAAGGCTCAGACGGGGGCGCGCGAGAAGAGGACGGGATGAAGCAGGCGATGCTATTCCCGGCTATTCTGGCGGGCGCCATCGCGGGGGGCCGAATGGGCGGGCGGCGGCCCCCAGGGAAGCACCGCAGAGAAGGAAGCATGACGCCGTGAGCGGTGAACAGGCCGGCTGGAAGTCCAGGATTGGCAATGTTTGCCATCCCTGATAGGCTGAAGGGACGGACGATATGCCGACCCGGAACATCAACCTGACAGACCACCTGGACCGCTTCATCGATGACGAAGTGGGCTCCGGCCGCTATGGCAATGCGAGTGAAGTGGTGCGCGAAGGGCTCCGGCTGATGGAGCGCCGCAAGGAGGAAGAGCGGGCCAAGCTGAAATGGCTGCGCGGCGCCGTGAAGCAGGGGCTGGACGAGATCGATCGCGGTGAGGGCACGGAGTTTCGCTCGATGGACCGGCTGGAAGACCTGATCGACCAGCTTGGGGAAGAGGCTGCGGCGGGAATCGCGAAAAAAGGCAAGCGTGGCTAAGCCCGGCGGGCGATTGTGAGTGGTTCTCACTCCTTCCGCCCGGGGCGACATCCGGGATGCGCTGATGTGGAGCCAGGAGCGGTTTGGCGAGCGCGCGGCCGCGCGGTACCGGGATCTGCTGAAGCGGGTGCTACACGATATCGCGGCCGATGCGGAGCGGCCAGGCTCCATGGAGCGGCCGGAGTTGGGGCGCGGGATCCGCACCTACCATCCGTTCTTCAGCCGCGACCGGGCGCGGGTTCCGCAGGGCGCCGTCAAGAGGCCCAGGCATTTCCTGATCTACCGCCGCCGCGGCAAAGATGTGCTGGATGTTGTGAGGATCCTCCATGACGCCCGCGAACTGGAGCGGCATCTGCCCGGGGAGGAACCGGGGAATCCGGACCTTCCCGATGCGGCCGGGAATTAATGCCGCGGAATCAACTGCCGCGTCCGGACTGAGATCCCGATGGAACCAACAGCCGGGGAGCGGGGTACCAACTGTGATATACCAAGAGATTCCCAGGTCTGAATCATGGCGCTCCACTTCATCGACTATGTTGTCCTCGCACTGTACTTCGGGTTCGTGCTCGGCATCGGATGGTTTCTTCGAAAGAACGTCCGGACCAGCTCGGAGTTCCTGACGAGCGCGCACTCGCTGCCGCTGTGGATCACGTCGCTGGCGTTCCTGGCGGCCAACATGGGGGCGCTGGAAATGATCGGGATGTGTGGGTCCGGCGCGAAGTACGGCATGATGACGTCGCACTTCTACTGGGTGGGGGCCATCCCGGCGATGCTGTTCGTGGGCGTCTTCATGATGCCGTTTTATTACGGCAGCAAGGCGCGGTCGGTGCCGGAGTACCTCAAACTTCGCTTCGATGAAAAGACGCGGGGGTTCAACGCGATCACATTCGCGGTGATGACCATTTTCAGCTCGGGCATCTCGATGTACGCGCTGGGCATCCTGCTGCAGGCGATCTTTGGATGGAGCTTCACCTTCTCCGTGCTGGCGTCGGCGGGCATCGTACTGGCCTACACATATCTGGGTGGGCTGTCGAGCGCGATCTACAACGAGGTGCTGCAGTTCTTCCTGATTGTGGCGGGCTTCGCGCCTCTGGCGATCCTTTCCGTCGAAAAAGCCGGCGGGTGGGCAGGCGTCACTCAGCGGCTGAGCCCGATGATGACGGAGTCCTGGCGGCACATGTCGCACGCCTCGGATAACCCGATGGGGGTGGAGATCTTCGGCCTGATCATGGGCTTGGGCTTCGTGCTGAGCTTCGGCTACTGGTGTACGAACTACCTCGTCGTCCAGCGTGCAATGGCGGCGCGGAACATGACGGACGCGCGGAACACGCCGATTGTGGGCGCGTTCCCGAAGATGTTCGTGCCGTTCATCGTGATTGTTCCGGGCATTGCGGCGGCGGCGCTGGCGACGATGAGCGCGGGCTACGCGATCCCGCTGAAGAACGGCGGGCCGGACTACGACAAAGTGCTGTTCAGCCTGATGGAGCAGTTCTACCCGAGCGGGATGCTGGGGGTGGGGCTGACGGCGCTGGTGGCGTCGTTCATGAGCGGCATGGCGGGCAACGTGACGGCGTTCAACACGGTGTGGACGTACGACATCTACCAGAGCTACATCCGGAAGAACGCGCCGGACTCGCACTACTTGTGGATGGGGCGGATGGCGACGATTTTCGGGACAGGGTTGTCGATCGGGGCGGCGTACCTGGCGCAGTCGTTCAACAACATGATGGACTTCCTGCAACTGATCTTCGGCTTCGTGAACGCGCCGCTGTTTGCGACGTTCCTGCTGGGGATGTTCTGGAAGCGGGCGACGGGCAACGGGGCGTTCACCGGACTGGTGAGCGGGACGGCGGCGGCGGCGGCCACGTATGGGCTGACGCTGGCGGAAGGCAAGGGCGGCTGGCTGGGGGTGATGCACACCTTCCCGTCGTCGATGGCGCAGAACTTCTGGGTGGCGATCAACGCCTGGACGGTGTGCTTCGTGGTGACCATCGTCATCAGCCTGCTGGGCAAGGCGCGGACGGACGAGGAACTGGTGGGTCTGGTGTACGGCGTGACGAAGCACGAAGCGGAAGAGGCGGAGTGGTACCGGAGGCCGGCGATGATCGCGGTGCTGGCCGGGGCGATGTGCGTCGCGTTGAATTTCCTGTTCTTCTAGGAGAGGGCCATGCTTGATCTGAGAAAACCCGCCGGATTCTTTTTCGGCCTGCTTGGCCTGCTGATGATCGCCACAGGGCTGACGGCGGAGTTCAAAGCGCCGCTGCTCGAAGGCAATCTGAACCTGCAGTTCGGCATCTTCTCTCTCATTTTTGGAGGCGTCTTCCTTTGGCTCGCACGTCGCGGATGAAGCAATACCACGCGCCTGGCCGCGTGAACCTGATCGGGGAGCACACCGACTACAACGGAGGGTTCGTGATGCCCATCGCCATTGCGATGGGGTGCGACATCCGCGTGTCGGCGGCGAGAAAGCCGGTGCTGCACCTGACGTCGAAACAGTATCCGGGGGAGATGATCTTCCCGCTGGACGCGATTCCGACGATGAAGAGGACGGGCGCGTGGGTGGACTACGTGCTGGGCGTGGCGAAGGAGATTGCGGCGTTGGGCATCGAGCTGAAGCCGATGAAGCTGGAGGTGGACGCGACGGTGCCGACGGGCAGCGGGCTGAGCAGCTCAGCGGCGCTGGAGGTATCGAGCGCGCTGGCGCTGCTGGACGGGCACGAGTTGTCGAAGCTGGAGCTGGCGCGGCTGTGCCAGCGGGCGGAGCGGA
>DAHVTI010000111.1 GCA_027324255.1 Bryobacterales bacterium | reverse complement strand
TCCTCGGTACGATGCACCCGCTGACTGAAGCCGAGATGGCTTGAGCCCAGGGTCCAGGGACTACCCCCTGCCGCCGGCGGCCTTCAGTTGCCGGATGAAGAGAAACATTCGCACGGCGCCGTAGAGCAGCAGCGCCACCAGTGCGACGTGCACGGCGCGGAATACCGTCGCCAGCCCTTCGAGACTTCCGGCGTTGTAGCTGAACGTGGCGCCGAGGCTCATCACGTTCGGGATGGCCAGCACGACGATCAGCGCCAGCAGTCGCCGGTACCGCTCCACCAGGGATTCGCGGTCCGTGTACAACTCCGGGGCCGAAGCATCCGCCGTGCGGAAGTAATGCCGGCTTCCGAAGCCGCATACCCGCTCCCACCCTGCGTCCCGGCACAGGCAGAAGTACTCTTTCAGGTCTTCCCCGCGGCCGGTCCGCCAGTCCAGCCGGTACCGCATTTCCGCCGGCGTGCCTTTTATGAAGGTGAAAATGATGCCCCCGCCGGCCAGATGCCAGCCCTCGCGGGCCATCTGCTCCAGCCAGCGCTCTTCCTTGCCGGCGTCCCAGGCCCAGAACCAGCGCATTTTCGTTCTCGTCTCGGCCCCGCGTGCCATTACTGCCTGTCCTTTCCTTCCAGTACAAGCCTTCCCAGGCGCGCCACGGTCTCCATCCGCGAGCACTCCATCTGCACCACATCCCGCCCCAGCGAGGTCAATACGTATTCCTTGCGCCGCTCATCGCCGGCGCCGCTTTCGCCCGACCGCCGGATGAGTCCCTGCTCCAGCAGTTTCGTCAGCGCGCCATAAAGAGTTCCCGGCCCCAGCTTGGCCTTGTTCCCGGTCCAGGCGGCCACGTCCTGCATGATGGCGTAGCCGTGCTTGGGCCGCGCCAGCGAGATCAGAATCAGGCAGGTGGCCTCCGTCAGCGGCAGATGTTCTTCCGCGTTTCTATGCATCGTCCCTCGATCTATCGTTTCACGTTATATCGTATAACGATACATCGATCCGGCTCCGCTGCTCTGTCAAGAGAATTCGTGCAACCATGATTTTAATGGCCCTCATCCGCATCGCCGCCGCCGCTGACCTGCCGCCCGGCGCCATGCTCTCCGCGGAGGCCGGCGGCACCGCCGTGGTCGTCTGCAACGACAACGGCACGCTGCATGCTTTCAGGGACGAGTGCCCTCACCGCAACGGCCCGATCTCCCACGGCAATTTCGTCGACGGCCGCCTGATCTGCCCCTGGCACGCCTGGGAGTTCCGCTGCGAGACCGGCTGTTACGACTACAACCCCGCCATTCAGCTCCAGCGTTTCCCCGTGGTGCTGGAGAACGGCGAAGTCTTCGTCGATGCCTGAGCTGCCCGAAGTCGAAACGGTGGTCCGCACGCTGGCGCCCTACGTGGCGGGCCGGACGATTCTCGAGGCGCGCTTCCTGTCGCCCCACGCCGCCGCGCACCGGCCGGAGGAACTCGCCGCCCGGCTTCGTGGCCGCCGCATTGCAGCCGTGCGCCGCGCCGGCAAGTTCATCGTGGCCACCCTGGACGAGGGCGTCCTCTCCATCCACCTGCGCATGACCGGCAAACTGCTGCTGAACACGGCGCCGGGACCTTTCACGCGGGCCATTCTGGAGCTCGATTCCGGCGCCGTCCTGTTCGACGATGTGCGCCAGTTCGGACGCCTGGAGTGGTGCGAACGGATTCCGCCCAATGTGGCGCGCCTGGGGCCGGATCCCCTGGAAATCACTCCTGGGGATTTCGCATCCCGGCTGAGGGCGCATCGCGGGTGCATAAAGGCGCTGCTCCTGAACCAGTCCTTCCTGGCCGGGCTCGGCAACATCTACGTGGATGAGGCGCTGTTCCGAGCCGGTGTGCATCCGCTGGCACAGGCCGCGCGACTCAGCCGGCGCCGGGCCCTGCGTCTCCACACGGCTATCGTGGAGGTGCTCACGGAAGCGATCGCCGCTGGCGGGTCGTCCATCTCCGACTACGCCGATGCCCAGGGACGGCAGGGCAGCTTCCAGCGCTTTCACCGCGTCTATGGCCGTGAGGGCGAGCCCTGTCCCGCGTGCGGGACGCCGGTTCGCAGGATTGTGGCGGGGCAGCGCGGAACCCACTTCTGCCCGCGCTGCCAGAGGCGCTAGTAGCTGCCGGCGATGTAGTGGGTCAGGTGCGCGATGGTTTCTTCCTGCGCCGAGATGGTCCACTTCACCAGGTCGCCGATCGAGACAATGCCGGCCACGCGCGAGCCGTCCACCACCGGCACGTGCCGGATACGCCGCTCCGTCATCAGCCGCATGGCCTCCTCCACCGTATATTCCGGAGAGCAGGTCACGACATCCCGGGTCATGATCTCGTCCACCCGTTCCTCCCTGGAGGACCGGCCCTTCAGGATCACCTTGCGCGTGTAGTCGCGCTCGCTGACGATGCCCACCAGTTGCCCGGCGTCGAGCACCAGCAGGGCGCCCACGCCTTTGTCCGCCATGAGGGCGATGGCTTCAAAGACCGTTGCAGCCGGGCCGATGGAAAATACCTCGCCGCCTTTCGCGGCGAGCAGGGAACCAATTTTCGCCGTCGGTTTCATGTTCATCGGAACTCCTCATTGATCTGTTCAAGAATCTCTCGCGACGGGCGGACCTGTTCTTCGGCCAGCGTTGCCAGCGGCGCGTCCACCAGGTTCAGCGCTTCGGTGAATGATGGTCTGGTACGGTCCAGATAGATGATGCCCGTCAGGACCTCGTCGCGCCGGGTGGCCTCGTGCAGCACCTCGAGCGCGTGGATTCTGTTGGACGGGTCGTAGTCGCGCTCGAGCTTGTGCAGCACCAGCTTCGAGCCGTCGTGCATCTCCACGACGCGCGACTCGCCCTCGTCAAACTCCACGTCGATCTCTTCGAAGGCCGGCACGAAGTCGAGCTCGTGCAGCGGCTCATCGTGGTCCTTCATGTAGGCGTAGGACTTGGTCGAGCCGGCGTGGTCGTTGAACGTCACGCACGGGCTGATGACGTCGATGACGGACAGGCCGTTGTGGGCGATGGAGGCCTTGAGAATGGCCGACAACTGCCGCTTGTCGCCGGAAAACGAACGCGCTACCAGCGTGGCGCCCATCTCGATGCCCGCCAGGCAGCAATCCACGGGCTGCAACTGGTTCACGGTTCCGGTCTTCAGCTTGGCGCCGAGGTCCGCCGTCGCGGAGAACTGTCCCTTCGTCAGGCCGTAGACGCCGTTGTTCTCGATGATGTAGATGAGCGGCACGTTGCGCCGCAGCATGTGCATAAAATGCCCAATGCCGATGGAGGCGGTGTCGCCGTCCCCGCTCACCGTCACGCACCGCAGTTGGTGGTTGGCCAGCAGCGTGCCCGTGGAGACCGCCGGCGCCCGGCCGTGCACGGCGTTGAAGCCGTGGCTCTGGCTCAGGAAGTAGGCCGGCGTCTTCGAGGAGCAGCCGATGCCGCTGAGCTTGACCACGGACCACGGCTCCACCCCCAGTTCCCAAAACGCCTCGATCAGGCGCTCCGTTATGGCGTTGTGGCCGCAGCCCGCGCACAGCGTCGTCTTGCCGCCGCGGTAGGGCAGGATCTCGAGCCCGGCCCGGTTCACTTTCTTCGGCGCAGCCGGCACCGTGCTCATAGGCCCTCCTGGCTGACGATCGAATCGGTCACGGTGCGTGCGTCCAGCGGCAGCCCGCCGTAATAGCGGACGCTGCGCAACTTGGCGATGCGTTCCGCGGACATGTTCATTCGCATGAGCAGCAGCAACTGCGCGTCGCGGTTCTGGTCGATGACGTACACGCGGTCGTGGCGGTCGATGAAGCCGGCCAGTTCAACCGGGAAGGGGAATGCCTTCAGCCGCAGCCAACTGGCATCTACGCCGTATTCGCGGCTCAACTGGTCGCGGCTCTCTTCCATCGCGTAGCGGGACGTTCCGGCCGAGACGAGCCCGATCTTCGCGCCGCCGGCAAGCTGCGTGTCCGGCGCCGGCAGCCTGCCGCGCACCGTCTCCAGCTTGCGGGCCAACCGGTCCATGTTCTGGATCCAGTCGTCCTCGCGCTCGCTGTACACGGCGAACTCGTTGTGACCCGTGCCGCGCGTGAAGTAGGCCGCCTTGGGATGGCGTGTGCCGGGCAGCGTGCGGTACGGCACGCCGTCGCCGTCCACGTCCTTGTACCGCGCGAAGCCGCCGAGCCGCTCCAGGTCCGCCGCCGTCAGCACCTTGCCCCGCTGCAGCGGGGTCTCCGGATAGGGCAGCGCATCCGACATCCAGTTGTTCATGCCGAGGTCGAGGTCCATGTTCACGAAGACGGGGGTCTGGAACTGCTCGGCCAGGTCGAAAGCCGCCTGCGCCATGGTGAAGCACTCCTCGGGCGACGACGGGAAGAGCACGGGATGCATGGTGTCGCCGTGCGAAACCAGCGCGTTGGAAAGGATGTCGCCCTGCATCGTCCTCGTCGGCAGCCCGGTGGAAGGGCCCACGCGTTGCACGTCGATGATCACCACCGGGATCTCGGCGTAGTAGGCGAGCCCGATGAATTCGGACATCAACGAGATGCCGGGTCCGGAGGTGCAGGTCATGGAGCGCGCGCCGGCCCAACCGGCGCCCACGGCCATCCCGATGGAAGCCAATTCGTCTTCGGCCTGCACCACGGCATAGGTGGCCTTGCCGGTCTCGCCGTCGTGGCGGTAGCGGCCCAGGTAGTGGATCAGCGCCTCCGCCAGGCTCGAAGAGGGAGTGATGGGATACCAGGTGAGGACGGTGACGCCGGCGAACAGGCAGCCCAGCGCGGCGGCCGTATTGCCTTCGATAATCAGCTTGCCGGCAGTGCGGTCCATCGGCTCGATGGCGAACGGGTCCGTCTTTTCGAGGTGCGCCGCGGCATAGTCCCTGCCGGCCACCACAGCGCCCCAGTTCATCTCGGCCGCTTTGCGCTTGCGCTCTCCGAACTGCTTGTAGAGCGCCTTCCGCGTCTCTTCCAGGTCGATGCCGAGCAGGTGCGCCACCACGCCGTCGTAGATCATGTTGCGCACGAGTTTGCGCAGCTTGGGCTCGGGGCAGACCGGTCCCACCAGTTGGTCGAACGGGACCGGATAGAAGTGGAGGTCGTGGCGCAGTTCGTTCAACCGGAGAGGCGCGTCATAGACGACGGCGGCCCCCGGCTCCAGCTTCATGACGTCTTCCTGCGCCGTCTCCGGGTTCATGGCCACGCAGAAGTCGATCTCCTTCTTGCGGCCGATGTAGCCTTCGCAGCTGGCGCGGATGGTGAACCAGGTGGGCAGTCCCGCGATGTTCGACGGAAAGAGATTCTTCCCCGACACCGGCACGCCCATCTGGAAGATGGAGCGCATCAGGACGATGTTCGCCGTCTGGCTCCCGGAGCCATTCACGGTGGCTACCTGAATACTGAAATCGTTGACGACGCGCTGAGGGCGTTCGTCGTGTGCATACTGGGCCGCCGACATGGGCGGCACGTTCGGGCTGGCTTGCATCCCGGGCCTGCCTCCAATCTACAGATTGGCCTTATTATAGGCGACCCGGCTGCGAGTGGCTAGGGGGAGTCTTGTCTCATACAAGTTGAGCCTGAGGGAATGGGCGATTCTCACACAAGATGAGCCTGAAGGCGGAGAGGTGGCGCAAGCTGGAGATTGTCTGCCCACAGGTTCCAGGACTTCCGAAACCACAGGCTGTTAACCTATTCGACGAATAGCACCAAAGGAAGTTATCGTGTCTACGGAAACGCGGAACGTTGTATTCGCTCTGTTGGGGGTGATTGGGCTTGTGTTGGAAGGACGCTACTCCGGGCCACACATGGAACTTGTCCACAGCTACGGCGGCAACATCGCCGGCTCGTTCGCGGTCTATTTCATCCTCACGCATGTGCCCATTCGCCTCAAATTCGGAAGGCTGGTGACGGCGGGCCTCGGGCTAGCAGTAGTCGACGTGTTCGAGGCCGCGGATGGTTTTAAGGTGATGTCCAACACATACGATCCGGTCGATTACGTGGCAAATGCTATCGGAATTGGGCTCGCCCTATGGATTGACGTGGCGACATCCAGCATCATGGATCCCCTACCATCTCGGGACTGACAAGTGGCTTTGAATTAACTCCGCGGCGGTTCGCGGAGGCTGGCAAGACGGTAGGATCGCCGGAACTTTGAAGTCCACGCCTGTCCGTAGCCAGAATCCAATCCGCGCCGCGAAACGCGGCAGTGTAACGTTCGCTCTCTTTCGCGTCCGCGTCCGCAACGGTGGAATGGGCATCCGTCGAGCATGGATTTCTGAGAAGGCCGCACAAACAGCACAGACTTGCGGCTGTGCCCGCATCCTTCGGGACACCCGCCCTGCACGAGAACATCAGCTCATTGGGTTCTCATTGATTTCTGGGACGGCCACGCCAGGCAATTTCAAATCGTAAAGGCTCTACGCTGCCTTGCGCCACCCGTACCGATGGTGCTGCCCACCCAGTCGCGGCATTGAGACCAGAACGGCATTCTCTACCGGTTTCTGCTCGACCGGCCGGCGATTCGGAGCGTCCTTTTCCAGCGAATCGTGGGTGCGATCGAGTTGGTAGTAGTCGACGTAGTCTCGGATCAGTCCCGGTCACGGCGCAGGTATTGCGGGGTTTCATCAAAGGGGAACGCCTCTCGCAATTGCTGCGCGGCCCACTCTGCCGTGGGATGGGCTGTCACATGGAAATGCAGGATGCGGCGCCACTCGTGAGCCAGCACCAGGAAGACGTACAGCACCTGGAACCGGATCGTCGGCACGGTGAAGAGGTCTACGGAGACCATCGTTTTGACGTGATTCTCCAAGAAGGTGCGCCAAGTCTGAGAGGGCGGCTTACGCTGCCGCACCATGGACTTGCCCACGCTGGTCTCTCCGATGTCGATGCTGGGGGGGAGGGCCCTATTTCGCCTGCACCACGATGTAGATCCGGCCGTTCGCGGGAATCGTCACCGCGGTCTCGATGGCGTAGTCGCGCCCGAGCCGCTGGGTCTGCGCCCGGCACCCGTTCACGCTCACCGACGCCGTGTCCGTCAGGCCCGTGTAATAGAGCGGCAGCCGGACTTTCCTCTGGACCGGCTTCGCCAGCGGGTTGAACAGAAAGGCCAGCCCCCGCTCCTTCGCCCGCGGATTCACGTGTAGCAGTCCGTCCCAATCGCGCCCGTCCGGACGCCGCAGGTGGATCACGTCCGATTCCAGGATCTCGCGGTGCTGCTTGTAGAAATCCACCCACCGCTTCACCACGGCCTTCGTCTCCTTGGAGTCGAACAGCCGCGGGCCGCGGTAGCAGGCCTGCACCCCGAACCCAAGGTTCTGCGCCAGGTGCTGCTCGTAGGCGTCCAGGTGATCCTTCAGCGGCTCCAGCGTGGCCGCCTCCCCGCCGCCGTGGTACTGCGTGAGCGGCACGAACATCCAGCCCATGCTTGGCGTCTTGGTCCAGGTGCCGTCGTAGATGTTCTGCCGGGCCAGGATGAACTGCCTTTCGCGCGGCAGGCTCCAATTCGTTTCGCGGTAGCCCATGCCCGTCTTGCTGGAGCCGTTCAGGAAGTACCAGTCCGGCACGTTCAGGTAGATGCCCCGCCCGCGGCACCAGCGGTAGAAGTCCCGGATCTTCTCCCACTGCCGCCATTGCGAATCCTCCAGCCCTTCATGGCCGGGATGCCGCGTGGAAGCGCACACGTCGCCGGGATAGGAGCCGTCGTGCTCCAACACCGCGAAACCGGTCGTCTCAAACAGCTTGTAGAGCTTGCGGAAGTACTCTTCGCCCCAGCGGCTCACCAGGCACGGCGAGTTGCCGAAGATCGCTCCGCCCGGCTTGCCGGTCCGCGGGTGGATCACGTCCGTCTCTTCGCTGATTTTCCGGCTGGCCAGAAGCGAATAGCCGCCCAGTTCGACGCCTTTTAAACGCCCGTAGCCGGCCAGCGCTTTCAACTGCGCCAGGTAGGCGGGGTCTTCGTTCTCGGCGTTGAAGCGGCTGCCGAAGCTGAGGATCACCATCTCGAAACCAACTTCCGCGCATTGGTCGATGGCGCGTTTCACCGTTTCGGGGTCGGACTGCCTGACGTGCATCAGGATGGGGTTCTCCAACGCCCACGGAGCAACGGTCCGGTACAGCCGCCTCTGCGCCAGTCCGTTGCGCTCACGATCCGTGCTGTCGAAGGCCAGCTCGTAGGTGCGGAAGGTCTCCAGTTTCGCGCCGGGCTGCAGCAGCACGTTGGGGCCCAGCGGCGGCCGCGACTCCAACAGCACCGGCGACTTCCGCTCGTAGTTCACCTGCGTCGCGTAGTCCGGGTCCGGCAGCCACACCGTCGTACGGTTGGCCGTGCGCGCATCCATGCCATGGAAGGAGTAGTCGCTCTCGACGTGCAGCGCCGCGGGCGGCGGGGTGGCCGCATCCACGGCCGAATCCTGCTCCACCACGGCCAGGATCTCGCTCGCAAACCGGTTCACGCGCACCGCCCGCGCACCGCTGTTGGAAACCACCAGCCACTTCGACAAAGCCGGGATGCCGTCGTACATCTCGTAATGGACATCTACCCTGATCCCGTCGCCGGAGTCGTAGTGGAAGACCACGCCCGCGCCCTTGGGCGGCCAGGCTGCCGCCGGGGCGTGGCGCACGCGCTTCCACTCCATCGTAGGGCGGATCTCCGCCGGCTCGTAGCCCGTGCAGTGGATGGCGCCCGGGCCGGCGGCCAGCAATCCGATCCAGTCTCTTCGCAGGTAGGCGTAGTCCGGCTGTCCTTCCAGTCCGCCCACGGCTCTCTCCACCCCGTCCAGCGTCAGCCGCGCTTCCGGCTTCACGCCGCGGATCAACGCCTCGCCGGTGATGAGGTTGTCGTAGCCCACCGTGGCGCAATCGGGCTTGACGAGCCACGTGCGCCGCAGCAGTCCGTTGCCCAGCGTCACCTCGCCGCCCTCGGCCGTCAGCGCCGTTTTCTCGGCCGGAGGGCGCACCAGGTAGTCGGCGCCGGCCGCCGTCAGCAGCGTCAACGCGGCCAGGGCTGCGCGCATGTCACCCCCTCAGGGCCTGATCGGCCACCAGCACCGCCGGACGCACGGAGGCCACGTCGAGCACGCGCACGATGTGCGCCCCGCGCAGCACGGCCATGGTGGCGGCGGCGATGGTCGTCGCTTCACAGGGTTCCACCGGAATCTCGGCGTCGAACTGCTGGCCTGAGGGGCTCACCATCACGGGCAGCCGCAGCTTGTGAAATTCGTCCAGCGCCACCAGCAGCTCCGTGTTGGACTCCTTGCGCTTGCCCATCCCGAAGCCCGGGTCGATCACCAGCCGGTTGCGCTCCACGCCCATGCGCCCGGCGCGGTTCAGGGCCGCTGTCAGCTCGGCGGTCACCAGGCTGGCCGGGTCCTTCCACGCGCCCAGCTTCGACCAGGTCTGCGGCGTGCCACGCATATGCTGCAGGATGAACCCCGCGTCGTGCTGCATCACCACTTTCGCCAGGTCCTGCTCCAGCGTCAGGCCGCTCGGGTCGCGAATGATGGTCGCGCCGTGCTCCAGCGCCTTCTCGGCCACCGCCGCTTTGTAAGTCTCGACGCACACCGGCACCGGCAGGCGCCCCTTCAGCCGCTTCAACACCGGCACCAGCCGGCGGAGTTCCTCGGCCTCTTCCACCTTCTGCCAGCCCGGCCGCAGGCACTCGGCGCCCACCTCGATGAAATCCGCGCCGGCGTCCACCAGTTCCGTGGCGCGGACGAAGGCGCGATCGGGGTCCTCGTAGGAGCCCGGGCCGCCCTGCTCGGGCGTCACCGGAATCACGCCGCACAGCAGCGTGCGCTCGCCGAGGCGCAGCAGCTCATTCTTGATTTTCCACTCGACCTTCTTGCGTGGCATCTCTCTATTCTAGGAGGCTCGGCTCTTTCCGGGCCGTTTATTCGTAGCGCAGGCTGACAATCGGGTCGAGCCGCGCCGCCCGGTCGGCCGGCCAGTAGCCGAAAAACAGTCCGACGGCGGCCGACAGCGCGACCCCCATCGCCGTCCAGAAGGGCGAGACCGCGGCCGGAATGGAAGGGATCGTCGAGCGAATGCCCCAGGCGATCAGGTAGCCGGCCGCCACGCCGAGAATCCCGCCGGTCATGGTCAGCGTCACGGCCTCCAGCAGGAACTGCACCCGGATGTCGGACTCCCGCGCGCCGATCGCCTTTCTCACGCCGATCTCCCGCGTCCGCTCCGTCACCGAGATCAGCATGATGTTCATCACCCCGATGCCGCCCACCAGCAGCCCGATGGAGCTGATCACCGACGTCAGGATGACAATCGCTCCGGTGAGCTGGTTCCACAGGTTCGTCAGGAAGTCGGAGCTGAAGATCTCGAAGTCGTTCCCGGCATTGTGGGGCACGTGCCGGATGCGCCGCAGCGCCTCTTCCACCTGGTCCATGGCCTCCTCCATGGTGGCGTCCCGCCGGGCGGTGAAAATCAGCACCACCTCCTTGATGTCCGGGTTGTGCTTGCGGAACGTGGTCAGCGGAATCAGCGCGAACTGGTCCACGCCGGGGCCGCCCAACAGCCCTTCGTCCTTGGCGAACACCCCGATCACCTCGTAGGGCGATCCGTTCAGCAGCACCGACTTGCCGACGGGGTTGGCCGCGCCGAACAGCGAATCGGCGATCGAGGAGCCGAGCAGGATCACCGGCGCAGCCCGCTCGTCCTCGGCCGGCGTGAACATGCGGCCCTGCTCCACCACGAACATGGGGATGATGTCGCAGTAGTCGGCGTTTGCGCCGCGCAGGATCACCCGCTCCACCCGCTGCCCGCCGTACCGGATGTCGTTGCTGGCGCCGAAAAAGGACGCCCGCGTTCCGAGCGCGCTCACTTTGTCCACGGCCGGCGATGTGGCCCGGATCCTGTCCGCGTCGCTGTACTGCAGGTAGCGCCTCAGCCGGATCTTCTCCGGCATGCGGGTGGGGTCGGTGCCGAAAGGGAAGCGCGAGACGAAATAGGATCGAGATCCCAGCTTCTCCACCTTGCCGGCGATGAAGCGGTTCAGCCCGCCGATGATCGCCGCCACGCTGATCACCGAGGTCACCCCGATGACGATGCCCAGCAGCGTCAGCCCGCTGCGCACTTTGTGCGCCCGCAGCGTGTCGAGCGAGACCAGCAGGTTTTCCCGGAACTCCGCGGCTGTCATGGCTATTCCGCTCTGAGCGCCTCCACCGGGTCGAGTTTCGCCG
Organism: Bryobacterales bacterium; assembly: GCA_027324255.1. Lineage (GTDB taxonomy): Bacteria > Acidobacteriota > Terriglobia > Bryobacterales > Bryobacteraceae > Paludibaculum. The sequence goes on along the minus strand of DAHVTI010000111.1, from coordinate 2,915 downwards.
CGCGGGATGCCGGGTAGATGCCGAAAAACAGGCCGATGGCCGAGGCGATGAAGATGCCGAGCATCGCCACCTTGCCCTGCACCGCGGCCGGAAAGGAGGTGAAGCGGTTCAGCATCTCCGCGCAGAGGAAGCCCAGGCTGATGCCCGCCGCGCCGCCCGCCAGGCACTGCAGCACGCTCTCGGTCAGGAACTGCCGCAGGATATCCACCTCCGTCGCGCCCATCGCCCGCCGGATGCCGATCTCCTTCGTCCTTTCCGTCACGCTTACCAGCATCACGTTCATGATCACGATGCCGCCCACGAACGCGCTGATGGAGCTGACCAGGAGGAACACGGCGAAGAAGGCGCCGGAGATCTGGTTCCAAAGCTGGATGTAGGAGTCCTTCGTCCCGATGTAGAAGTCCTCCTCCTGCCCGGGGCGGATGTGCCTTCTGGCCCGCAGGATCTGCCGCGCCTGGTCCATGGCGCGCTCGAATCGCGCCGGATCGTTCGGCACCTTGACGCTGATGGTCAGCGAGGTGCGCTGCCCGCGCATCTGCAGGAATGTGCCCAGCGGGATCACGGCGAAGTTGTCGGTGTCCTGGCCGAGGACCGCACCGTTTTTCTCGAACAGGCCGATCACCGTGAACTCCCTGCCGCCCAGCTTGATGGTGCGGCCCGACGGGTCCAGGCCCGGAAAGAAGCGCTCGCGCAGAGTGGCGCCGATCAGGCACACGGGGGTTGCCTGCCGGTCTTCGATCTGCGAGAAATAACGGCCCAGTTCCACCGTTCGCGAATCGATGCCGGCCATCGTCGCCGTCTGGCCGGTCAGGTTCACGTCCTGCACTTCGATCTCCCCGAAGTTCGCGCGCACCTGCGCCGTGCCCGACGCGCCGGCAATCACGCAATCGGCGCAGGCGTCGCGCACCGCCAGGAAGTCTTCCATGAAAACGCGCTTGTGGCGCAGGGCCTTGATGACGATCTCGAAGTCCGTCACCGCGAACGGCGTGCGCGCCATCTGGAAGACGTCCGCGCCCAGGTTGGCGATCTTCGTCTCCACGTAGACGTTCGCCCCCTGGATGATGGTCACCACCGTGATCAGCGTCGCGACGCCCATCGTCAACCCGAGCACCGTCAGCGCGCTGCGCAGCTTGTGCGCCCGCAGCGCGTCGAGGCTCAACGCGAAGGTGTCGCGCGGGCGCAGCATCCGGTCACACCTGAATGCGGGCCCATCTCTTGCCGGAGCGCAGAATGTGCTCGCCCGCCTCCAGGCGGTGCGAAGGCATCCGGACCACCTGCTGGTTCACCGACACCGCCCCGGCCTTGATCAGGCGGTCGGCCTCGGTCCCGGAGGGCGCCAGTCCCGTCTGCAGCAGGCACTGCTTCAGGCGCGGGTCCGCGGCCGCGACCAGCGGCAGGTCTTCCGGCGCCTGTCCCTGGCTCACGTCGTGCAGCCACTGCTCGCGGGCCGCTTTGGCCTCGTCCGCGGGGTGGAAGTCGGCCGCGATCCGTCCGGCCAGTTCCAGCTTGATGTCGCGCGGATTCCGGCCGCTGGTCTTCAGCGCCGCAATCTCCGCCATCGTCAGGTCCGTGAGCAGTTCGAAGTATCGCCACATCAGGTCGTCGGAAATGGTCATCAGCTTCTTCACCATCTCCGGCGCGGGCTCCGTGATGCCGACGTAGTTGCCCTTCGATTTCGACATCTTCTCGACGCCGTCCAGTCCTTCCAGCAGCGGCGTCGTGGCGATGATCTGCGGCAGTTGGCCGTAGTCGCGCTGGATCTCGCGGCCCACCAGCAGGTTGAACTTCTGGTCCGTGCCGCCCAGTTCGACGTCGGCCTCCAGGGCCACCGAGTCGAAGGCCTGCGCCAGCGGGTAGAGCAGTTCGTGGATCGAGATCGGCGTCGCCGACTGGTAGCGCTTCGTGAAGTCGTCGCGCTCCAGCATCTGCGCCACGGTGTACTTCGAAGCCAGCCGGATCATGTCCTCGAAGCGCAACTGGCCCAGCCACTCGTAGTTGAAGCGGACCTCCGTCTTTTCCGGGTCCAGGATCTTGAAGACCTGGGCCTTGTAGGTTTCCGCGTTGCGTTCAATCTCGGCCCGCGTCATCGGCGGGCGCAGCGTGTTGCGTCCCGTCGGGTCGCCGATGAGTCCCGTGGCGTCGCCGATGACGAAGATCACGCGGTGGCCCAGATCCTCGAAGTGCTTCATCTTGCGGATCAGGACTGTGTGGCCGAGGTGAAGGTCCGGCGCCGTGGGGTCGAAGCCGACCTTGATCCGCAACTGCCGCTGCTCCTTCTCGCAGAGCTGCAGACGCTCTTTCAGGTCCTCTTCGCGGATGATTTCGGCGAAGCCTTTGCGCAGGTAGGCGAGTTGTTCGTCAATGGGAAGAAATGCCACTTTCCTATTGTAGAAGCCCTTACGCGCGGCGGCGTGCCGGCGCTTCCAGATCACGACGGATGGCTTCAAGCCCTACATCAGCGCAATCGACAGCACCCTTTCAGACCGCGTGGACTACGCCCAACTTGTCAAGGTGTACGCGACGCCGCGAGACAAGGAATCGCGCTACTCCCCGACCGATATGGTTGATACGGAGGTTGTGCCAGTGTTGGGTGATCCCGACCCGAAGCGCATCTGCACGTCCATCGCGGAGCGCCAGAATCTCACGATGCGTATGCAGATCCGCCGCTTGACGCGGTTGACCAACGCCTTCTCAAAGAAGTGGGAAAATCTGTGGGCCGCGCTCTGCTTGCACTTCGCCTACTACAACTTCTGCCGCGTCCACAAGTCGCTGAGGGTCACGCTGAGGGTCACGCCCGCGATGGAGACGGGGATCACGGATCACGTCTGGAGCGTGCGTGAGTTGCTTGCAGGAGCCTGATCCAAGCGCGTTCTTTGACTAGCCTCGATTTCCACGGATCCTCTCAGGTAGTCCGA
>DAHVTI010000100.1 GCA_027324255.1 Bryobacterales bacterium | reverse complement strand
GCCATCCACCGCGCCGCGCGCGAGCACCTGGACCGCCGCGGCTGCCTGTTGACCGGCGTCGCCGACGAGGGCGGCTGGGGGCCCGTGCTGGCCTCGAACGAAGAGGCCCTGGAGGTGCTGACCCGCGCCATCGAGACGGCCGGCTGCCGGCCGCTCGAGCAGGTGTCCATCGCCATTGACGCGGCGGCCTCCCACTTCTACGAAGCCGGCGCGTACCACCTGCGCTCGGAAGGCCGCTCGCTGCCCGCCGGCGAGCTGATCTCGCTCTATGAGCGGTGGGCGGCGAGCTACCCCATCCGCTCGCTCGAGGACGGCCTGGAGCAGGACGACTGGGAAGGCTGGCGGGAACTGACCGCGCGGCTGGGCGCGAAGCTGCAACTGGTGGGCGACGACTTCTTCACCACCAACCCGGCACGCGTCGGTCGCGGCATCGCGGAGCAGGCGGCCAACGCCGTGCTCGTGAAGATGAACCAGATCGGAACGCTGACGGAGGCCTTCGAGGTGCTGGGGCTGGCGCGGCGCGCCGGCTGGCAGGCGGTGGTGTCGGCGCGCAGCGGGGAGACCGAGGACAGTTTCCTGGCGGACCTGGCGTGCGCCTCGGGGGCGGGGCAGATCAAGGTGGGGTCGGTGACGCGGTCGGAGCGGCTGGCGAAATACAACCGGCTGCTGGCGCTGGAGCGCCAGGGCGAGCTCAGGTGGCGGCCTTCTTCTGCTTTCCCCTGGTAGCGGACTTCTTCGCGGCGGCCCGGCGCGGCTTCTTTTCCTTCTTCAGGTTGATGGTGCCGCGGCAGCCGGAGGAGCCGCAGCCGCACGGGACCTTCGGCACGTCGGGATCGAAGCGGTAGTCGATGGTGAGTTCCTCGCCGGCCTGGACGTCCCGCTCGGCCATGTAGAGGATGTGGCCCTTGAGGATCCAGGCGTAGCAGTTGGGCGTGCAGGAGTGGTTGATGAACTCCGCGCCGCTGCCGCCGACGCTGCCGTCGAGTGTCCAGTAGCTATCCAGGGTGAAGAGGTAGTTCAGCTTCCTGCCGGCCCGCCGGGCGGTCTCGCGGCGGCTGATTCGCTCGCCGGTGTATTCGATGATCTTGCGGCCCATGGGAATGAACTCCTCGGCGAAGACCCCCCAGCGGTGGATCTCGGAGGGGCGGATGGAGAGGCGGTAGCAGGCGTGGCGTTCGGAGATCTGCGGCGCCTCGGCCGGAGTGGATTTCGCTTTTGGCATGTTCGGGGAGAGAGCGGATCGACGGGATCGGTGAGATGACCTGGCCGCACGGTTCGCCTTGCGGCCCTCCGCGCGGAGGCGCGCACTTGTCTAGAAGTCGTCCTGTTCCGAGGCTTTCTTCTTCGACTTGCGGCGCAAGATGATGGCGACGACGCAGAGCACGGCAAGAACGCCGCTGGCAATCCTGACTGTTGTTTCGTCCAAAGTTCTGCCTCCAAATAAGTCTGTATTCTATACGATCGGCGGTTTGGAGGCGATACCTGTAGCGTGGTAATCCGTTATTTTGCGCGGGCCGCGGCGCTCAGGCGCGGGCTGGCGCTTCGTGGCGTTCGAGCACCCACCCGAGCTGCATGCGCAGGCCGAGCGTGTCGGAGTACATGAGGTCGTCGAGGATCATGCCGTCCCGGACCGTGCTGATGGTGACGCCGCTCCATAGCACCTGGTGGTGCGTGGGCGGGGCGACCAGCGAGGAGGTACGCAGTTCGCGGTCGTGAGTGCCGACCGCGCTCCACCGGCAGACGACCATCTCGCCTTCGGCGATGAGCTCGTTGAGGGAGATGTGGAGGTCCGGGAAGGCGTGCCGGTAAGCCTGGACGAAGTTGCGGTAGCCCTCCGGCCCGGCCAGCGGCTCGGGAAAGTTCGGATGGCGGAAGACGTAGCCCGGAGCGAAGACGCGATCGATGAGGGAGAGGTCCCCCTTGTTCCAGATCTCATCCAGGCCGCGGCGGATGAGGTCCTTGTTGGATTCGAACATAGAAGCCTCCATCTGGAACACGCACACTACACACGTTGAGGAGGCTGCGGCCCTATTGTGGGGCGGGGGGCCGGAAGGGTCAAGGGGAACAGAGAGGAGGAGGCGGCTCAATTGCGTCGCGCGCGGCGGGGAGGGGTGAGGGACGCAGAGAGCGCGGCGGGCGGCGTTATTGTGGGCGCGGGCGGAGAGGGCCGAAGGTGCGGCCCTATTGTGGGCGCGAGGCGGGGAGTGCCGATGGGAACGGAGAGGAGGCTGCGGCTCAATTGCGTCGCGCGCGGCGGGGAGGGCCGAGGGGAACGGAGAGGAGGCCGTGGCCCCACTGTGGGCGCGGGGCGGAGAGGACCGAGGGGCGTAGCGAGCGCGGCGGGTGGCGGAGAAAAAGAAAGCCCGCCGCGGGGAGAGCGGCGGGCGGGGTTTCCGATTCGAAGCGCGGTGTTTACTGGCCGGTCTTCTGCTTCAGGACGTCGATCAGCTCCTGGACGGCGGCGGCGCTCTTGTCGAGCTGGGCCTTTTCTTCCGGCTGGAGGCTGACCTCGTAGACCTTCTCGATGCCGCCGGCGCCGATCTTCACGGGCACGCCGACGAAGATGCCCTGGTGGCCATACTCGCCTTCCAGCATGGCGGCGCAGGGCAGCACTTTCTTCTTGTCCTTGATGATGGATTCGGCCATCTCGACGGCGGCGGCGGACGGGGCGTAGTAGGCGCTGCCGGTCTTGAGGTACTTGACGATCTCGGCGCCGCCGTTGCGCGTGCGGTCCACCAGCGCGTCGATGCGCTCCTTGGGCAGCAGTTCGGTAATGGGGATGCCGCCGACGGTGGTGAGGCGCACGATGGGCACCATGGTGTCGCCGTGGCCGCCGAGGACGAGCGCGGTGATGCTTTCCACCGACACGTCGAGCTCCATGGCGATGAAGGTCCGGTAGCGGGCGGTGTCGAGCACGCCGGCCATGCCGATGACGCGGTTGCGCGCGAACTTCGACACCTGCTGGGCCACCCAGCACATGGCGTCGAGCGGGTTGGTGACGAGGATCAGGTACGCGTTGGGGGAGTACTTGACGGCCTGCTCGGTGGCGTTCTTCACGATCTCGTAGTTCGCCATCAGAAGGTCGTCGCGGCTCATGCCGGGCTTGCGGGGGAAGCCGGCGGTGATAATGACGATGTCGGAGTTGGCCGTGGGTTCATAGTCGTTCGAGCCGGTGACCATGACGTCGTAGCCTTCCACCGGGCCGGACTGCAGGATGTCGAGGCCTTTTCCCTGGGGCACGCCTTCGACGATGTCGACAAGGACCACGTCCGCCAGTTCCTTACCGGCGATACGCAAGGCGCAATTTGCGCCGACATTGCCGGCGCCTACTACCGTAATCTTCTTCCGCATGATGATACCTTCCTGTTGAACATGTGCCGCATCGCCGCAGATCGGCGAGGGAACGGGAATTCCCTCTTGATTGTAGTCAGGAACGTGGCCGGGCGCGATGCTCTTTGGCGGGCGGGTTTAGAATGGTTACTTCATGCAGGTTCCGGAGTCCGCCCGAGCGTATTTCGACAAGCAGACCGCGCGTCTGCAGCGCCAGATGAAGAAGAAGCGCATCGCCTTCCCGGAGGGGGAGGACCCGCGCGTCATCGCGGCGGCGTCGCGGCTGTGCACGGAAGAGCTGGCGATTCCGATCCTGATGGGGCGGCCGCAGGGGCAGGTGGCGTCGTGCGTGGTGGTGGAGCAGCCGGAGAACAACCCGAAGCTGAACGACTACGCGCGCATCCTGTTCGACCGCCGGCGCTCGCGCGGCATCACGGAGATGGAGACACGCAAGATGGCGCTGAACCCGCTGGTGTTCGCGGGCCTGATGGTGGCCTCCGGCGAGGCGGACGGCTTTGTCGGCGGCGCGGCGACGACCACGGCGGAGACCTTCCGCGCGGCGCACATGACGGTGGGCATGCGCACGGACATCAAGACCGCGTCCGGCGTGATGATCATTTGCACCCACGCGTTGGAATGCGGCGCGGGCGGCGTGCTGGCGATGGCGGACCCGGCGCTGATGATCGACCCGACGCCGGCGCAGTTGGCCGACATCGCCATTGCGACGGCCGAAACCACGCGCAACGTCATCGGCGTGGAGCCGGTGGTGGCGCTGCTGTCGTTTTCCACGAAGGGCTCGGCCAAGCACCCGCTGGCCAACAAGGTGATCGAGGCGCGGCGCATCGTCGAAGCGCGCCGCCCGGACCTGCACGTGGACGGAGAGCTGCAGGCCGACGCCGCGCTGGTGGAAGCGGTGGGCCGCTCGAAGGCGCCCGGCTCCACCGTAGCGGGGCGGGCGAACACGCTGATCTTTCCGGACGCCGGCAGCGCCAACATCGGCGTGAAGCTGGTGGAGCGCCTCGGCGGCGCCGTCTGCACCGGCCCGCTGTTCCAGGGCTTCAATAAGCCCGCCAACGACCTGTCCCGCGGCTGCACGGCGGAGGACATCTACCGGCTGGGCATCCTTACGGCGCTGCAGGCCGGCGAATGATGCCGCCCGTCCTGCCATGAAGCTGCCGTTTCCGCTGGTCTTTCACGACGGCTACGATCCGCACTTCGGAGACCACGTCTTTCCCAGCCAGAAATACCGCCTGATCCGGCACCGCCTGCTGAGCCGCGGCCTGGCCGATGCGTCGGACTTCCGCACGCCAGCCCCGGCGACGCGCGAGCAACTGCTGCTGGTGCACACGCCGGCGTGGGTGAAGAAGCTCGAAACGGGCACGCTGACTTACCACGACATCCTGAAGCTGGAAGTGCCTTACTCGCGCCGGATGGTGGAGGCGTTTTTCCTGGCGGCCGGCGGCACGCTGCTGGCGGCGCGGCTGGCGCTGCGGCGCGGCATCGGGTTCAACATCGGCGGAGGGTTCCACCACGCCTTTGCCGGGCACGGCGAGGGGTTCTGCGCCGTGAACGACGTGGCGGTGGCGGTGCGGGTGCTGCAGCGGGAGGGCGTGGTCAAGTCGGCGCTGGTGGTGGATTGCGACGTCCACCACGGCAACGGCACCGCGTCCATCTTCGGCCGCGACCCGAGCGTGTTCACGCTCTCCATCCACCACTTCAAGAACTACCCGAGCGAGAAGCCGCCCTCCACGGTGGACATCCACCTGCCGGACGGCGCGGCCGACGCCGAGTACCTGGCGCACCTGCGTCCGGTCTACGAGACGGCGGTGCTGGGCTTCCGGCCGGAGATCGTGTTCTTCGTGGCGGGCACGGATCCGTATTTCGACGACCAGTTGGGCGGGCTCTCGTTGACGAAGGAAGGGCTGCTGCTGCGGGACCGGCTGATCTTCGACACGGCGCTGCGCAAGCACATCCCGGTGGCGGTGGTGCTGGCGGGCGGGTATGCGCGGCAGATCGACGACACGGTGGACCTGCATGTGCAGACGGCGCTGGCGGCTGTAGAATCGATGCGGGAGTGGGCGCGGCGCTGGTAGGGCGCCGGGCCTTCCGATGGAGGTGAAGCGGTGATGAAGCGCAGGTCCTTTCTTTCGCTGACGGCGGCGGCGGCCGCATCCTGGCCGGCGGCGGGCGCGGGGGCGTGGCGGCCGCTGTTCGACGGCAAGAGCCTGGACGGCTGGGTGCAGGACACGCCGGGCTTGTGGAGCGTGGTGGACGGCGTGATCCGCGGCCGGCACGCGGGGCAGAAGTGGAACGACTTCCTGCGGACGAAGGACTCGTTCGAGAACTTCGAGCTGTCGGTCGACTTCCGGCTGGTGAACGGGGTGGGCAACAGCGGCATCCAGTTCCGCAGCGTGACGGCGTCCATCCCGCACGAGTTGTCCGGCTACCAGGCCGACATCGGCGACAAGTACTGGGGGGCGCTCTACGACGAATCCCGCCGCAGGCGGATCCTGGCGCAGGCGCCGGCGGAGTTCCTGGCGCGGTTGGACAAGACGGCGTGGCACACGTACACGATCCGGGCCGAGGGCCTGCGCGTGGTGCTGGGGCTGGACGGAACACAGATCATCGACTACACGGAAACTGAGGCCGGGCTGGTGCAGCGCGGCGTGATCGCGCTGCAGGTGCACGCCGGGACGGGGATGGAGGTTCGGTTCCGCAACATCCGGATCCGGGAGCTATGAGGGGCGGGCGGAGGCGCGCAGCCTGAGGCTGAGGGCGGCGATGGCGCAGAAGGCGGCGGCGACCAGCGCCAGCACCCAGGGCAGGCCGGGGCCGGAGGCGATGTGCGCCGCGGCCCAGGGCATCGAGATGCCGCCGCAGAGGGCGAGGGCCATGACGAGGCCGAACACGGTGCCGGAGCGCTGCTGGAAGCGGGCGCCGAGGATGCCGAGGACGGTGGGGAAGATGCCGGCCAGCGCGGCGCCGGCGGCGACCAGGGCGGCAGCGGCCAGCCAGGCTGGCGTGGCGGCGGCGAGGAGCGTGGCGGCGGCGGAGGCCAGGGCGCAGGCGAGCACGGTGGCGTGCGGGTCGCGGCCGGGCAGCAGGCGGCTGAGCAGGACCCGGGCGAGCATGAGCGCCGCCCAGTAGCCGGCGAGCACCCAGGAGGCGGCGGGGATGGAGAGACCCGCGTGGCGGGTGAGGAAGAGCGTCAGGTAGCCGCCGAGCGTGAACTCGACGCCGGATTCGAAGAACAGCAACAGTCCGGCCAGGGCCAGGGTGGGGGCGCGCAGCAGGGCCGGCACCTCGCGCAGGCGCAGGCCGTCGCGCCGCTTGGGTGCGGGGTAGCGGGGCAGGGAAGAGTAGAGGCCCGCGGCCAGGCAGAGCGCGGCGGCGGCGGCCAGCACGGGCGCGGCGCCGGCCGAGGCGACGACAGCGCCGAGGCCCAGCGGGAGCAGCAGCGCGCCGAAGCCGAAGAAGACGCCCAGGAGGTTCAGGGCGGCGCTCTTGCGGGCGGGGTCAGGGTGGAGGTCGGCGATGAGGGTATTGGAGCCGGCGTTGACGGCAGCGCCGCCGGCGCCGAGCAGGGCGGCGGCGGGCAGCAGCGCTTCGAAGGATGCGGCGCGGTGGAACAGCAGCAGGGCGGCGGCGGTAAGGAACGGCCCGGCGGCCAGCGGGGCCTTGAGGCCATAGCAATCCATCAGGGCGCCGAGCAGCAGGCTGCAGGCGAGCATGGAGGAGTTCATCCAGAGGAACAGGGCGCCGGCGCGGCCGACGTCGAACGACAGCCGCGCGGCGAGGGCGGGCAGCAGCGCGCCGACGAGGGCCATGACGATGCCGAACACCAGCATGCCGGCGCAGGCGGCGGTGCTGAGCAGGCGCGGGCTGAGCCGCGAATCAGCGTTGGCCATAGTGCCGCGGGGGCCGCGCGAAGAGCATGTCGGAGTAGGCGTCGAAGACGCGCAGGTTGTGGTCCTGGCCCACGCCGGCGACGTTGGGCGAGACGAAGGTGGGCGGGTGGATACCGCGGGCGGCCAGCCGGGCGCCGGTCTCGGCGACGAGAGACATGGCGATGAAGACGGCGGCCATGGTGGAGCCGGCCGCGACGCGCTCCGGGCGGCCGACGTCCACCAGGGCATCTTCGGGCGGCACGCAGTTGTCGATGGCGATGTCGGCGGCGTCGCTGAGGCGCTTGCCGCTGGAGTGGCTCGCTGGGGCGATGGCGGCGTTGGCGTGGGAGGAGACGCTGATCACCGTCATCCGCCGCGCCTTGGCATAGAGCGCCGCCTCAATGGCCGCGGCGTTCGTGCCGCCGTGCGAGAAGGCGATGAGGCAGTCGCCGGGCTCCAGGCCGAAGCTCTGCAGGAAGTTTTCGATGTAGCCTTCCCGGCGCTCGAGCCAGAGGAGTTCGCGGGCGCCGCCGGGGCCAACGACGTTGTGCCACATCAGGCGCGGGTCGTAGAGCGGCACGAAGCCGACGAAGCTGCCGTAGCGGGGGAAGACGTCCATGACGGGGATGACGGAATGGCCGCTGCCGAAGAGGTAGGCGCGTTTGCCGGCGGCGAGGGCGGCGGCGATGGCCTCGCCGGCCTGCTCGATCCTGGGCAGCTCGCGTTCCTGGATGGACTTCAGCACTGCGCTGATGGATTGGTAATAGGCGTGAGCGGACATCCGGTCTCCTTAAGCGTGGTCGAAAGCGAGGCGGGCGGCGCCGAGCAGGGCGGCGTCCTGGCCCAATTTCGAAAGTTCGATGCGGACCCGGCGGGCGGCTTCGGGTTGCGCCCAGCGGAGAAATTCGTGCTGGAGGCCGTCGAGCAGGAGGTTGGAAGCCTCCAGGAGTCCGCCGCCCAGCACCACCAGTTCCGGATCGAGGACGGAGACGAGGTTGGCGATGCCGGCGCCGAGCCAGGCGGCGGTGCGGCGCAGGGCGCCGCGGGCATGGGGGTTGCCGGCGAGGGCGGCGGCGACGGCCTCCTCGCAGGTGGCGAAGCCGGCCTGGAGAGCGGTGGCCGGTCCGGCGGCCTCGGCCTCCCAGCAGCCGCAGCGCCCGTATTCGGGTTTCCAGTTGCGGTCGAGGGCCATCCATCCGGCGGCGCCGGCGATGCCGTGGGCGCCTTCCAGCGGGCGGCCGGAGGCGAGGATGCCGACGCCGATGCCGGTGCCCACGGTGACAAAGACGACATCGCTCAAACCGCGGGCCGCGCCGAGCCACTGTTCGCCCAGCACGCAGGCGGTGCGGTCGCTGGTGAGGCGCAGGGGCACGTGGAGCCTGGCGGCGAGCGTCTCCTCAAAGGGAACCCAGTCCATGCCCCACAGGTTCGGCGCCCAGGCGAGGCCGAGGCGATTTTCAACGATGCCGGGCAGGGCGATGCCGGCGGCGGCGACGTCCGCTTCGCGGGCGAGAGCAGCCACCTGCGAGGCCGTCCCCTCGATGGAGTGGGCGGCGCGGAGCTTCTCGCGGCGGAGGATGGCGCCGTCCTCGCGGACGAGCGCGAGGCAGGTCTTCGTTCCACCGAGGTCCGCGGCGAGGACGGTGCGCATGGTTCGGGCAGCCTTAGCAACCGATCATCCCGCGGAGGAATCCGGGATGCAACGGTTGCCGCGATGGGCCGGTCTGCCAGGCGAACGAGCAGGGACGGGGAGGGATTGGCTTCGATTGTCCACTTTGATGACGAGGGGTTGCAGGCGACGGGTGCGGCGAGATTGAGGCGGAGCGGACGGGCCGCAGCGGCGATTGAACTGGAGGCTGGGGCGGCGAGGGCGCCGGACGGAGTGAGGTCCGGCGAGATTGGCTTCGATCGTCCAGCCGGCGGCGGCAGACGGAAACACCCGAATGGAGGGGGTGGAGATCTGAAGCCGCCGGGGTTCGAATCGAGGCAATTCCGAGAAGTGGGGGGCGGTGGCTTCGTTCCGACAGAAATGCAGAGGTCTTGGGGCGGCGGCGGACGGGGTCGAGTGGGTTCGTTTCGTTGTATTTTGATGAGTTGGGGCCGCGGTGACTTCGTTTCGACAAAACGCAGATGTCTGGGGGGCG
>DAHVTI010000097.1 GCA_027324255.1 Bryobacterales bacterium | reverse complement strand
GGCGGGACTGCCTGCCTTCGATCCTGGCGGGCCGCATCTGCTCAGGGGCGAGGGGCGGCAGGTCAGTGGAAGGGAAGTGGGCGGCGAGGCGGAGCTTGTGGTTGAAGTAGTTGGCGGTTTCGAGCCACGACTCGTCGTCGTAGGGCGGGTGCGGCGGCGTGGGGAGGAGGCGGACGCCCGCGGGGGGAGGCGGATCGTTGGCGGCGGTGTCGGCGCAGCGTTCGGCGGGAAGGTGCGAGGCGAGGTACTGGCGGAGGCCGAGGGCGATGGGATCTGCGGCGACACCAAGGGCGCGGGCGTTGAGGCCGAACTGCTCGAGCTTGGGGATGAGGCCGTGGAGATTGCGGGAGTTGGCGCTGAAGGTGCGGTCGTCCACGCGGAGCTCGGTGAGCTTCGCGCCGAAGGCGGGGACGAGGGCGGCGTACTCGTCGCGGGTCCACTGGAGCTTGTTGAATTCGTCGAGGAGGGGGCGAGTTGAAGAGGGGAGGTGATGCGCTCGATTTCGGCGCGGGCGAGGGCGGAGAGTTCGCCGTCGGCGCGCTGGCGTGGGGTGAAGGTGGATTTGAGAATGGCGGCGAGGGCCTGGTAGTAGGGTTGGGGCGCGTCGAGGACGCCGTCGGCGCAAGTGAGGGGGCGATAGGCGGGCGGCTGAAGGAGGGCGAAGAGCGAACGGGCGGCGGCGGGGTTTCGCGGGACGAGAAGGGTGACGGCCCAGGACTGGAGGGAGAGGCGGTCGAACTTCTGGTTGGTGGCGCGCATGAGGAGCACGTCGGGATCCTCGACGATGCGGCCGCCGCTGACCTCGAGGGGATTTTCGCGCTGGGCCTGGGCGGCGAGGTGGGAACATTCCTCGATGAGTTTGATTTCGTCGAGGCGGCCTTTGGTGCGGCCGGTTTCAACGAGGCGCAGGAGGCCGTTGACTTGGAGTTCGACGGGGGCGGAGCGGAGGCGGTCGAGGAGTTGTTGGAACTCTTCGGCCGTCTGGGCGCGGAGGCACACGGCGAAGACAGCCAGGAGCGCGAGGCGCGGCATGCACCCAGTCTACAGGCCGAAGGTGTAGCTGGACATGGAGATGTTGCCGTGCTCCATGCCGCGGAAGAGGGCGTGGACGTTGTCGTCGCGGTGGGCGGCGCCGAGGGTGAAGAAGAGCGGGGCGAGGTGCTCGGGGGTGGGGACGGCGCGCTCGGCGAAGGGGGCTTCGGAGGCGTACGCCATGAGGGTGGTGAAGCGGCGGCCTTCGATCTGCTCGCGGACCCACTCGTCGAAGTCGAGGGACCAGGGCTCGGGCGGGGCGTCGAGCGGGTTGGGGACGGCGAGGCGGAGGTTGTGGACGATGCCGCCGCTGCCGGCGAGGACGACGCCGGAGTCGCGCAGGGGGCGTAGAGCGGCGCCGAGCGAGAAGATCTCCTGGGGCGGAGCGCCGCAGGCGAGCGAGATCTGGACGACGGGGACGAGGGCGGAGGGGAGAGTGAGGGCGAGGGGGACCCAGGCGCCGTGGTCGAGGCCGCGCTGGTCGTCGAAGGCCGTGTCGATGCCGCTGGCGCGCAGGTGCTGGGCGGCCTCTTCGGCGAGGTCGGGATCGCCGGGAGCGGGGTAGCGGATGCGGTAAAGCTCGGCGGGGAAGCCGCTGAAATCGTAGACGAGCGGGGCGGACTCCCAATGGGTGACGCGCACGGCGCGGAGGGTTTCCCAGTGGGCGGAGAGGATGACAATGCCGCGGGCGGAGGCGCAGTGGCGGCCGAATTCGGCCAGGGCCTGGGCGTACTCGCCGCGGTCCAGGATTGTGATGGGCGAACCGTGGCCGAAGAAGACGGCTGGCGCTCTTTTCATCCCGAGGGTCTCCGATGGCTCCATGATACGCGAGGCGGGCGGCGGCGCAAGCCTGGGGCGGCCGGGTCGCGATATGCTGTTCTGCATGAAAACACTGATTCTGTTGCTGACCCTGTCCGCCTGCGCGTTGGCCCAACTGCCCCAGGGCACGAGGCCGCCGGGAGAGGACTGGGTGCAGCTATTCAACGGCAAAGACGTTTCGAACTGGAATAGCGTGGGCGGCCAGCAGTGGACGGTGGAGGACGGCGTGCTGATCGGGCGGGCCGTGAACAAGAGCTACGGCTACCTGGAGACGCCGCGCGACTACAAGAACTTCCAGTTCTCGGTGCGGTTCAAGTGCGTGGGTACGGGCAACTCGGGCGTGTACTTCCACACGAAGTTCAAGCCCGGCACGGCGGACGTGAGCCAGGGGGCGCAGTTCGAGATCGACTGCAACATCATGCGGCACACGGGCGGCGTGTACGGCTTCGGGCGGGCGTGGATCGTATGGCCGGCGCCGCAGAACGAGACGGTGGTGCGGCAGGGCGATTGGAACGAGATGCTGGTCACCGTGGACGGCAACCGCTACACGTCGCGGCTGAACGGGGTGCCGATGATCGACTTCACGGATCCGCGGGCGCCGTTCATCCAGGGCACCATCGCGCTGCAGTTGCATTCGGGCGGCGAAGGCCACATGCAGTTCAAGGACATCTGGGTGCGGGAATTGAAGTAAGCCGCCGGCGGGAGAAGGAGACAAGGTATGAGTTCCAGGAGAAGTTTTGTCGCCGGAGCGGGCGGCGCGGCGGTGTCGCACCTGGCGGCGTCGAAGGCGATGGGGGCCACGGACAAGCTGCGGATCGCCGTGATCGGCAACAACGGCCGCGGGCGCGACCACGTGCAGGGGCTGATGCGCCAGCCGGACGCGGAGGTGACGTGCCTGTGCGACGTGGATTTGAAAGTGGCCAACCAGCGCGCGGCCGAGTTCGAGAAGAAGTACGGCAAGAAGCCGAAGGTGGTGCAGGACCTGCGGCGCGTCTTCGACGATCAGGAGATCGACGCGGTCACCATTGCGACGCCGAACCACTGGCATTCGCTGGCGGCGATCTGGGCGTGCCAGGCGGGCAAGGACGTGTACGTCGAAAAGCCGGGCTCGCACAACATCTATGAAGGCCGCAAGATGGTGGAGGCGGCGAAGAAGTACAACCGCATCGTGCAGCACGGCGTGCAACTGCGCTCGTCGGAGGCGGTGCGGGAGGCGGTGGAGCACCTGAGGAAGGGCACCATCGGCAACGTGTACATGGCGCGCGGCCTGGTGTTCCGGTGGCGGCCGTCTACGGGCAAGAAGGGCGTGGAGCCGGTGCCGGAAGGGCTGGACTACAACCTGTGGACGGGTCCGGCGCAGATGGAGCCGTTCTCGCGGCGCATCGTGCACTACAACTGGCACTGGACGTGGAACTACGGCAACGGCGACGTGGGCAACCAGGGGATCCACGAGACCGATTTGTGCATGTGGGGCCTGGGCGTGGACACGTTCCCGTCGAAGATCACGGCGATGGGCGGGAAGTTCCTGTTCGACGACGATAAGATCACGCCGGAGGTGCTCACCACGCTATACCACTATCCGGAGCAGAAGAAGATCATCCAGTTCGAAGTGCGGCCGTGGTGCACGAACGCCGAAGACGGGGCGATGGTGGGCAACATCTTCTACGGCTCGGAGGGCTACCTGGTGGTGAAAGGCTACGACACCTACCAGGTGTACCTGGGCCAGAAGAAGGAGTTGGGCCCGGGACGGCGCGCGGGCGGCGATCACTTTGCAAACTGGATCAAGGCGATCCGTTCGCGGAAGACGTCGGACCAGAACGGCCCGGTGGAATCCGCGCATCTGGCGTCGGGGCTGGCGCATCTGGGCAACATCGCGTACCGCCTGGGGCGCGTGCTGACCTTCGACGGGGCGAAGGAGAAGTTCGTCAACGACAAGGAAGCCGACACGCACCTGACGAGGAACTACCGGAAGGGATTCGAGGTTCCGGCGAAAGTCTGACGGCGGCGGGGTGCAGCGGACCGAGTGGCCGTTCCCGGCCGGTGGCGGCCACTTTTCTTGGCGGGCGGAGGGGAAGTACGGCTTGTGGGGAAGTACGGCTTGGACTTGGCCGGGCGGCTCTGCTACATTCGGGCTGATTGCCATGCTACTGCGACTTGCACCCTTTGCCCTCCTCTTCATCAGCCGGCCGGCGGAGATCGGCTTCGACCAGAAAATGATCGACGCGGGCGCCGCGGAGGCGGCGGCCTTCGCCGACGTGAACCGCGACGGGAAGCTGGACATCGTCGCCGGCGAGTACTGGTATCAGGCGCCGCTGTGGACGCCGCACCGTTTCCGCGAGATTCCTTTCCTGAACAACTACATCGACGACTTCTCCGACCTGGTGGCGGACTACGACGGCGACGGCGCCGAGGACGTGGTGAGCTGCGGGTGGTTCTCGAAGAACGTCAGCTTCTGGAAGAACCCGGGGCGCGGGCAGGGGACGTGGGCGAAGACCGACATGGAGACGCGGTTCAACGTGGAGTTCGCGTTCCTGGTGGACGCCGACAGCGACGGCAAGGCGCTGGAGATCCTGCCGCAGTTCGGCAACAAGAACGCGCCGCTGACGTGGTACGAGTACAAGGGCGGGGCGTGGAAGGCGAACGTGGTGTCGCCGCAGAGCTACGGGCACGGGATTGGGGCGGGGGACGTGAACGGCGACAAGCGGGTGGACATCGTGACGCCGAAGGGGTGGTTCGAGGCGCCGGCGGACGCGCGCGGCGGGCAGTGGGTGTATCACGAGGACTTCGACCTGGGCGACACGGGCTTCCTCCACGTGCTGGACGTGAACGGGGACGGCAAGCCGGACCTGGTGACGTCGCTGGCGCACAACTACGGGATCTTCTGGATGGAGAACCAGGGCGGGGGCAAGTGGGTGAAGCGGCTGATCGACGATTCGTGGTCGCAGGCGCACGCGGTGACGCTGGCGGACCTGAACGGCGACGGGCGTCCGGACCTAGTGACGGGCAAGCGCTACATGGCGCACAACGGGAAGGATCCGGGCGAGCGGGAGCCGCTGGGCGTGTACTGGTACGAGAACGTGAAGGACGAAAAAGGGACGCCGGTATTCGTGCGGCACGTGATCGACTATTCGACGCGAGCCGGGGGCGGGATGCAGATTTCCGTGGCGGACTACGACGGCGACAAGCGGCCGGATTTCGTGGCCGGGGGCAAGGCGGGATTGTTCCTGTACCGGAACCTGGGGCAGAAGCGCTGAGCGCCGATGGGTGAAGCAGACCAGCACGAAGCACTGGCCGCGCGCATTGTCGAGAGCACGGCAGAGGGCCTATGCGTGCTGGACGCGGAGTTGCGGGTGACGCTGTGGAACCCGGCGATGGAGGCGGTGACGGGCATCGCGGCGAGCGAAGCGGTGGGGCAGCCCATCCTGGAACTGCTGCCGGAGCTGCCGCGGAGCCCGTCCTGGCGCGAGCTGGAGCGCGGGCTGGCTGGAGAGAGGGTGGAGCTGATTCCGTGGGCCTACGAGGTGCGGAGCACGGGCAGGAGGGGGTACGCGCGGATCGAGGTGTTGCCGCTGAAGGGCGCGGCGGGCGGCTTCCTGGTGACGTTTCGCGACATCACGGGACTGGCGGAGAGCCGGCTGCGGCTGGAAGCGGCCAACGTGCTGCTGGACGTCATTCTGCAATCGGCGCCGGTGGCCATCATCGCGCAGGACCGCCACCGCATCATCACGTTCTGGAACCCGGGCGCGGAGCGGATCTTCGGGTGGACGGCGGAAGAGGCGGTGGGGCAGTTGCCGCCGTTCGTTCCGCCCGAGTCCCTGGTGGAGCACCGGATGCTGTTCCACAGCGCGGCGCGGAGCGGCACGCCGCTGGAGGCGGAAGTGGTGCGGATGAGGAAGGACGGGCAGCCGATCGAGGTGAGCCTGTCGCTGCAGGTGGTGCGGAGCCGGGCGGGCGATCTGACGGGCTACACGGCGATCTACCAGGACATTTCGGCGAGGAAGCGGGCCGAGCGGGAGCTGCGGAACAGCGAATTGAGACTGGAAAGGGCGCAGGAGATCGCACGGATGGGGACGTACGAAGCGACGTTCGCGAGCTGGCCGCCGCAGGACGAAGAGGCTTTGATCTGGTCGCCGGGGGTGTACGAGATTCTGGGCCTGGACCCGGTGACGACCACGCCGAGCCTGCGGGCGCTGCTGGCGGCGACGCATCCGGACGACCGGGCGCGGATCCTGGAACCGATGAGCCGGCCGCTGGAGCCGGGCACGACGAAGTTGATCGTGGAGCACAGGGTGGTGCTGGGCGGGGGGGAGGTGGGGGTGGTGCGGCATCAGACCCAGGTGACACAGGCGGAGGACGGCACGGTGCGCGTGACGGGTGCGGTGCAGGACATCACGGAGTACCGGCAGTTGGAAGAGCAACTGCTGCAGTCGCAGAAGCTGGAGGGCATCGGACAACTGGCCGGGGGCATCGCGCACGACTTCAACAACCTGCTGACGATCATCAACGGGTATGCGGACCTGCTGGCGCGAGACGAGCACATGGCGGAGGCGTCGCGGGATTCGGCGGCGACGATCCTGGCGGCGGGGCGGCGGGCGGCGGAGCTGACGCAGCAGTTGCTGGCGTTTTCGCGGCGGCAGATTCTGCAGCCGCGGGCGGTGAACCTGAACGAGGTGCTGAACGATCTGCGGCGGATGCTGGACCGGCTGCTGGGGGCCAACATCGAGGTGGTGGAGCGGCTGGACCCGGCGCTGGGGCTGGTCCACGCCGACGTGGGTCAAGTGCAGCAGGTGATGCTGAACATCATCGTGAACGCGCGCGACGCGATGCCGGGCGGGGGCACGCTGACCATTGAAACGTCGAACGTGACGATCGACGATTCGTACCTGTTGACGCACCCTGAGGCGGCGCAGGGGCCGCACGTGTGCCTGGCGATTACGGACTCCGGGGCGGGGATGGACGCGGAGACGAAGGCGCGGATCTTCGAGCCGTTCTACACGACGAAGGAGCTGGGGCGGGGCACAGGGTTGGGGCTGGCGACGGTGTACGGCATCGTGAAGCAGAGCCGCGGTT
>DAHVTI010000085.1 GCA_027324255.1 Bryobacterales bacterium | reverse complement strand
AGGGGCGAGGCTCGAAGACCTGATGGCGCCGGTCGGGGTGTTCTGAGGCGGTTTCCGAGGGGCCGCGTCACGACCTTCGTCACAAAGGCCCGGATCGCATCCGGGCCTGCTTCGTATGTGATTGAAAGATTTGGTAGGACCGGCAGGACTCGAACCTGCGACCCTCTGCTTAGAAGGCAGATGCTCTATCCATCTGAGCTACGGTCCCACACTCTTCCTTTCCATTCTACGCTGGACGGGCAGGGGACCGTACCCGGGGGATGGCCGGGGGCGGGCGGCGGGTGGCGCGGCGGAAGGCGGATACCGCGATAGCGATGTTTTTTGTACAATAACCAGCGAATAAGATCCGAAAGGGTCATGGATTCTCAGCGAAGGATGAAAGAGACGTCAAACAGACGGGTGATCGCCCTGCTGCTCGGCTCGGCCCTGTTCGCGGCCGAATCAAAGCCCAGGAAAGCGTCGGCTTCCGACACAGTGATTCCGCACATCGCATTTGGCGGCGACTGGAAGACCGTCGTGACGCTCGTGAACGTCGAGCACGTGGATACGGATGTCGTCGTCCGTTTCTACGACAACAACGGGGTGGCGATGCCGGTGCCGACGGACACGCAGGGCACCACGGCAGCCTACGCGGTGAAATTGGCGGGCAACGGTTCGCACCAGTTCGTGATTGCCGGCGGGACGACGGTGAACCAGGGGTGGGCGGACGTGACCTTCGACCCGAACCTGGGCACGGTGCAGGGCGCGGCGGTCTTCCGGCAGGTGGTGCCGGGGCGGCAGGACCTGGAGGCGCTGTCGCCGAGCTGCCAGAACACAATGCAGCAGCGCATCAGCTTCGACCAGACGGATGGCTACCAGACGGGACTGGCGTTCGCCAACACGGGCGAGGAGGAGAACGTGATCACGGCGGTGGTGCGGGGCGAGGACGGGAAGGCGGTGAACAGCGAGCCGGTGGAGATCCGGGTTCCGGCCATGGGGCACACGGCGTTCCTGATTGCGGACAATCCAGCGCTGAAGAGCCTGGTGAACGGGCGCGGGGTGATCGACTTCCGGGGCACCACGAAGTTCGCGATGCTGGGGCTGCGGTTCTCTCCGACCTTCTCCTTCACGACGATTCTGCCGTACGAGTTCAGCTACTGAGCGGCGGCGGGCAGAGCGCCTCAGTTGTGCTTTTCGACGATGGCGGCGATGCGCCCGGGGTCGTTGGGGACGACGACGGGCGCGTTGCCGAAGGTGGAGCGGAGGCTCTCTCCCGACGGCGTTTTGAGCTGGCCGGTGTGGTACTTGTAGATGTAATCTGGGTCCTTGAGGACGTTGCCGGTGAGGATGGCGACGACGTCAGCATCCTTCTTCATGACGCCTGAGGCGGTGAGCTTACGGATGCCGGCGAGGGTGGCGGCCGAGGCGGGCTCGCAGCCGATGCCGCACTGGCCGACGACGGCCTTGGCGTCGGCGATCTCCTGCTCGGTCACCTTTTCGACCACGCCATTGGACTCGTCGATGACCTGGATGGCCTTGGGCCAGGAGACGGGGTCGCCGATGCGGATGGCGGTGGCGAGGGTCTCGGGTTCTGTCACGGCCTGGAATTCGCCGCGCTCGCGCCAGAAGCGTTCAAAGGGCGCGGAGCCGGCGGCCTGGATGACGGCGAAGCGGGGGAGACGATCGATGAAACCAAGGGCGAGGAGTTCGCGGAAGCCCTTGCCGAAGGCGGAGATGTTGCCGAGGTTGCCGCCGGGGACGATGACCCAATCGGGGACGCGCCAGTCGCGCTGGTCGAGCATCTCGACCATGATGGTCTTCTGGCCCTCGATGCGGAAGGGGTTCACCGAGTTCAAGAGGTAGATGCCGGTTTGTTCGGCCAGCGCGCGAACGAGGGCGAGGATCTGATCGAAGTTGGCTTCGACCTGGAGGGTGAGGGCGCCGTACTCGAGGGCTTGAGCGAGCTTGCCGTAGCTGATGTTGCCGTGGGGGAGGAAGATGATGGGCGTGAGGCCGGCGGCGGAGGCGTAGGCGGCCATCGAGGCCGACGTATTGCCGGTGGAGACGCAGGCCACCTTTTTCATGCCGAGGCGGAGGCCCTGGGTGGCACCGCAGGTCATGCCATTGTCCTTGAAGGAGCCGGTGGGGTTGAAGCCCTGGTGCTTGAAGACGAGGGCGTCGAGACCGCCGTACTGAGCGGCGCGGGGGGCGTTGAGCAGGGGCGTATTGCCTTCGCGCAGGGTGACGGCAGGGTGCACGGAGGTATCGACGAAGCCGAGAAGCTCGCGGTAGCGCCAGACGCCGCTCTGATCGAGGGGAGCGTTGGACATGCGACGCTCGCGCCAGAGGCGTTTGGTGGCGGCGGGGTCGAGGGCGAGGTCCGGGTAGGCGGCTTCGAGCAGGGCGCCGCACCGCGGACAGGTATAGATGGGTTCAGTGATGGGGAACGCGGCGCGGCACCGCGCGTTGCAGCAGGATAGATGAGCAGTCACGAACTTCCTATTATTTCATGGGTGGGGCGGCTATTCGTAGCGGAGGGCTTCAACGGGGTCGAGGCGGGCGGCCTTGTTGGCGGGCCAGATGCCGAAGAAGAGGCCGACGGCGAGGCTCATGACGACGCCGCTGACGGCGGCCCACATGGGCACGGCGGTGGGCATGGTGGGGAAGGCGAGGCGGGCGGCGAGAGAGATGAGATAGCCGAAGAGGAGGCCGAGGAGGCCGCCGAGGAGGGTGAGGGAGGCGGCTTCGGAGAGGAACTGGATGACGATGTCGGAGCGGCGGGCGCCGACGGCCTTGCGGACGCCGATTTCCTTGGTGCGCTCAGTGACGGAGACGAGCATGATGTTCATGACGCCGATGCCGCCGACGAGCAGGCCGACGGAGCTGAGGACGATCATGACGAGGAAGGTCATGGAGGTGATTTTGCGGAACTGCTCGATCATCTGCTCGGCAGTGGTCATCCAGAAATTGTCGGGATCGTTGCCGCGGACGCGGCGCTCCTGGCGGAGGACCATGCGGACCTCGTCCATGGCTTCGGGGACGCGGCCGTGCTCGGCGATGACGATGAACATGTTCTCCCTGAGCGCGGGGAAGATCTTCTTCATGGTGAAGTAGGGCAGGAGGACGCGGCGGTCGTCCTGGCCGGGGAAGGAGGCGGCGGGGCGCTTCATGACGCCGATGACTTCGAGCTGGCGGCCGTCGACCTCGACGGACTTGCCGATGGGGTCCATGTAAGGCATAAGGGCCTTGGCGATGTCCTCGCCGAGGACGACGACGGGGGCGCGGCGGAAGTTGTCGGACTCGCTCAAGAAGCGGCCGTAGAGCATTTCGGTGCCGCCGGCGGCGTAGGAGGCCTCGGTGCCGCCGAGTTCGAGCTGGTAGACCTCCTTGGTCTTGTAGCGGGCACGGATGATGCGGTTGAAGTCGGGGAAGAGATAAGGACTGACGTAGCGGACGGCGGGGCAGCGCTCGCGGAGGGCGCGGGCCTGGTCGAGGGTGAGGGGCTGGCGGCGGCGCTCCTCAGGGGTGAGGTCGCCGGCGCGGAAGCCGCCGTTGAACTTGAGGACGATGATGGTGTCGGGGCCGAAGCTCTTGAAGATATCGGCGATGGCGCCGTCGAGGCCGGCGAGGATGGAGCCGACGCCGATGATGCAACTGGTGCCGATGACGACGCCGAGGACGGTGAGGAAGGCGCGCATCTTGGCTTGGCGGATGGAGTCCCAGGCCATGCCGAAGCCGGAGCTGAAGCTGTTCCAGGTCACTTTTCGTACCTCAGCGCCTCGATGGGGTCGAGCTTCGCCGCGCGCTGGGCGGGGAAGATGCCGAAGAAGAGGCCGACGGCGGATGACAGGCCCACGCCGACGACGACGGAGGAGAGCGGGACCTGCATGGGCACGGGGGTGAAGTTGCGGACGAGGACAGCGACGACCCAAGCCGCGACGACGCCAATGAAGCCGCCCGCGCCGGACATCAGGGAAGCCTCGACGAGGAACTGCTGGAGGATGTCGGAGCGGCGGGCGCCGACGGACTTGCGGATGCCGATCTCGTGCGTACGTTCGGTGACGGCGGCCAGCATAATGTTCATGATGACGACGCCGCCGACGACCATGAAGACGCTGACGACGCCGACGGCGGTGGCGGCGATGGTGCCGGTGAGCTTGTCCCAAAGGCCGATGAGCGACTCGGAGGCGACGATGCCGAAGGTGTCCTCCTGGCCGGGGCGGAGGTGGCGGTAGGCGCGGAGGAGGGAGCGGACCTCGTCCTTGGCCTGCTCGAGGTGGGCCTGGTCGATGGCGAGGGCGTTGTAGCCGAGGCCACGGCGGGAGGAGTACATTTTGAAGAACGTTTCGGCGGGGACCATGACGAACTTGTCGCGGGACTGGCCGAAGACGTTGCCGAGCGACTTGGCGACGCCGATGACCTCGAAGGGGCGGCCGTCGACGTTGAGGGTCTTGCCGATGGGGTCGACGCCCGAGAAGAACTTCTCCCTGATGTCGCTGCCGATGAAGACGACGCTGAGGCGGCGCGCCTGGTCACTTTCGGAGATGAAGCGGCCGGATTCGGTCTTGGTGCTGGCGATGGCAGCCATGTTGGGGGTGACGCCGGTCATCTGGACCTGCTCGAGGGAGACGCCGCCGAGATCGACCTTGACGCCGCGGAAGGCCTCCATGCCGATTTCGCGGACGAGGGTGGCGTTGCCGCGGATGAATTCGTACTCGTCGCGGCTCATCTGCGGGTGGCGCTTCTCCATCTGGAGGTATTTCTTGGCATCGAATTCGCCGATCATGACGATGCGGCGGATGCGGAAGCCCTCGGAGCCCATGTCGGAGACTTCCTTGGCGATGTACTGGTTCATGCCCTCGATGACGCTCATGACGGCGATGAGGGTGGTGGTGGCGAGGATGATGCCCAGGAGCGTAAGAAAGCTGCGGAGCTTGGCGGCGCGGAGGCTAGCGGCGGCCACCATGACGGCTTCGTAGAGTGAGGAGCTGCCTGTCACTTCCCTTATTAAGAGAATACGCCCTGGAAGTGGCGAGTGTTCCACCGGAGCGAAGAAAAATCAGGGCAGGAAGAAGACGTGCTCGAGGGGGCGCATCTGCTCGTCGGCGTTGCGGCCGGCGGGATCCTCGAAGAACTCGCGCATTTCGGCCTGCCAGCGGGCGTTCACTTCGGTGGCGGCCATGCCGTCGAGAGCCTTCTGGAAGTCGGGGGTCTCAACGTAGCCTACGAGCATGCCGTCGTCGCGGAGGAACAGCGAGTAGTTGTGCCAGCCGGTTTCGGAGAGCGCGGCGAGCATTTCGGGCCAGACGGACTTGTGGCGCTCCTTGTACTCGGCGAGGCGGTCCTTTTTGACGTGGAGGATGAAGCAAACGCGCTGCATGGAGGCAATCATATCGTGAGGCTCCCCCGGGCGGGGGAGCCGCGGGCGGGCCGGGCTCTGCCATGATGGGGTTGTCATGGCAGACACGCGCAAGCTCCGCGACCTGGCCGGGGTGGGACCGGCGTTCCTGAAGGACTTCGAGATGCTGGGGATCCGGAACGTGGACCAACTGAAAAAACAGGATGGGAAGAAATTGTACCGGCGGCTGTGCGAGCTGACCGGGACGCGGCAGGACCCGTGCGTGGAGGACACGCTGGTGTGCGCGGTGGCGCAGGCGCGGGATCCGAACCTGCCGCCGGAGAAGCGCAACTGGTGGCACTACAGCCGGCTGAGGAAGGCCGAGGGACGATGATCGCGGCCCACATCGCGGGCGGCGAGGTGACGGTGAAGCGGAAGTCGGCGCCGCGGAGGCGCCCGGGCTATGCGCTGCTGCGGCTCGTGTGCGGTGGGATCTGCAACACGGACATCGAGCTGCTGCGGGGCTATTACGGGTTTTCGGGCACGCCGGGCCACGAGTTCGTGGCGGAGGTGATGGAGGCGGACGATGCGCGCTGGGTGGGGCGGCGTGTGGTGGGAGAGATCAACCTGGCGTGCGGGCGGTGCGACTGGTGCCGGAAGGGGTTGCAGAGGCACTGCCCGACGCGGACGGTGCTGGGGATCGTGCGGCAGGCGGGGGCCTTCGCCGAGCTGTTCCTGCTGCCGGAGGAGAACCTGCGAACGGTGCCGGCGGCGGTGAAGACCGAGCACGCGGTGTTCACGGAGCCGGTGGCGGCGGCGTGCGAGATTCTGGAGCAGGTTCGGATCCCGAAAGACGCGCCGGTGGCGGTGCTGGGGGACGGCAAGCTGGGGCTGCTGATCGCGCAGGTGCTGGCGGCGCACGGGGCGCGGGTGAGGCTGTACGGCAAGCATCAGGAGAAGATGGCGATTGCGGAAGGGGCGGGGGTGGAGACCGCTTTTTCGAACAAACTGCCGCGGGCTGCGTATGACTACACAGTGGAAGCCACCGGCTCGAGCGCGGGCCTGTCCGCGGCGGTCGCGATGACGCGCCCGCGGGGGACCATCGTCATGAAGTCCACGGTGCACGGCGCCGTGGCCCTGGACGCGGCTCCGGTGATCGTCAACGAGATCACGCTGGTGGGCTCGCGGTGCGGCCGCTTCGAGCCGGCGCTGAAACTGCTGCGGAGCGGCAAGCTCCGGCTGGATGAAATGATCACGGACCAGTTCACGCTGCAGGAGGCGCCACGGGCATTCGCGCGGGCGCAGGAGCCGGGTGTGTTGAAGGTCCTGTTGTGGAGGTAATCACCATGATCGCGCCTATTACGCTGGCGCTGTTGCTGTTGCAGGCGCCGGCCGAGCAGAAGCTGGCCACGCTGGAGGGGGTGGTCGCGCACGCGGCGACGCTGACGCCGATCCGCAAGGCGAAGGTCGGGCTGACGGCGATCGGCTTCGAAGGCGGCGGGACGGTGGAGACGGGGGACGACGGCAAGTTCGTCTTCAAAGATGTGAAGCCAGGGCGGTACCGGCTGACGGCGGAGAAGGCGGGCTACGAGACAACCGCTTACGGCGCGAGGAAGCCGGGCGAGGGCGGAGGGCAGGTGCTGCGGGTGGACGCGGGGGCGTCGATGACGACGCTGACGATTGCGATGCCGAAGCAGGGCGTCATCGCAGGCAAGATTGTGGACGCCGACAGCGAGCCGGTGGCGAAGGCGCTGGTGATGGCGCTGGCGAAGACTTACAACCAGGGCAAGCAGATCTGGCTGCCGCGCGGGACGATTCCGGTGATGTCGAACGACCTGGGCGATTTCCGCGTGGGGCAGTTGCCGCCGGGCAGCTACATCGTGTGCTCCATCCCGATCAACTGGGTGCAGCCGACACCGGCGGACGCGTCGTCGAAGCCGGTTTCCGAGGAGGCGTCAGCGACGACGTGCTTTCCGAACGTGCCGGAGCCGAACGAAGCGACGGCGCTGGAGATCAAGGACTCGACGGAGATCCCGGGCATCGACATCCGGATGATCAAGACGCGCACGGTGAGCGTGCAGGGGCGGATCACGGGCCTGCCGACCACGGGGTCGGGGTCGGCGACGATCCTGAACCTGAACACGAAGACGTCGGGGCCGATCGGCAACGCGCTGCACCCGCGGGCGCTGGTGATGAGCGCGGACGGCAAGTTCGAATTCAAGAACGTGGTGCCGGGGTCGTACATTCTGCACTCGCTGCCGACGGGGCTGGGCAACGCGCCGTTCGTGGTGAAGAGCGCGGTGGAGATCGGCGACCAGCCAGTGACGGACCTGCAGGTGGCGGCGGTGATCCCGTTCGAGCTGAAAGCGAAGATCACGGCCGAGCCGGGGCCGGAGCTGAAGCTGGGATCGGTGCGGCTGATCCTGACGCCGGCCGACGGCATCACGTCGGCGCTGGCGATGGGCAGCGCCAACGCGGACGGCGACCTGACGTTGTCGAACGTGGTGCCGGGGCGGCACAAGATCAACCTGACGGGGCTGGCCGCGACGCACTACGTGGCCGAGATGCGGCTGGGCGAGCAGGTGTTGGTAGGCGACGAAGTGGAGATTGCGAGCGCGGCGGCGCCGCTGAGCTTGAAGTTCGCGCTGGGCAAGACTGAGGTGAGCGGCGTGGCGCGCAACGCAAAGGGCGAGCCAGTGCCAGGGGCGGGCGTGGCGCTGATTCCGGATCCGCGACGGCCGTTCCGGTTGAAGCTGACGCGGACGGACCAGAGCGGGATGTTCAAGGTGCCGAACGTGGCGCCGGGCGAGTACCTGGCGGTGTCGCTGGAGGCGGTGGACGGCGGTGCGCTGGAGGACGAGGAGTACCTGAAGCCGCTGCTCGCGAAGATGAAGAAGATCAAAGTCCAGGACGGGTCGAACCAGACGCTGGAGCTGAATGTGCTGCCCGCGCCTGGGCGTTGACCTGCTTCCAGTAGCGCTCGATCACCTTTTCGACGTAGGCCTGGGTCTCGCGGTAAGGCGGCACGCCGCCGTAATGCGAGACCGCGCCTGCGCCGGCATTGTAGGCGGCAAGGGCGCGGCGGACGGGGTTGGGGTCGTTGGCGTATTTGAGCAGGAGGTCCTTGAGCAGGCGGGTGCCGGCGTCGATGTTCTGCTCGACGTCGCGGGGGTCGGCGTGCAGGGCCTGGGCGGTGGCGGGCATCAACTGCATGACGCCGAGGGCGCCCTTGGGGGAGACGGCGTCGGCGCGGTAGGCCGATTCGGTCTGAGCGAGGGCGTGGACGATTTCGGGCGGGAGGCCGTGGCGCTGGGCGGCCTCGGTGACGAGTTCGCGCGGGCTTTGCGGGGGCTTCACGGCGGGGGGCGGCGCTGGTATCCCGGCGGGCGGCGGGAGGGGATCGTCCTCGTGCTCGAGAGAGGCGACCTGGGCGGCGTCGATTTCAATGCGGCCGGCGCCGGTGTGGAGGACGTAGCGGCCTTCCTGCATCTCGATTTTCGAGGCCTGGACGCGCGCGCCGGTGCGGAGGACGGCGTAGTCGGCCGCTGCGGCGGGGAGAGCGAGGAGAACGAAGATGAGCAGGAATCTCATTGCAGCAGGTCGTCGTCGCCGGCCTGGACTTCGGGCTTGGCGGGCTGCGCCGGGCGGCCGGCGGAAAGGGAGTTGAAGTTCATGGCG
>DAHVTI010000078.1 GCA_027324255.1 Bryobacterales bacterium | reverse complement strand
ATGATGGGATCTGCCATGAGCCGGTTCCTATTCGTAGGACAGTGCCTCAATGGCATCCTGACGGGCCGCGCGCAGGCCCGGATACAGCGCTCCCAACATGCTGGCGACCACGGAAACGGCCAGCGCGACGGGCCACCAGTCGGGCGTGATCTGGGACTGGAGGTTGGCCCGCACAAAACGGTTGATGGCCCAACTCGTGCCCATCGATAGCAGAATGCCGGAGAGCCAGCCGGCCAGCGCCAGCATGGTGGTCTCCCGCACCAGAATGTTGATGATGTCTCCTGGCGAGGCGCCCAGCGCCTTCAGGATTCCGATCTCGCGCGTCCGCTCGAGCACCGTGGTGTACATCGTCAGGCCCACGACCAGGAACCCGATCACGATCGACAGGCCGATGATGACGTAGATGAAGGCCCGCAGTCCAGGCACGTTGTTCACCGAAAACAGGCTGACGAACTCCTCGATGGAGTAGATCGAGTAGCCTTCCAGCTCCGGCTGCCGCTTCAGCCAGGCGATGACCTGCCGCGTGTTGGCCGGGTTGTCGAGCTTGAGGAACGCCTGGCTCAGCTTCTTTTCGCTGTTGGTCAGTTCCTGCAGGCGGCCGATGGGGACGAACAGGCGCGCCAGCTTGCCCGGCTCCACGATGCCGCAGATGCGCCAGTCGTGGTTCACCAGTTTCACCGTGCCGCCGACATGCAGGTTCTGCTGCTCGGCGTACCAGCGGTCGACGATGACGTCGTCGGGCGACTGGAAGGGGCCGCCCTCCAGGAACTTGAACGGGCCGCTGAGCTTGACGAACTGGCCGTAGTCGATGCCGCTGACGGTGCTGATACCGCCCACCAGTTGAATGGTGGTGCCCGTCGCCAGGGCGACGTGGGGGACGCTCTGGAAGTAATCGAGAACCTTTTCAGGCATGAATGCGCCGCTCAGCGAGATGGCCGACGCGCCTGGCGGCTTGATCCAGATGTCGGCGCCGACGCCCTTCGCGCGGTTCACCGAGTCCTGCAGCATACCGCGGCTCAGGCCGGTGACGGCCAGAATCATGGTCACCTGAAATCCGATGGACAGAGCGCTGAGGCCGGTGCGCAGCTTGCGGTGCTTGAGGTTTTCAATGACGAGTCGATTGATCAAAAGGCTGCTGATCCTCCAGCAGAATAAACCATTTTACCTCTGTGTGGTTCCAGCCCCTAACCGGCGGCCGGAAGGCACTCAGGCCGGGCCCTGCACCTCGGCGTACTGGTGCAGGGCGAGGTCCAGCATGGCGAGGCCCAGGGCCGCGCCGAAGCCGCCCTCCTCCTGGATGCGCAGGTCCAGCAGCGGCTGCACAGAGAGGAAATGCAGCAGGTAGGAGTGGGGCCGGGACGGGTCGACGTGGGGGAAGATGAGCGCGTCGAGCGAATCCGGCGACAGCGCGCGGGCCGCCACCGCCGCGGCGCCCGCCGTGAAGCCGTCGACGACGACGGGCAGCCGCCGGGCGGCGGCGCCGAGGATGAACCCGGTGAGGGCGGCGAGGTCCAGTCCTCCGAGCGTGCGGAGGATGCCGAGCGGCGTGATTGCTTCGCCCTGGTGGAGGTTGACGGCCGTGCGGATCACCTGCACGCGGCGGTTGAAGGTGGCCTCGTCGAGGCCGGGCTCGCGCTGCGCGCAGTCGGCCGCGTCGCGGCCGGAGAACGCGCTGAGCAGGGCCGCGGCGGCGCAGGAGCCGCCGACGCCGAGCTGCCCCAGCCCCACCACTTCGAAACGCAGCGCCAGCTCTTCAGCCAGCCGGATGCCGGTTTCCAGCGCCGCGACGGTCTGCTCCGCGCTGAGGGCGGCCGTCTGCGACATGCTCCGCGACCCGCCCGCGATCTTGCGGCCGACGGCGCCTGTTTCCGGCTCGGCCGCCAGGCCCACATCCACCAGCAGCGGGTCGATGTGGCACGAGCGGCAGAGCACGCCCGCCGCCGACCCGCCTTGCAGGAACTGGCGCACCTGGCGCTGCGTGTCGTCCTGCGCCTCCGCCGTCACCCCCTCGTGCACGATGCCGTGATCGGAGGCGAAGACCACCAGCCCCTTGCGCGCCGCCACCGGTTGCGCCGTGCCTTTCACCAGCCCGTAGTGGACGACGAGGTGCTCGAACCGCCCCAGACTGCCCGGAAGCCGGTTCTGCGCGGCCCACCGCCCGGCCAGCGTGGCGGCCAGGTTGGCGTCGAAGAGCGGGCGGATCTGTTCGAGTGTGCGGTCGGCAAGTCTTGAGATCATCGGATTCTGTTGGGCGCGCCGAAGACCATCCAGTAGAGCCTGGAGGCGGATTCCGCCACGCGGCGGTTGATGTAGCCGGCCAGGCGGCGGAACTGGCGCGAGGCGGGGGAGTCGATGGCGAAACCGAAGTCCACGTCGCTGGTGACGATGACGACCTCGGCGGGGCCCTTGCCGGCCGCCTGGATGAGGCGTTCGGCGGCCACCTCCACCTCGGCGTCGGTGCGGCCGGCGATGACGAGATTCGAAACCCAGGTGGTGAGGTCGTCCACGACGATGGCGTCGAGCAGTTCCGCGCGGGCCTCCAGCACGCCCGGCACCTCGAACTGCTCCTCCACGGTGAGGAACGAGGCGCCCCGCTCGCGGCGGGCGGTTTCCACCTTCTGCCGGCTCTCCTCATCGTCCGGGCAGAGCGTGGCGATGAAGCCCAGCCGCGGCCCGTGGGCGCTGGCCAGGGCCAGCGCGTACCTGCTCTTGCCGCAACGGCGGCCTCCCCCGACTACCGCTATAGCCATAGTGACCTCCTCCTGCTGCGGAGCAGCGCGATGAAGCAAGGGCCGCCGGCCAGCGCCGTCACGACGCTCACCGGGATCTCGACGGCCAGCAGGCTCCGGGCCAACGTATCACAGATCGCCAGGAAGGCCCCGCCGCCCAGGAACGAGAGCGGCATCAGCAGCCGGTGGTCGCCGCCGAAGCGCAGGCGCAGGGCGTGCGGTACCACCAGCCCGACGAAGCCGATGGGGCCGGTGACGGCCGTGACGGCCGCCGTCAGCACGGAGCCGGCGACGTAGCCGCCCACCAGCAGCGCCTGCGGCGAAACGCCGCGCGAGGCCGCCCACTCTTCGCCCACCGCCATCAGGTTCCACTGCCGGGCCAGCACGCACAGCCCGAGGCTGAGCGGCAGGATGAGCACCGCCAGCCAGCCGAGCGTGCCGGCGTCCACCGGGTCGATGTTGCCCATCAGCCAGTGCACGATGGCGAAGCTCTGGCCGACGCTGGCCAGGTTGTGCAGCAGCATGATGAGCGAACTGACGATGCTGTTGATGGTCACGCCGGCCAAAAGCAGAGTGAACGACGACATGCGGCGCCCTTCGGCCGCCACCATCAGCACGATGGCCAGCACGGCGCCTGCGCCGCCCAGCGCGGAAACCCACAAGCCCGGCAGCCCCGCCACGCTGTGCAGGCCGAGGCAGATGGCCGCCACGGCGCCCAGCGAGGCGCCGCTCGACACGCCCAGCGTGTAGGGCGTGGCCAGGGGGTCCCGCAGCAGCGCCTGGAAGAGCGCGCCGGAGATGCCCAGGGCGCCGCCGCACAACATGGCCAGCAGCGTGCGCGGCCAGCGCACGCCGAAGAACATCTGCGCGTCCGGCCAGACGCCGGCGAAGGCCTTGGGGAGGCTGATGCTGGCCGGTCCGGCCAGCGGCGTCAGCAGCGCCACGGCCGCCGTCACCGCCGCCGCCACGCCCAGGATTCGCGCCGCCCTTCCGGCCGTCACCGGCTCAATTGCCATACGAGATCCAGGCCTTTCCGTCGGAGCGGCGGAGCCACTCCGCTTCGACGCCGAAGATCTGGCGGATGCGCTCCACCGACAGCGCGTCGCAGGGCGGGGCGTCGGCCACCAGGCGGCCGCGCTGCAGCGCCACCACGCGGTCGGAGTAGACGGCGGCGAGATTGAGGTCGTGCGTCACCGAGATCACCAGCAGGCCGTCCCGCGCCAGTTGCCGGAGCAGGGCGTAGATGGCGACCTGGTGCTCGAGGTCGAGGAACGTGGTGGGCTCGTCGAGCAGCAGGGCGCGCGGCTCCTGCGCCAGGGCCGAGGCCAGCACCACGCGCTGCCGCTCGCCGCCGCTCAGCGAGCGGAAATCCCTTTCGCGGAAGGCCAGCGTGTCGGTCACCTCCATGGCGCGGCGGACCGCCGCCCAGTCCCCGGGGCTTTCGAACAGGCCGCCGGCGTAGGGCGTGCGCCCCATCAGCACCACCTGCTCGGCGGTGAAGGGGAAGTCGAGCTTCAGACTCTGGGGCACGAAGGCCACCACGCGCGCGTAGTCCCGCCGCCGCCACTCGCCGGCCGCCCGGCCGTTCAGCAGGCACGTGCCGCCGTGGCCGCCGCGCAGCCCGGCCATGATACCCAGCAGCGTGGATTTGCCGGCGCCGTTCGGCCCCGTGAGCGCCACCATTTCCGGCCGTTCGAAGGCGAGCGTGACCTCGCTGAGCACCTGGGCGTCGCCATAGCGCATGCCCACGCGGTCGAGCTCGAAGCGCACGTTCATTGTGCCCGCGCGGCTCCCGCCGCCTGGATGAGCCGCACCATCTCGAGGGCGGCCTCGCCCACCCGCGGCCCCGGGCGGATGAAGATCTCATCGCCCACCTGCCGCACGCCGCCGCTGCGAACAGCGCGCAGCCGCGGGTACCTCGACCACAGCCCCAGAACTTTGTCAGCCGGCTCCATCGGCTTGCCTTCGACGTGCGCGAAGTCGCCCATGTCCAGGATCACCTCCGGGTCGGCGGCCAGCACCTGCTCCACCGACACCTTGGGGTAGGCCATCGGCGAGTCCTTCAATATGTTCGCTCCGCCGGCCAGCGTCAGCAGCTCGTCGACGAACGTGCCCGGTCCCGCGCCCACCATGCCCTGCAGCGTGCCCGGTGAGCGGCCCACCAGAAACAGGACGCTGCGGCGGCGCTTGCCGGCCGCCTGGCGCCGGGCCGCTTCGAGCTTGGCGCGAATGCCGGACGCCAGCCGGCCGGCGCGCTGCTCCGTGCCCGTCAGCTTCCCGATGAGTGCGATGGACTGGAAGATGTCGGCGATCGACTCCTGCTTCACGTTCTCGGCCCGCACGCCCAGCCGCCTCAGGCGCTCGGCCACCTGCACGGGGTTGCTGATGACCAGCACCAGGTCCGGCCGCAGCGCGAGGATGCGCTCCAGGTCCGGCTCCAGGAAGGTGCCGATCTTGGGCTTGGACTGCGCTTCTGCCGGGTAGCGGCAGTACTGCGTGACGCCGGCCACGCGGCTGCCGAGGCCGAGGGCGAAAAGGACTTCCGTGATGGAGGGGGCGGTGGAGACGATGCGGGCGGGCGCGGCTCCCCACGCCGCGCAGCAGCAAAAGAGGATGGCGGCCGTCAGCCTTGGCAAAAGTACTCCCTGGCGGCCTGGACAAACCGCTCGTTTTCGGCGCGCGTTCGCACGGCGAAGCGGATCGCCTGGCCGGCGACCCCGGGCAGCCCAGTGCAGTTGCGCAGGATGATCCTGCGGTCGAGGAACCAGTCGCAGACCTCGGCTGCCGGCGGGTCGATCTCGGCAAACAGGAAGTTGGCCGCGCCCGGATACAGTTTCAGGCCGTCGAGGCTATCCAGTTGGTCGAGCAGCCACTGCCGCTCCCGCTCCACGAACTCGCGCGTGCGCGCGGCGTGTTCGCGGTCGGCGAGGGCGGCCAGCGCGGCGGCCTCGGCCAGCGCGCTCACCTGCCACGGCTCGCGGCGCCGCGCCAGGCGGTCCATCCACTCGCGCGAGCCCACCAGCGCACCCACCCGCAAGCCGGGCAGGGCGTGGAACTTCGACAGCGACCGCAGCACCAGCAGGTTCGGGTGGCGATCCGTCCAGGCCACCGCCGATTCCAGCCGCGTGAAGTCGATGAAGCTCTCATCGATCAGCACCGGGCCTTCGCGGCCGGCGATGGTGCGCCGGATCAGCTCCTCGGGGATGGCCTCGCCGGTGGGGTTGACGGGCTGGCTCAACACCAGCAGCCCGCGCTGCGGCCAGCTTTCCACCGTGTCCAGCGACACGCGCAGCGCATGGGGGAACACCCGGTAGAACTCGCTCCAGACGGGGGTGGCCAGGGCGGCCGGGCCGTTCCAGCCGGAGCGCGCGACGAAGTGGATGAGTTCGGTGGCCCCGCTGCCTGCCAGTACCTGCTCCGGCGCGACGCGCCACTCGGCGGCCAGCGCCGCTTCGAGTTCGCCCGGCCGCTGGCAGGGGTAGTGGGCGATGCGGTCCATCGCGCGTTCCACGGCGGCGCGCACGCCGGGCGCGGGTCCCAGGGGATTGATGCTCGCGCTCAGGTCGAGCACCGAGCGCCAGTCCCAGCCGCGATCGCGCGCGATCGCGAAGATGTTCCCACCATGCGTGATCGTCAAACGGTTCCTCCCCACCATCCCTGGCGCCTGGCTCTGCCCGGCGCGGGCCGGCCCTCCGGACATGGCCCGGAGCCGGCCTGGGTGTCATCTCGATCTCCGAGAAGGAAACGGGCCACGGCGGCAGGCGCCTTCCGGCCCTGTTCCTACTCTACTACTCTCTTTCCCGCCGCTGGCGTCAGTAGAGGCTGCCGGCCAGTTCTTCCATGCCCGGCCACTCACCGGCCCATTCGCCCAGCCGTTCCAAGAGCTCTTCGGCCGGCAGCGGCGCCGGCATGCGCAGGCCCAGCAGCCTCGATGCGATCCGGTAGTCGAGCAGTTCGCCCTCGGCCAGTTGCGTCTTGACGCCCGCCAGGGCCGAGGCGTCCCCCCAGCCGGACACCACGATTCTGGCGCCCGATTGCGCCTGGCCGGCCAGCCAGTCGA
Source organism: Bryobacterales bacterium (assembly GCA_027324255.1). Lineage (GTDB taxonomy): Bacteria > Acidobacteriota > Terriglobia > Bryobacterales > Bryobacteraceae > Paludibaculum. Next base: position 33,538 of record DAHVTI010000078.1, on the reverse strand, counting down.
GGAGGCCGGTTTCCCGCATCCAGGCCAGGTCGGACGGCTCGTTCGAGCACCCCGGCACAAAGACGATGCCGAACCGCCCGACGGCCGGCGAGGCCAGCCACTCGGCCCCGCGGAAGGCCCGGTACTCGCCGAAGTTGCTGATATGGGGCAGGGAAATCACCCCCAGGCGCGGCCCGGCGCCAAAGCGCCAGGGCGGCAGGCTTTCCAGGTCCGGATCCGGCGCCGGCATCAGGTCGGGCTCGAAGTACGGCAGGCTGCCCCCGGTGGCGACCTCGATGCGCCGCCCGCGGCTCCGCAGCCGCAGTTCGATCGAGCCCGGCGGGGCCGCGCTTCCGGCCGGAGCCTCCACCACCACCAGGTCGTGCTCCCGCAGGAGGCTCTCGACGGCCTGCCAGCCGGATTCGAACTCGGGCGCCGCGGCCAGCCCGCAGGATTCGGCCAGCAGCGCCGCGGCGCGGGTCACGCTCCCGCCTCCCGGACACTCCACCGGATCCCCGCTGCGCGCCGAAAGGTGAAGCGGGGCAACGTGATGGCCGCGAGTCTTCAGCCAGCGGGCCACGCCCCCCGCAAAATGGGTCTTTCCCTCCCCCGCACGCTCGCTGGTCACCGCCACTACTCGCACCGCCATGCCCGCCGCCCGCCTCCTTCCGGCCACTTGCCTGAGTTCATTCTTACAGGGTAGCCGATCGGGCAAACTCATTGCCCCGCTGTGCCTGGAGGGCACACTCCCGCCGCCGCCGGCGCGCTTCCCAGACCGCCTAGTGGCCGTTGACGCGCGTCACCTGCCCGGCCGGCTCGAGGGCCGCGAACGCCACCGCTTCCTTGATGAAGACGCGCATCTCCTCTTCGTTCTTCAGCAGGTCGCGCAGCGTCGTCCGCGTCAGGATGGCGTCCAGGCTCTTCTGGACGGCCCCCCACAGCAGCCGCACCGAGCAGTCGCTCGAGTGGGCGCACGAGCGCTCCAACCCCGCGTGCCGGTCGCAGAAGTGCGAGTTGAAGAAACTGCCTCCGAGCAGGGCGAGAATTTCGGACACGCTCACCTGGTCAGCCGGCTTCGACAGAGTGTAGCCGCCGGCCTGTCCGCGGACGCTCGCGACAAGACCGCCCAGCCGCAGGATTCTCATCAGTTTTGCCACGTTCGGGACCGAAAGCCCCTCGGCGCGGCTGATCTCAGGGATGCTGTGGCTCTGCGTCTCGCCATGTCTGGCCATGTACAACAGGCATCGCAACCCGTATTCTTCCTGGGCGCTTAGCTTCATGACGACATTGTACAGCAAGTTGGTAGAATTATAGATAAAAAGATTTAAAAATATGATATTGTCCCCATCCGAGGGTGGTGCCGGACTTTCGGCGGATCTTCGTATTTTCGTCTTGTGTTCGTACTGGGGTCGATTTCGTTCCTATTGCTACGACTCTGGTACTCTGTAAGCTAGTCTTCCACCAAATCAGCATGTCCTATCAAATCCACCCGGTTCGGGAATTCCTTGTAAGTCCGGCTCTGCCCCCAGCCCTTTCGAGGCTCGGAGAACTGGCTCACAACCTGCTCTGGAGCTGGGATCACTCGGTCCGTCTGCTCTTCCGCCGGCTCGATCCGGTGCTGTGGAAGGAGTGCCACCGCAACCCGGTGCTGATGCTGGGCCGCATCCCGCAGGAAACGCTGGAGAAGGCGGCGGCGGATCCGCGCTACCTGGCCTTGTACCAGAACGCCTGCCGGACCTACGACAGCTACCTGGCGGCGTCGGCCGAGCAGGGCCGCAAGGACTCGATGACGGTCGCCTACTTTTCGATGGAATACGGGCTGTTGGAGTCGCTCACCATCTACTCCGGGGGGTTGGGCATCCTGTCGGGAGACCACCTGAAGGCGGCCAGCGACCTGGGGCTGAACCTGTTCGGGATCGGCCTGCTGTACCAGAAGGGCTACCTGCAGCAGTACCTGAACCCGGACGGCTGGCAGGTGGAGAAGTATTCGACCAACGACTTCTACACGTGGCCCATCCAGCCGGCGGTGGATGACCAGGGCAACGAGCTGCTGATCGAGCTGAAGCTGCCGGCCGGGCAGTGTTTCGTAAAAGTGTGGCGGATGAAGGTGGGGCGGGTGGACCTGATCCTGCTGGACACCAATATCGCCGAAAACCGCATCGGGGAGTACCGCGACATCACCGACCAGCTCTACGGCGGCGACACGGTGACGCGCATCCAGCAGGAGATCGTGCTGGGCGTGGGCGGCCTGCGCGCGCTGCAGGCGCTGGATATCGAGCCGACCGTGTTCCACATGAACGAGGGCCATTCGGCCTTCCTCGCCCTGGAGCGCATCCGCCTGCTGATGCAGGACCATCACCTGAGCTGGGAAGAGGCGCTGGAAGCGGCACGGGCCAACAACGTGTTCACCACCCACACGCCGGTGCCGGCGGGCATCGACATGTTCGACCCCGGCCTGGTGTACCAGTATTTCCACGCCTACTGCGAGCGCAACAGCGTGCCGTTCGAGCGCTTCCTGGCGCTGGGCCAGGGCGGCACCAGCGAGCAGGGCGACCGCTTCTCCATGGCCGTGCTGGCGCTGAAGACCTCGGCTTACCGCAACGCCGTCAGCCGCCTGCATGCCGAAGTCAGCCAGGACATGTTCCACGACCTGTGGGCGGACCTGCCGGTGTACGAGGTGCCCATCATCCCCATCACGAACGGCGTCCACCTGCCGTCGTGGCTCAACGGCGACCTGGCGCAGCTCTACGACCAGTACCTGGCGCCGGGCTGGCGCGTGGAGTATCCCGACACGGCCGTGTGGAGCCAGGTGAGCGACATCCCGAACGACGAGCTGTGGGAGATCCGCCGCCGCCGCAAGCGCCGCCTCATCGGCTTCGTGCGCGAGCGGATGTTCGGCCGCGCCCACGAGCGGCGCGCTTCGTCGGCCGAGATGAAGCGGCTGAGCGAGCTGTTCGACCCCGAGGTCTTCACCATCGGATTCTCGCGGCGCTTCGCCACTTACAAGCGGGCCACGCTGATCTTCCGCGACAAGGCGCGGCTGCTGAAGATCCTCACCAACCCGGCCATGCCGGTGCAGATCATCATCGCCGGCAAGGCGCATCCGAAGGACAACCCCGGCAAGCAGTTCATCCGCGAGATCGCGCAGCTCAGCCGCGAACCCGAATTCTCGCGTCACATCGTGTTCGTGGAGGACTACGACATCGAGGTGGGCCGCGAACTGGTGCAGGGCGTCGACCTTTGGCTCAACAACCCGCGGCGCGGCGAGGAAGCCTGCGGCACCAGCGGCATGAAGGCGGCCCTCAACGGCACGCTCAACTTCTCGATTCTCGACGGCTGGTTCGACGAGGCATTCGAAGTGTCCGGCGGCTGGGCCATCGGCGACCGCGACTCCTACTCCGCCGACCTTGACGAGATCCACGCCTCCGCCATCTACTCGCTGCTTGAAAACGATATCCTGCCGATGTACTACCGCGGCCGCGAGGAGGGCGTGCCGCACGCCTGGATCCAGCGCGTGAAGCAGTCGCTGATGAACCTCAGCCCGATGTTCAACTGCCAGCGCATGCTGTACGACTACGCCACGCGGCTCTACGAGCCGGCCCACGCCGCCTGCCTGAAGGTGCGGCGCGACGACTACCAGTTCTCGCGCGAGAAGGCCGCCTGGCAAGGCCGCGTCGAGCGCAGTTGGTCGAACGTCCGCATCCACCACGACGGCGACGGCCCCGGCCGCTGCGTGCTCACCGGCACGCCCATCAGCCTGCGCGCCCTGCTGGAACTCGGCGCCCTGACGCCGGACGACGTGCGCGTGGAAGCGGTAGTGGGGCGCGTCTCCCCCGACGGCGGCCTGCGCGACACCACCGTAGTCTCGCTGCCGTGCACCGGGCAGGCGGACGGGCGCTATCTCTTCGGGCGGGAATTCGTGCCGCACCAGACCGGACGGCTCGGCTACACCCTGCGCGTCAGCCCCAACCACTGCGACGATCCGCTCACCCGGCCCTGCAACTCTCCCGTGAAGTGGACCCAGGGGTAAGAGATTCTATGCTGGATTCCCGGCGCATTCCGTGCTAAGAATGAGGATGTGCCGGGCGAGTGGCCGGAAGAGGAGCCGCTAGACGCTCTTACGCCGGTAAGAACGGTACGGGCCAGTTTCATTTCAACCACCCCCCTTTGACCGAAGCGGAGTTCTTGAACTGTCTGGACAGGCTGCACCCGTGCAGGTGTCCCGAGCCTGGCGCAGAACCCGGATCGAGTTCAACCAAAGGAGTTGACTTCCCGTATGGAAGGCGACCGCAAGTACAGACAGCGCGGATACATGGACTCCGACGCGCCCAGCCAGGGCTCCGAGCAGCGCGGAGGCGAAGACCGCCAGCGGCCTCGCGGCCCGCGCCCGCCCCTCGACGTCACCGGCCCGCGCCTGCCGCGCATGGTGGAAACGGTGACCGCGTCGCGCTGCTACAACTGCGCGACGCCGCTGCCGCCCGGCATGGACTTCTCCGGCAACTGCCCGAAGTGCACCGTTGCGCTGCACTGTTGCAAGCAATGCTCCTACTTCGAGCCGTCGACCAGGTTTCAGTGCCTGAAGCCAATCCCGGAGCGCATCGCCTACAAGGACCGCGCCAACGAGTGCACGTTCTTCCGTGCTCGCGTCACCGTGGCGCGCGATTCCGCCCCGCCCGCTTCGGTCGCGCGCACAGGCGACCGGCCTGAGGTGACCACACCCAAGACCGCCAACGACGCGCGCATCGCCTTCGATAACCTGTTTAAGAAGTAAGCGGCGCCGGCGCCGCTCCGCACCGCCATGGCTATCGCCTACCTCACCGCACGCCGCACTTTCGAAGTGCGCGACTACTCCATTGAGCCGCCCGCCCCGGGCGAGATTCAGGTCCGCGTGGAGGCGGTCGGCGTCTGCGGCAGCGACCTGCACAACTACTCCGAAGGAGAGGTCGGCGGCACGCCCTGCCAGTACCCGATGGTGCTCGGCCACGAGCCGGCCGGCACCGTGACGGCCGTCGGCGCCGGCGTCACCGGCTGGGCGCCCGGCGACCGTGCCGCGCTGGAGCCGCCCATCTACTGCTACCACTGCGAATTCTGCATGACGGGCCGGCACAATCTCTGCGAGCACGTCCGCTTCCTCAGCAATCCCGGCGAGCCGGGCTTCTTCCGCGACCACGTCAACCTGCCCGCCGTCAGCCTGCTGCCGCTGCCCGCCAACCTCAGCGTCTCCGAGGCCACGCTCTTCGAGCCGCTCGGCATCATCCTGCACTCCTTCCGCTTTGGCGACCCCAAGCTGGGCGAGACCGCCGCCGTGCTGGGCGCGGGCCCCATCGGCCTCAGCACCATCGCCGGCCTCAAGGTGGCCGGCGCGGCGCGCATCTGGTGCGTCGATCCGGTGGCGCACCGCCGCGAACTGGCCCTGCGCCTGGGCGCCGACGCCGCCATCGACCCCGCCCAGGCCGATCCTGTCGCCGAGGTCCTCCGCGACACCGGCCAGCGCGGCGTCGACGTCGTCTTCGACTGCGCCGGCAAGGACGACTCCCACAACCAGGCCATCCACATGGGCGCGCCCGCCGCGCGCATCGTCATGACCGGCCTGCCCGTCGGCCGCCGCCTCGACATCGACTTCCACCACCTGCGCCGCAAGGAGCAGTGGTTCTTTCCCATCCGCCGCTCCAACCACAAGAGCGACCTGGCGCTGCGGTTGCTCCAGGAACGGCCCGGCGCCTTCACCCCGATGATCACCCACCACCTGCCGCTCGACCGCGTGCAGAGCGCCTTCGAGATGCTCGAAGCGTACCGCGACGGCGTGGGCAAGATCGTCCTCCAGCCCTGAGCCGCCGTGCGCCTGCGCCTCCCCTCCAAACGCGTCCTCCGCCGGGTTCTCCTGGCCGTAGCCGCGTTCTACGGCTTCATCGCGCTCTCTCTCCTCCTCCTGCGCTTCGTCGATCCGCCCACCACGGCCGTGCAGGCCGAGCGCCGCGCCGAATCCTGGTTCGCCAAGGGCCGCTACCGCAAGCGACAGCGTTTCGTGCCGCTCGCCCGCATCTCGCCCGCCTTCCAGCACGCCGTCATCGCCGCCGAGGACGGCCGCTTCTATCAGCACTCCGGCTTCGACTGGGAACAGATTCAGGACGCCATCGCCGACGACCTCGAAGGCGGCCGCGCGCGCGGGGCCTCCACCATCTCGCAGCAACTGGTGAAGAACCTCTTCCTCACCACTCGCGGCTCGTTTGTCCGCAAGGGGCTCGAAGCCACCATCGTGCCGCTGGCGGAGCTCATCCTCGGCAAGCGCCGCATCCTGGAGCTGTACCTGAACGTCATCGAGTGGGGCCCGGGCATCTACGGCGCCGAGGCCGCCGCGCAGGCCTACTTCCATTCGCCCGCCGCCGCCATCGGCCGCGACTCCGGCGCGCGGCTGGCCGCCATCCTGCCGAATCCGCGCAAGCGCCGGCCCGAGCGTATGAACCGCTACAGCGCCATCATCCTGGAGCGCATGGCACTGATGGGCTGGTAGGGCGCGCGGCTTGCCAAGTCGTATTAAAATGACTGTGTCATGCGCACGTGGCAATTCCGTTGGCGCTTCCGCGCGGCGCTGCTGCTGGCGGCCGCGCCCCTTCTCCGCGCGCAATCCACCAAGGCCGAGCTGCTGGGCCTCGTGCGCGACCCCGACGGCCGCGCCGTGCAGGCCGCCCGCATCGAGCTGCTCAACCCCGCCACCGGCGCCGCGCTGCGGGCCGAAAGCGGCGCGGATGGCGCGTGGCAGTTCCTGGCCCTGCCCGCCGGCGCCTACCGCCTGACGGCCGCCAAGGAGGGCTTCGCCGTGCTGCGGCGCGACGGCATCGTGCTGCGCGTCGGCGACCGCCAGGAGATGAATCTCGATCTCGTCCTCGGCGACGCCAGCCAGGCCGTGGAGGTGACCGCCGCCGCGCCCCTGCTGCAGACGGCCCGCGGCAGCGTGGGGTACGTCGTGGGGCAACGCAAGGTGGCCGCGCTCCCGCTCGACGGCCGCAACTTCGTGCCGCTCATCGCGCTTTCTCCCGGCGTCAGCCTGCCGCCCGGCAGCCTGCTGCCGCGCGTCAACGGCAGCCGCCCGCGCGTGAGCGAGTACATCTACGACGGCATCAGCGTGCTGCAGCCCGAACCCGGCCAGGTGGCTTTCTATCCCGTCCTCGACGCCATCGCGGAGTTCCGCGTTGAAACAAACAGTTATTCGGCCGAGTACGGCCGCTCGAACGGCGGCATCATCATGGTGAGCCAGAAGTCGGGCTCCAACCAGATGCACGGCACGCTGTTCGAGTTCTTCCGCAACGAGAAGCTGAACGCCCGGAACTACTTCGCGCCGGCCGGACCGCTGCCGCGCTTTCGCCGCAACCAGTATGGCTTCGTGCTGGGCGGGCCGCTGCGGAAGAACACGACGTTCTTTTTCGTGGACTGGCAGGCGACCCGCCTGAATACCGGCGAAGTGCGCACCAGCACCGTGCCCACCTCCGCCCAGCGCGGCGGCGTCTTCCCGGCCGCCGTCTTCGATCCGGCCACGTCGCGGCTGGACTCTGCCGGCTATGCCCGCGACCCCTTCCCGGCAAACGCCATCCCCGCGGCGCGCTTCGACGGCGCCGCCCGGGCGCTCGCCGCCCGCTACCCCAGCCCCGGCGTCTTCTCCGCCTCCGGTGCCGAGGCCCTGGCCAACAACTACCGCCGCGTGGCCAATAGCGATACTCTGGCCCACCAGTTTGACGCTCGCCTCGACCGATACTTCGGCCCCGCCCAACGCCTCTTCGCTCGCTACTCCTTCCTGCGCGACGACACGCGGCCGGCCACGCCCCTGCCCGACGGCAGCGGCAACCTCGCCTCGGGCGTCATCGGCGACACACTGACGCGCGCCGACGGCCTGGCGGCCGAGCACAGTTGGACGCTCTCGCCCCTGACCGTCAACCAGCTCCGCTTCGGCTACACGCGGCGCCGCTTCACCCGCGACGCCCTGCACACCGGCCAGCCCGCCTCCGCCGCGGCCGGCATCCCCAACATCCCCGCCACCTCCTTCGCCGACGTCCTGCCCACCTTCGACATCGTGGGCCTGCAGCAACTCGGGCCGCCGGCCAGCGGCAACTCGCGCTTCACCACCTCCGTCACGCAGTTTCTCGACACGCTCTCGCTCGTGCGAGGCCGCCACAGCCTGAAGGCCGGCACGGACGTGCGGCTGGAAACGCTCGACGTGCTGCAGCCGCCCAGCCCCACCGGCAACTTCCAGTTCACCCCCATCTTCACCGCCCGCCTCACCGCCGCCGGCGCCGTCGCCGCCAGCACGGGCAGCAGCTTCGCCTCGTTCCTCCTCGGCCAGACCGGCCGCTTCAGCATCGACGCCCAGCCCGAGACGCTCCAGCCCCGCGCCCGCATCGCCGAATTCTTCCTTCAGGACGACTTCCGCGCCTCGCGCCGCCTCACGCTGAACTACGGCCTGCGCTACACGCTCAATTTCCCCTCGACGGTGGTGGACAACCGCGCCGCCGTCTTCAACCTCGACACGCAGCGGCTGGACTTCCTGGGCACGGACGGCATCCCGCGCACCGCCCGCAATCTCGAAAAGACCAACTTCGGCCCGCGCGCCGGCTTCGCCTGGAAGCTCTCCGGCTCCGCGGTGGCGCGCGCCGGCTACGGCCTCACCTGGATCGAGCAGGCCGGCATCACCACGCCCTTCACCACGCCGCTGTTTCCCTTCATCCAGACCCTCGGCCAGCAGGCGCTCGACAACATCCATCCCGCTTTCGTGCTGTCGCAAGGGCCTTCCGCCGCCGTCCGCCCGCCCGGACCGGACTCCGGGCTCGGCCAGGGCGTCTTCGGCGTGCAGCGCGACAACGGCAGCGGCTACGCCCAGCAGTGGAACTTCATGCTCCAGAAAACCTTCCCCTCGGATTGGAGCGTGGAGGCCGGCTACCTGGGCTCCAAGCTCACCCGCATCGGAGTGCCGGACGTCAACCTGAATCAGCTCACCGCCGGGCAGCTCGCGCTCGGCGCGCAGCTTCTGCAGCAGGTGCCCAATCCGTATTTCGGCCGGATCCCCGCCAACACTTCGCTCGGCACGCCTTCCATCGCGCGCGCCCAGTTGCTGCGGCCCTATCCGCGCTTCACCACCGTGGCGCTGTACCGTAACAATACGGGTCACTCTACTTACCACTCGTTGCAGACCCGCCTCGAGAAGCGTTACTCCGCCGGGCTCACCTTCACCGCCGCCTACACCTTCTCGCGCCTCATCGACGACGCCGGCGCCGTGTTCGACTCCGCCATCCTCACCGGGCCCGTCGCCAATTTCCAGGCCGCCGACAGCTACAACAAACGCCTGGAAAAGGACGTCTCCACCGGCAGCATCCCGCATGTCTTCTCCGCGGGCTTCGTCTATGAGCTGCCCTTCGGACAGGGCCGCGCGCGCCCGCTCGCCCGTTGGCTCAACCTGCTGGCAGGCTCCTGGCGGCTGGCCGGCATCGTGCGCCTGCAGTCCGGCAGCCCCGTGGCGGTGACGCAGGCCACCAACCTGAACGCCTTCGCCGGCTTCGGCATCCAGCGGCCCAACCGCCTGGCCGATTCCGCGCTGCCGGCGGAGCGGCGCACCACCGCCCGCTGGTTCGACACCGCCGCCTTCGCCGCCGCGCCTCAGTTCACGCTCGGCAACAGCTCGCGCAACCCGGCGACCGGCCCCGGCTACCGGACGCTCGACGTCATGGCCGGCAAGACTTTTTCCGTCACGGAGCGGCTGCGGGCCGAATTTCGCGCCGAAGCCTTCAACTCGACCAACACGCCGCCGCTCGGCAATCCCAACGGCAGCTTCGGCAGCGCCGCCTTCGGCAGCATCACGACGGCGCTGGATCCGCGCGTCTTCGAGCTGGTGGTGAAGCTGCAATTCTGACGCCGTGCTCCGCGGCGCGGTGCGATCGTCGTAAGGTAGAGGGTTGATGCAGTCCGGCATCCGCAACCAACTCGGCGCCCTCCGCCGCAGCCGTGGCCTCGCCGCCTCGCAACTGGCGCAGCGCGCCGGCGTCAGCCGCCAGACCATCTACGCCATCGAGGCCGGCTCGTTTGTGCCCAATACCGAAGTGGCGCTGAAGCTGGCGCGCGAGCTGGAGGTGCCGGTGGAGGAGCTGTTCTCGCTGGCTGCCGAGGAGGCCGGCGCGCCCCAGGCGATCGAGTCGGAGCTGCTCAGCCCCGCTCCGGCGGTCAAGGGCCAGGCCGTGCAGGTGTGCCGCCTCGGCTCGCGGCTGGTGAGCGTCCCCGTCAATGCCCTGGCCGCGTTCCTGCCTGAGGCCGATGGCGTAGTCTCCGGACCCCGCCGCAGGGAGGGCCGCGCCGAACTGGTTCTGTTCTCGCCCGAAGACACCTTCTCCAAGCGCCTAGTGCTGGCCGGCTGCGATCCCGCCATCGGCCTGCTCACGCGCATGGTGGAGCGGCTCAGCGGCGTCGAGATCATCTCCGCCTTCGCTGCCAGCCGCCTCGCTCTCGACTGGCTCAAGGCCGGCAAGGTGCACATCGCCGGCACCCACTTGAAGGATGCGCAGACGGGCGAATTCAACCTGCCCATCCTGCGCCGCGACTACCCCGGCGAGGATTTCGCCGTGGTCACCTTCGCCCACTGGGAGGAGGGCTTCGTCGTCGCGCCCGGCAACCCGAAGCGCATCCGCTCAGCCGCCTGCCTGGCGCGCCGCGGCGTGCGCTGCATCAACCGCGAGCCCGGCTCGGGCAGCCGCGCGCTGCTCGATAGCCTGCTCGGGCAGGCCGGCATCTCCCCGGCGAAGCTCGCCGGCTACGCGCGCATCGCGCACGGCCACCTGCCGGCGTCCTACGCCGTGTATGCGGGCGAGGCGGACTGCTGCCTGGCCACGCGCTCCGCGGCCCGCGCCTTCGGGATCGACTTCATCCCGCTGCAGAGCGAGCGCTACGACTTCGTCCTGCGCCGCAGGTCGCTCGACGTGCCGGCCATTCGGGATTTTCTCGACGTGCTGCAGAAGTCCGCGCTGCGCCGCAAGCTGGAGGTGCTGGCCGGCTACGACACGGCCCAGACCGGCGCGGTGCTGGCCTGAGCGCCGCCCCGCCTACTTCTTCAGGTTCGTCTCGAACAGCTTCAGGATGCGCTTGTACTCGTCCGCCCAGCTCGTGGACTGCACGAACCCGTGGTCCTCCACCGGGTACATGGCCGCCTCCCAGTTTTCCTTCCGCAGCTCGATCAGCTTCTGCACCAGTTGCACGGTGTCCTGGAAGAACACGTTCATGTCCACCATGCCGTGGCAGATCAGCAGCGCGCCCTGCAGTCCGGCCGCGTGGTAGATGGGCGAGCTGCGCGCGTAGGCCTCGTGGTCCTTCTGCGGCAGGTTCAGGATGCTGGCCGTGTAGGGGTGGTTGTAGTGAGCCCAGTCCGTCACCGGGCGCAGTGCGGCGCCGGCAGCGAAGACGCCCGGCTGCGTGAACATCGCCATCAGCGTGATGAAGCCGCCGTAGCTGCCGCCGTACAGGCCGATGCGCTTCGCGTCCACGCCGTGCTCCTGCACCAGCCAGCGCGCCGCGTCCACGTGGTCGTCCAGGTCCTGGCCGCCCATGTGGCGGTAGATGGCCGTGCGCCAGTCGCGGCCGTAGCCGGCCGAGCCGCGGTAGTCGATGTCCAGCACCAGGTAGCCGCGCTCCATCAGCAGGTGGTGGAACAGGTATTCGCGGGCGTAGCTCGACCACCAGCGGTGCACGTCCTGCAGGTAGCCCGCGCCGTGCACGAACAGCACCGCCGGGCCGCCCCGCTTCCATCCCGCCGGTTTGTACAGCCGCCCCGGCACCCGCGCGCCGTCGCGCGCCGGAATCTCCACGATGGGCACATCCAGCCAGCTCCGCGCCAGAAAATCCTTCGACGGCGACGTCGTAATGCGCACCAGCGGCGCCCCCACGCGGTTTTCCATCACGTACAGCTCGGGCGGCCGGTTGGTGTAGCTGTGGACGACGGCCAGCGCCTGCTCGTCCGGCGACGGCACGGCCTCGTAGTCCCCCGGTTCGGTGGTCAGCCGCGTGCGCGGCCCGCCGCCGGCCGGCATCGTGTAAATGTGCCGCTCGTGCAGGCTCGCTTCGCTCGTCGTCAGCAGAAACGTCTGCTTGTCTTTCGAAAGCACTGCCGATTCGACTTCCCACTTGCCTGCGGTGAGCGCGCGCGGCTCGCCGCCTTCCCAATCCACCGCGTACAGGTGCGACCAGCCGTCGCGCTCCGCCTGGAAGTACACCGCCTTGCCGCCCGCCATCCAGCCCAGCGTGTAGCCGCCGGGACCGCCCACCCAGGCGTCGTCGTGCAGGTGGAACAGCGCGCGCGCCTTGCCCGTGCCGGGGTCCACCGCGAACACCCAGCGGTCCTTGTAGTCGGCCGCGCGGCCCAGCATCGCCAGCTTCGTGCCGTCTTCGGACCACTGCGGGTTCTGCAGGGAAACCGCGCGCTCCAGTTCCTTCTCTCCCTGCTTCTCTTTCTGCTGGTGGTCGATCCACTGGTGCTCGCCCGTCTTCACCTGCAGAATCGCCGTGCGCATGCGGTTCTGCACGTCGCCCACAAGCGTGCGCGCGGGGGTTTCCTGCGTGTAGGCGGACTCCGTCACGTAGTTCGCCACAATCGACCGCTTCGCCTCCGCCGCGCGCTCCATCACCGTGGCCACGATGTAGCTCTCGTCCGGCGACAGCGCCAGTCCCGTCACCGTCTGCCGCGGACCCAGGTTCCAAGGCTGGCGCGGGTTCAGTTTCTTGCGCTCCGCCTCGCGCTCTTCTCTCTGCCTGGCGCGGCGCGCAATGGTGTCGAGCAACGCCCGCTCCTCTTTCTTCAGCGCCTCCTGGCTCTCCGTGCCCTTGCGCTCGCCGTCTGATGGCCCGCCGCTGCGGATGTCGGTGAGCTGTTCCAGCGCGCCGTCTTCCAGCGACAGCGCAAACAGGTTGCTGCCCCGCTGGAACGTCACCCGCCTGCCGTCGCGCGTCATCCGCGGCGCGGACTCCGCTTCCCCCGTCTTCGTCAGCCGCCTGCGCTTGTCCGCCGTCCGGTCGTAGATCCACACATCGCCGTCCTCGCTGAAGGCCGCCAGCCGCCGGTCCGGCGTCTCCGCCGCTCTCGCCGGCGGAGTCTGCAGCGCCTCTTCCTTGCTCAGCTTCCGCAGCCCGGAGCCGTCCCGGTTCGCCACCCACGTGTCGAAATCCTTCTCGAGCGGCTCGGCGGCCTGCTTCCACTCAAAGTAGATTCTCCGGCCGTCGCCGGACCAGCGCACGGCGCGCGGCGCGTGCCCGTACAGCTCGGGGCCGCGCATGATGGTGTTCACATCCAGCGGGGCGGTTTTCGCGGCGGTTGTCTGGGCGGGCGCCGGCGCCGTCAGCAGCAGCGCCAGCAGAATCGAAAGAATCGGTTTCATGGCTTCAGAATTCGTAGTTTCTCACAGCCGCTGCGCCGGCCTCCCGCCTTGCGTCATAATGCAACCCATGCGGCGGATTGTCCTGGCTGGCGCGTTTTTCCTGCTCTGGCCCTTGCTACACGCGCAGTTGAGCGAAAAACCCGATAGCTGGACTAGGCTGGAAGGGCATTTTCTCTCCGACTTCGAGCCCAGCAACGCGTTCTTCCTGAGAAATCTCTGCCTGGCGGAAATTCGCAAAACCGGGCCGCAATACCGGCCGCCCGCGGCCGCCATGGATCTCATCGGGACCGCCGATCGCGCCTTCCAGACCAACAGCACGAACGCCGCGGCACGCTACTACGCCCGCGTGCTGGCGGTGCTGCGTGGACAGACGCCCGGCGAGTGGCTGGAGGTGGCCGGCTCTCTCCGTTTCCGTCTCGACCGCCGCGTGGCCGCGCCCGGCGCCATCGTCCACGCCCGCCTCGATCCCGCCCTGCTGCTCGACCGGCCCATCCAGGACACTTACTCCGTGCGCCTGTCCCTCGCCCCCGCCGGCGGGGGCGCCGCCCGCGAACTCCCGCCTCTCCAGATCGAGCGCCTCGAGGACCGCGACATTCGCCTGCCCACCGCGGACCTGCCCGAGGGCGCCTACCTGGTGCGCTTCGCCCTGCTCGACAAAGCCGGCCGCACCTTGTCCTCCGCCGCCCGGCCGCTTCTGCTCAGCGCCCGCTTTTTCACTCGCCTGGCCGCTCTCGAAGCCCAGGCCGACCAACTCGCCGCCGCCGGCGCCGCACGCAAAAGCCCCCGCCACGCCGCCGCCGTGGAGACCATCCTCTTCACCACCGAACTCTGCCGCCGCGCCACGCGCGAACCCGTCGGCTCCTACCATCAGAACCTCCACCCCCTGCTGCTGCAGCTCTCCGCCGGCTGGCCGGAACCGGACTCCACCGATCCGCTGCGTCCGGACCTCGACCTGCCCCAGGCCGAGGCCCTCGCCGGCTCCCTGCTCCAGGGAGCGGACCCGCTCGCCGCCCGCACCGGCGACCTGCGCCTCGCCTATCGCTCGGGCGTCGAGAAACCCTATCAGCCCTACCGCGTCTATCTGCCGCCCTCCTACGAGCCCGGCCGCAAGTGGCCCCTCATCGTCGCCCTCCGCTCCTACACCGGCGACGACGGCACGCTCTTCGACCTCTGTCCGCCCGGCGCGGAGAGCCTGCTGCTGAAGCTCGCCCGCGAGCGCGGCTACCTCGTCGCCGCGCCGGAAGGCCTCGGCCCCTACAGCTACTTCGCCGGCACCGCCGCCGACGATGTCTTCCACGTCATTGACCGTATGCGCGCCTCCTACTCCGTGGATCCCCGCCAGGTGTTTCTGGCCGGCAACAACATGGGCGGCATGGGCGCCATGATGCTCACCCTCGACCCGCGCGCCCGCTTCGCCGCCGTCGCCGCCGTGGCCGCCACCCCGATCAGACAGGACAATTTCAGCCGCGCGCCCAATATCCCCGTGCTCCTCCTGCAGGCGCCCGCCAGCCGCATTCAGACCACGCTGGAGTCCCGCCGGTTCGGTTTCGTCCTAGCCAAGGGCTTCAAGCTTTTCGACTACGATGAACTGCCCGGCGCGGATCAGGCCAACGCCTTCCCCCTGGCGCTGCCCCGCGTCTTCCAGTTCTTCGACGCTGTGCGCGCCGGCGCCTGGAAACCCTCCGGCAAGCCGGTCCCGCTGCCCGATGAGCTGCGCACCCCGCCGCCCCGCTGACCGCTAGGCTGTACACTGTCCGCATGGCCCTCACCCGCCGCGCGTTCACCTCGCTTCTGGCCGCCGCCCCTGCCTCCGTCGCAGCCCCCGCCGCCCGCCCCAACCTGCTCGTCATCCTCGCCGACGACCTCGGCTTCTCCGACATCGGCCCCTTCGGCGGCGAAATCTCCACGCCGCACCTCGACCGCCTCGCCGCCTCCGGCGTCCGCCTCAACCGCTTCTACAACTGCGCCCGCTGCTGCCCCACCCGCGCCTCTCTCCTCACCGGCCTCTACAACCACCAGGCCGGCGTCGGCCACATGATCCAGGACCGCGGCGTCCCCGCCTACCAGGGCTACCTCAACGACCGCTGCCTCACTCTCGCCGAAGCCCTCAAGCCCGCCGGCTACACCACCCTCATGTCCGGCAAGTGGCACGTCGGCGAGCAGCCCGAACACTGGCCGCTGCGCCGCGGCTTCGACCACTACTTCGGCCTCATCAGCGGCGCCTCCAACTACTTCCGCCTCGACCCCGTCCGCCGCATGGCCCTCGACTCCGAGCCCTTCATCCCTCCGCCCAACAACGCGCGCTCGCCGGAAGGCTTCTACATGACCAACGCCATCGCGGACCATGCCGTCCGCATGCTCCGCGAAGCGCCAAAACAAAATCCCCTGCTCATGTATCTGGCCTTCACCTCGCCCCACTGGCCGCTCCACGCCCTGCCCGAGGACGTCGACCGCTACCGCGGCAAATACATGCGCGGCTGGGACCGCCTGCGCCTCGAGCGCCACGAGCGCCAGACCGCCGCCGGCATCGTCGATAAACGCTGGCCTCTTTCGCCCCGCGATGAAGGCGTCCCCGCCTGGGATACCCTCTCGTCGAAAGAGAAAGAGGAGTGGGACCTGCGCATGGCCGTCTACGCCGCCCAGGTCGAGTGTATGGACCGCAACATCGGCCGCGTCCTCGATCAGCTCCGCCTCTCCGGCCGCCTCGACAATACCCTCGTCCTCTTCCTCGCCGACAACGGCGGCTGCGCCGAGGAAAACATCGGCGGCGAAGCCAAGGCCGCCAACCCCGTCCCCGGCGGACCCGACTCCTTCACCTCCTACCGCCGCCCCTGGGCCAACGCCTCCAATACGCCCTTCCGCCTCTTCAAGCAGTACACCCACGAAGGCGGCATCTCCGCGCCCTTCATCGCCTCCTGGGCCAACGGCATCGACCGCCGCAACCGGTTCGATGCCACGCCCGGCCACGTCATGGACGTCCTGCCCACCCTGCTCGACGCCGCCGGCGCCCAGGCGCCCCGCCAGCGCCAGAGCAGGGAAGTGCTGCCGCTGGAAGGCCGCAGCCTGCTGCCCGCCCTGCGTGGCGGCAAGGCCGCCGAACGGCCCGTCACCGGTTGGGAGCACCAGGGCCACCGCGCGCTCCGCATGGGCGAATGGAAACTCGTCTCCACTTACCGCAAGCCCTGGGAACTCTACGACCTGTCCGCCGACCGCACCGAACTGAACGACCTCTCCGCCCGCGAGCCCGCCCGCGTCGCCGCCATGCAGCATCAATACGATATCTGGGCCGGCCGCTGCGGCGTCGTTCCCTGGGCCAGCCTCAATTCCAAAACTCGCTAACCCCTCTTTCAGGTATACTCTTCCTTTAAATGAACGAGGGAGCGCCAGTGGACTGCCCTCCCTCTTCGAGGACTAGCCCGAAAATACTCGATTACTGGAGAAATATTGCACTCCATTTCGGAGTCACTGTTCGAGCCGTGCAGCATTGAGAGCGGGAAAGCGGACTGCCGGTCCATCGCCAGCCCGGCACGCGCGGCCGCGTCTTCGCCGGCGCCGCCGAACACGAGGCCTGGCGCGCGCCGGCCCGCGCCGCCGCTCCGGAAGCGTCCGCCGCGGCGCCGGGCACATGGCGGCGTGTTGTCCTTCCGTTTGCTGTTTCTACTGCTCATATTCTGCTATGCATCGCGCTGCTCTCCGTGGCCCGCCACGCCGGCGCAGTGCCGGCTCTGCACCGCATCGATGGCCCTTTCCTGGTCGTTCTGGATGAAAAAGGCGCCGAATTGTGGCGCTATCGCCTGCCCGCTCCGCCCAATCCCGCCCGGAGCGACCAGCCGGATTTCGTTACCCCCGTCATCGCCGACCTCGACGGCGATTCGATTTCTGAAGTCCTTTACGCCTACCATCGGCAGGACTCCTCCTCAACCGCTAAATTGCTCAGCTTCTCCGCTTCCAGCCGCCTCCTCTGGACCTAGCGCCTCGAGCAGTCGCCCGATCGGATTTGGAGAACCCAACCGTCGTACTCCGCGCCGCTTTTCTCCGGCGTTGACGGCGACGGTGAACAGGGGTTGTTCTTCCCTCTGAACCCCGGCGATTCCGGCTCGCCAGGCAGCGGCGCGTTGCTGCGCTTCGCCCCCTCCGTCCGGATCAAGTGATCTCACCGGCTGGTGAAAGCCGTCCGCACGGCGAGCGGCAGCGTCCATGCCCCGCCGTTCACGATCCGCCAGATCGCCCTCGTGCCGGGTCATGACGGGACACCCCTGCGCATCCTCGCCACCTTCAGCCATGCCACGGATTCTCCGTCCGTCGCCATTCTCTTCGACGCGGCCGGCCATGTCCTCCGCGAATATTGGCACGCCGACCATTTCAGCTCCGTCTTGGTCGCGGACCTCGTCCCGGGAGGCGGTCCCGAAATCTACCTCGGCGCCATTTCCAACAGCCGCCTTCCTGCCTCCCTGATTGCCCTCGCTCCGGATTCCTTCGCCGGCGCCCCGAGAGCTCTGCCGCATCCTCCTCAACCGGTTCCGCGTCGGGCCGCTCGTGCAACAGTTCAGTTCCGTCTCGGCCCTCCGCCGCGAAGGCGATGCCCTCGTTGTCGGGATCAGGGAAGATACCTTGCGGCAGTTGGACTCTGCCCAAATGCTGACGTTCGGTTCCCGCCTCGTTCTTCAGGACCTCGCCCTCGGCAGCATGACCTATGCCGACCACCGGCGCTTCTTCGCGCAGTTCCTCATCCCCTACGAGAACCCCAACCGCGAAATCCCCGCCCTCAAGAAACTCCGCTACCTTACCCCCTGGCCTCTAGCACCAGCACCGACCGCGCCCCCGCCTCCGCCTCCGGGCCGTTGATCCGCCCCTCGTCGCCCGTATCGAACACCAGGAGCCACTTCGCGTCTCCCGGCAGCTCGAAGCGCAGCTTGTCCCAATACGCGTTGGCGATCACGTAGATCCGCTCCGCCCGCCACCGCAGCTCCATCGCCAGCGACCGTGAGCCCTCGCCCCAGTCCGGCTGGTTCAGCTTCACGCCGTGGAAACTCACCTCCGTATGCTCGGCCCGCACCTCCGGCCCCCAGTCGATGTGCGCGAACGCGTCGTGGCCGCGCCGGAACGCGATCAGCCGCTGGAAAAACTCCACCAGGTTTCCGTTCTTCTCCGCCAGCGTCCAGTCCACCCAGCTCGTCTCGTTGTCCTGGCAGTAGGCGTTGTTGTTGCCGCCCTGCGTGCGCGCCATCTCGTCGCCGCCCAGCAGCATCGGCACGCCCCCGCTCATCAGCAGCAGCGCGGCGAAGTTCTTCATCTGGCGGCGGCGCAGTTCGGCGATGCCTGCGCCGTCCGCCGGCCCTTCCGCGCCGCAGTTCCAGCTATGGTTGTCGTTCGCTCCGTCGCGGTTTTCCTCTCCGTTGGCCTCGTTGTGTTTCCGCTCGTAGCTCACCAGGTCCGCCAGCGTGTAGCCGTCGTGGCACGTCACGAAATTGATGCTGTGGTGCGACTGCCGCCCGCTCACCGCGTACAGGTCCGGGCTCCCCTTTAGCCTCTCCGCCAGCCGCGGCACCATCCCCGCGTCGCTCTTCACAAAGCGCCTCAGATCGTCCCGGTAACGCCCGTTCCACTCCGCCCATCGGCCCCACGCCGGGAAGCTCCCCACCTGGTACAGCCCCGCCGCATCCCATGCCTCTGCAATCAGCTTCGTGTGCGCCAGCACCGGATCGTACGCCAGCCGCTCCAGCAGCGGCGGATCCGCCAGCGGCTCGCCGTCCCGCCCTCGCCCCAGCACGCTCGCCAGGTCGAACCGGAACCCGTCCACGTGCATCTCCATCGTCCAGTAATGCAGACAGTCCGAGATCAGTTGCCGCACCACCGGGTGGTTGCAGTTGAACGTGTTCCCGCAGCCCGTGAAGTTCATGTACCGGCCTGCGTCGTCCAGCAGGTAGTACACCGCGTTGTCGATGCCCCGGAACGACCGCGTCGGCCCCCGTTCGTCGCCCTCCGCCGTGTGGTTGAACACCACGTCCAGGATCACCTCGATGCCCGCCTCGTGGAACGCCCGCACCATCTGTTTGAACTCACTCACCGCCGCGCCCGGTTGCTTGCCCTGCGCGAAGGCCGCATTGGGCGCGAAAAACGCGATCGGCTGGTAGCCCCAGAAGTTCAGCAGCCGCGTCCCCAGCAGCGGATTGCTGCGGTTCGTGTCCGCCTCTTCGAACTCGTACACCGGCAGCAACTCCACCGCCGTCACGCCCAGCGCCTGCAGGTAGGGGATCTTCTCCACCAGGCCCAGGTAGGTGCCCGGCGCCGACACGCCCGAAGATTCGTGTCGCGTGTAGCCGCGCATGTGCACTTCGTAGATCACCGACTTCGCCAGCGGAATGTTCAGCGGCCGGTCCCCGCCCCAATCGAAGTGATCCCGCGGCAGCCCGCAGCGGCGCTTCGCGAGCGAGCCCCACTCTTCCCCGCCCACGATTACGTGCGCGTACGGGTCCAGCAGGTACCGTGCGGCGTCGAAGCGGTGGATCGCCTCATTCGGATTTGGGCGCATGTCCATCCGCCAGGCGTACTCCACGTCCTCGCTCAGCCCGCCCATCCAGACGTGCCAGATGTTGCCCGTGCGGTGGTGGTCCGGATTCAGCGCCAGCTCCTGGAACGGTTCGTTTTCCCCCGGCCGGAACAGGCTCAGCCACACATGCGTGGCATGCTCCGTGAAGACCGCGAAGTTGATTCCGTCTTCCAGCCTCGTCGAGCCCAGAGGCAGCGCCTTGCCGCGGTCCAGGCATAGGAAACCGTGCATAATGTCATGCTACACTTCGGAGCCCCTCTCCCACTTTCGCCTGGAGGTGCCCCGTGCCTGCGCCCACGTCCGCCGCGCACCCTGTTTGCGAAATCTTCGCCAGCCGGCTGGTAGCCCTTCGAGGCCCGCATCGACCTCGCCAAGCTCGCAATCACCGCCGCCTCTTCCCCCGATCCGTCCATCTTCCGCGCCGCCGCCTTTTTCCCCGAGGACTCCTGGCCGCTCCTGATGCACGCCAACAACCGCGGCCAGCCGTTCGTCGATCTGCTGCGCTCCCACCCTCCGCGCGCCCTGCTCGTCGCGCACCGCCAGTGCTTCCAGGGCGTCGACCGCCAGCTCTCCTCCTGGGACGGCGCCCGCTCCCTGCTCGCCCTCCGCCGCCGCGACGTCGCCGCCCACCTCGGCGTCTCCGGCGCGCAGCGCACCGTCCGCCTCCCGCACCCGCCCGCGCCCTTTCCCCACACCGACGCCGTGGAAAACTACCAGCGCCGCCTGCGCCCCGTGCTCCGCCCCGAAGCACCCCGCGACTTCCCGCCGCCTGTGCCGGAAACCGAAGCTATCACCGCCATCCGCTGTTAGGCCGATCTCGCCGCCGAAGGCGAAGCGATGCACCACTGCCGCGCCGGCTACTCCCACCGCGTCCACCAGCGCGATGCCCACTTCTACCGCCTGGCCAGCCCCATGCGCCTCACCCTCTGCCTCCACCCCACTCCACGGGCTGGGCGCTCGAGGAGGCCCGCGGCCGCTTCAATCATCTGCCCACGCGCGAAGCCCTCACCGCCGTCAGCGTCTGGATCGAGTCTCATCAGCAGCTCCCCGTCAGCCACGAGCAGCGCCGCCACGTACAGCCCCCGCGCCGCCCCCGCCGCCGCGTGCACCCCGGCCAGCTCGCCCTCGACTTCGACGCCGCCCTGCTGATCTGACTTCAACGTGCCGCCGGCTCCACCGCCAGCCGGACCTCGCGCCGCGAGGGCAGCGGCACCGCCAGCTCCGCCGGCTGCCGCTCCACCCGCAGCCGGCCGCTGCTGTTTCCAACGCTCCACCGGTAGGCGCCGGGCTTCAGCCGCCAGAGCCGCAGTTTCGCCTCGCCCGCCGCGTCCTCAAAGCTGTACAGCCGCGCCTCCAGCTTCGACGTCCCGGCCGCCGTCACCAGCCGCGCGAAACGCGTGCCCGACTCCGGCCAGGTCACCGCGAAGCCCGGCGCCCTGTCCCCGCGCGGCACACTGCCGCCGAACAGGTGCGGCGTGAGCGCCGCCGGCAGGGCGTAATATACCCGGTCCGTGTAGATCGCTTCCCGCGTGTGCATGTCGAAGTTCACCGCCAGCCTGGCCTCCGCCCGCTCCATCTCCGCGGCCAGCGCCGCTTCGTCCACCGCCGCGGGCATGGCCGGCGGCGGCAGGCCCACCCCCGCGAACGCCTCCCGCGCGGCCTCCCCCCACTTTGCCTTGCCCGTCAGATCCTCCAGCGCCAGGAACAGGTGCGCGAGCGACTCCTGCGAGCCCCGCGTCCACTGAAAGTAGTCCCATTCGACGTCCGGCTTGTCCCATGTCGCGCCCAGCAGGTAATTGCCGTCCACCGACCGCACCGCCGCCGGGATCATCCCCTTCGGCTTGCCGTGCGCCGTTGAGCGCATCGCCGCCAACCACGATTCGCCCCACCGCTCGATCAGCCCGGTCAGCCGCTTGTCCCGCGCGAGCCAGGCGTGCCACAGTGCCGGCCCCATCGCCCGCGCGTTCAGGTGCACGTCCACCGCCCGCTCCGCCGACGCGTCGTGCTCCCTGCAGTTGAACCAGCTCGACCGGAACCGCCACTGCCCGTCCGGCTGCGGCGCGATCCAGTGGTCCGCGCAGGCCGCCGCAATCCCCAGCTTGCGCCGCGTCTCTTCGCCGAAGGGGTCCAGCGCCGCCAGCAGCCCCAGCGTGTCGGAGCTCGGCTCGGCAGAGTGTTCCACGTCCTCGATCCGCGCGTTGTAGCCGTCCTTCAGGATGCCGCTCTCCCATACCCCCAGCGCCACGCGCCGCGTCCCCTCCGCCGCCACGCCGCTGCCCAGGCCCAGCGCGATGGGGCCCCACTGCCGCAGGATCTCCACGTCGTCGCCCCACCCTCCCGCCAGCTCTCCGTTCGCCCTCTGCCGCTCCTTCACCCAGTAGCGCGTCAGATCTTCCACCCTGGCCCGCAGCCGCCACTCGGCGGCCGCCCATGCCGGCGCGCCGGCCAGGTCCGTCCTGTCGGAGGTCTCCCAGCGCACGCCGCTCACGCGCTTCATCGCCGGCGTGCACGGCATCCCGCGGCTCGACCCGGTATTGAGCCCGAGACACGCCGCCGAAGCCATCTGACGCACCATCGGGTGATCCGGCATCTTCTCCAGCGCCCGGTCCAGCAGTTCGCCCGTCCACCGCAAATCGCGCGGCTCGTGATTCTCCGCCGCCTGCCAGTAGGCCCCGCGCGCCGCGCCCAGCAGGCCCTCCCGCCGCACCTCCGCCTGGCGGCTGTGCAGCGCCAGGTCGCCCAACTCCTTCAAGCGCGGCGCACGGCCCGACCGGCGCCCTTCAAAGAACGGATCCGCCGCCATCTTCTTCAGCCGCGCCGCCAGCCGCGGGGCCAGCTCCCGCTCGAACTCCTCCCGCGGCGTCCAGCGCGCCGCCACCAGCAGGAACCGCGGATACGTCGAGCGCAGCTCCAACTCTTCGCCGCCCTGCGCCACGCCGCTCAACGCCCACATGCGCTGCCGCTTCGATCCCGGATACAGCCGCAGCGGCGCCGCCAGCAGCCGCCCGTCCAGCAGCTTCCCGCCGCTGCGCAGCGTCAGGCCGGCGTCCGTCCGCGCCACCAGTTGCACGAACACCTCGACGATGAACTCCCCCTGCCCCTCCAGCCGGAAGCGCGGCGAGCCTTCCGCCACAGCCGCCGCCCGCACAACCGGCAGCTCCAGCCCTGGGTCCATCTGCATCGCCGTCGCGGCCGTCTTCACGCTCGCCGGACGGTTCAGCCACACCAGGCCCGCCCGCCCGGCATCCGGCTCCCCAAATGCAGTCCAGCCGCCCCACGCGGGAACGGCTGGCAGAATCGCTGCGAGAAGAAACGCAAAATGTGTCGTGCGCATCGGGAGACCCGATCAGAATATACCCGATGCGCCGGCCCGGACTATGCCAGGCCCGCCAGCAGCACGTTCACCACGTGCTCGGCGGTGTAGGTGTCCGCGCCGTCGGGCAGGAACCGCGCCAGGTTGGCGATCTCGTCGCCCGATGTGACGACGCCGCTCTCCAGGTGCTTGCCGGCCCGGATCTGCGGGTGCCCGGCCGTCGCCATCAGCGCGTTGCAGATGCAGGCCCGGCCCTCGGTGTCCTCTTCCTTGCCGCCCTTCGATAAATAAATGGAAACCGGCTCAGACGGGCAGCGGAACGCCACCTCTCCCTCCGGCGTGCGGTACGCCTCGCGCAGGTACCCCAGGTCGCAGATGCGCGGCCGCTTGCTCTGGATCTCCGCGTCGGAGATCGTCCCCGCCACCTGCGCCACCTTGAACGGGAAGCCCGAAGGCGACACCAGCCGGTCCGTGAACACCCGCGCCGTGCCTTCCTTCGCCATCCGGATCACCTCGGCCTTGAAGTCCGCCCGCATGCCGGACTCCTCCGAGTACGCGAAAGCCGTGCCCACCTGAATGCCGGCCGCGCCTTCGTCCAGCGCCTCGCGCAGCTTTTCCGGCGCGCCGTAGCTGCCCGCCAGCCAGAACGGCAGGCCCAGCTCGCGCATCTTGGCCAGGTCCACTTTGTCGCGCTCGCCATATAACGGCTCGCCCGCTTCGTTCAGTTGCAGCTTGCCGCGCGGCGGCGCGTTGTGGCCGCCCGCCGTCGGCCCTTCAATGACGAAGCCGTCCACCCGCCCGTTGGCCTTCCGCGCCATCGTGATCGCCAGCGTGTTGGAGGCGATGATCGGGAAGAAGTAGGGGCGCTCCAGCGGCGGCAGGTCGCATTCCATGTACTCGCGCGGGTCGAACGTCATCGTGTTGTCGTCGCCCTCCTGCGCGCCAGCCACGTAGAGCGGGTAGGTGGCCGTCTCGTGCACCGCCAGCCGGTCCAGCGCGCCCGGGATGCGCATCGGGATGCCCGCGCCCATCAGAACGTAGCCCACCCCCGCCAGCATCGCGCCGTAGGCCGAGGCCAGGTGCGGCGTCTGGATCTTCTCCAGGTAATTGATGCCGACCGGATTCGAGTGCCCTTCCTTCGCCAGGAAGATCTCCACGAAATTCGAGATGATCTGCAGCTCGCGCGACTCCCGCGGGCCGTCCTTGGTGTGCATCGGCAGCGCCAGGTAGGATGCGCTCTCGGTCTTGCCGCCCGGCACGAAGTACTTCTCCCACAGCCGCTCCGCCATCTTCTTGAACGGAAAGTGGTCGAATGCCCGGCGGATGTGCCCGCCGATGTCGCCGTCCTGCAGCCGCCGCACCATCACCACGTCCAGCGCCGTGCCGGACACGACGCCCAATTGCCCCAATTTCGCCACGGCGTTGGCCAGCTTCCAGTTCGACACCGCTACGCCCATGCCGCCTTGTATGATCACCGGATGATTCGACATGCAGCTTTCATTTTCTCACGGATCGGGTTCCTGTTCAGGAGAGTGAAGAATCTGCAATCACTTGTTTTTCGTGGGGTCCAATCGCCGGCCGGCCGTGTCGGGCCGGCCCTCTCAGGCCTCTCGGAGCGCCCCGCGGCCGTGGCTATCTGCGGGCCCGCCCCAGCGTCGATAAGCCCAGCGCCGACAGCACCCCCGAACTCACTCCGCGCCTGGCGCCGCCGCGCTCGTGGCGCGGCATCAGCAGCCACTCCACGGTGCGCAGGCACAGTTCATTCACCGCCTCGCCATAGGGCGAGGAACGCGGCGCCAGTCCGCCGGAGCGGGCCGCCTGCTGCAGCACCGAATAGGAGTTCGGAAGGCTGGCGAAGAGCGGCATCCCCACCAGTCTCTCGGCCTCGGCGGGCGCCGCCGCGCCTTTGCACTCGCTGCGGTTGAGCAGAAGTCTCACGTTTGGCACCGCATCCTCATCCAGCAGGGGGCGTCCCGAGCAGGCCAGCCTGAGGGATAGATGGTCCGCTCCGCAGACGTAAAACACCGCGGCCGAACGCCGCAAGCCCAGCACGGAGTACCGCTCCCAGTTGCCGGAGTGGTCGATCACCACCAGGACATAGGCTCTCTCCAGGCAGCGGACGAACTCCTCGAATTCGCTGCAGTCCAGCCTCGCCGTGCGTGTGCGCTTGTCGGAGGAAAAGACATCCACCGCGCCGGCGCGGGTCATCAGGTTCTCAGCCGGCAGGCTGCCCGATCGGTTCACGCGCCTCACGATTTCCGGCAGCGAATGCTTCGATTCAATGCGGGGCAGCACCCCTTGCACACCACAATTCAGATCCAGATCCACCAGGGCCACGCGTTTGCCAAGGATCTCCGAGCAGGCATGCGCGAAATGAGCGGCGGCCGTGGAAGCGCCCGCCCCTGGCTTGGCCGGGATGAAGCTGACCACCTTGCCGCACGGCGCCTCAGGCTCGCTGGATGACGGCGGTGCGGCTCGCAGTGCTTGAAAGATGCTTTCCAACTCGCCCGCCTTGGCCGGCAGGTGCAGGAAGAAACGGATTCCCGTCCGGTTGAGTTCCACAAATGCCTGGCTCTCCATCGCCCGGCCGTACACCACCACAGGCGCGCGCGGGCAGGCCGTGAGAATGGGATCGAGAACAGCGCCCATATCGAGGAAATCGCGCACTTCAGCGAAAATCGTATAGGGTTCCTCTTCCTCGAGAATGCCGAGAAACTCCGCCAGCGCGCTTCCATCGGACACGTCGATGTTCCACAGACGGTGGAACGGGCGCACGCGGCCAACCAGATCACGCACTTCGGACGCCATGTCAGCGTCCCGCCACAAAATGGCGATTCGATCAGAGGGCAAGTCGGTTCCTCCAAAGCCGGCAAAGCGGCGGCGACTTGAGCGGCCTGATTCCAGCCTCCTCCTCGGGCCTCATTCTTGGAATCAGGTAATCCTCTTACCTCCCAACGGCAATTCCCCTGAAAGCCCCTGGTTCAGCATCGCGCCGCATACCTCGCCTTCGGCTCAACGGCGAACGGCTCGCAGCCTGAATCACACCTCCCGCCGCTCTCCAGTTCCGCCCACCCTCGCCGCCCGGTCCGTCCTGCGCGATAACGCCAGCAGCCCGGCGCAACCGGCAAATAGAGCCCCCGACAGCAGCATCGCGGGCAGCGCCACCTGTTGATGCCCCGCCAGCCAGGATTCCACGGACGCCATCAGCAGCCACACCTGCACCACCACCAGCACCACGATCAGCAGCATCGTGCCGTCCATTACCCGGGCGGCGCGCTTTCGCAAAGGAGAATCGTAAAAGGCCATCGCTATTCCCTCTCCCGCTCGCCGAACACCGACATGCCCTTCGCGATCAACTGCCCGCCGCTCACCTCCAGTTCCACCCGCGGCAGCGGCCGCGGCGGCGGACCCTGAACGACGTGCCCGTCGTCGATCGAGAAATAGCCCTGGTGGCACGGACACTCCAGCACCCGCTTCTCCGCCGAGTAGATCACCGCGCACGACAGGTGCGTGCACTTCTGGCTGTAGGCCGCGTACTGCGTCTCGCTCACGCGCACCAGCAGGCAGTTGTCGTTCGGCCCCGGATACTGAAACACCTTCGCCTCCCCCACCGGCAGTTCGCCCACGGCCGCCACCGGCTGCCGCGGCCACACCACCGAGCCGGCCTTCGCTACCCAGCTCTTCGCCATCAGCCACACCTGGCCGGCGAACATCGCCCCGCTGGTCAGCACCAGAAACCGGCTGAACTGCCGGCGCTCTACATACGCTTGCTCCGCCGAGGAGACCGAGAACTCCTCGCGCCACAGCCGTTCTTCCTTCGGGCATCGCCCCGGATTGCCGCTCATTCCTCTGGCCTCCACATGTCGTGAATCACATCCACTTCCAGTTGTTCCTCGCCCTGCGGCAGATACATGTACACCTTCGTCCGCACCTCCTGGTTGCCGAACCGGAACGTGTTCACCGGCCTGTCCCGCCGCAGCCGCGCCGCCTCGTCGGGCGTCACGTACATCAGCGCCTGCGACGGGCACACCGTCGCGCACATCGGCCGCAGGCCCACCGAAGTGCGGTCGTAGCACATGTCGCACTTCATCATCAGCTCCATGGCCACCTCCACCTTCGGCACGCCGAACGGGCAGGCCAGCACGCAGTTGGAGCAGGCGATGCACCGCGGCTTCAGCGCGCTGCGCACCACTCCGTCCTCGCCTTTCTTGATGGCGTCCGCCGGGCACGCCTGTGCGCACGTCGGATCTTCGCAGTGCATGCACACCATCGGCGTCGTCGCCGTCGTCCACTCCCGGTCCAGGAAATCCAGGTGGATCATCGACACGCCGCGGTGCGTCCCGCACTCCGCGCAGGCGTTCACGCAACTCTGGCAGCCGATGCAGCGGGAAGGATCGGCGTAGAACTCGTACCCGTGCACCTCAGCGCCACCCCAGCACGTTCAGCCGCCCGTTCGCCTTCAGCCCCGCCGGCGTCTCCGCCTTCGCGACGCGGCACGCCGAGCATTTGTACTCCGGGATCTTGCTGCGCGGATCCAGTGTGCGGTGCGTCAGGTTGTTGGCGCTCTTCCGCTCCGGCCAGTGGTACGGAATGAACACCGTGTCCGGCCGGATCGTCCGCACCACCATCGCCGGCAGCGTCACCGACGCCCTGCGCGAAGTCACCGTCACCAGGTCGCCGTTCGCAATGCCGTGCTGCGCCGCCAGCTCCGGATGCAGCTCCACCTGCGGCTCCGGATATTGGTCCACCAGCGGGCCGATGCGCCGCGTCTGCGTCCCCGACAGGAACTGGCTCACCACCCGCCCCGTCGTCAGGTACAGCGGATACTCGGCGTCCAGCGGATCGCCGCCCGGCCTGACCTCGGCCGCAAGGAAGCGCGCCTTGCCGTCCGGGTACTTGAAATGCCCGCCTTCAAAGAAGCGCGGAGTGCCGGGGTGGCCCTCCTCCGGCACCGGCCAGAACAGGCCCATCTCCTTTTCGAGCCGCTCCCAAGTGATGCCCGAATAGTCCGCCGTGCCGCCCTTTGAAGCCACGCGCAGTTCATTAAAGATCTCGCGCGTCGAGGGGAATTGGAAGTATTGCCCCTGGCCCAGGCGCCGCGCCAGGTCCACGATAATCCGCGAATCCCCGCGCGCGTTGCCCGGCGGGTCCACTGCTTTGTTGATCTTGATCACGCGCCCCTCACCCGAGCACACGATGCCCTCTTCCTCCTCCTGCAGGCTGCCTGCCAGCACCACGTCGGCGTGCCTCGCCGTTTCGGACAGAAAGAAATCGATGATGCCGAAAAACTCCAGCTTCTCCAGCGCCTCGCGCACGTAGCCCGCGTCCGGCAGCGACACCAGGGGATTGAAGCAGATCGACAACAGCCCCCTGATCTCGCCGCGGTGAATCGCCTCGATGATCTCCACCGCCGAGTACCCCGCGTGCGGCAGGCTCTCCGGCTTCACGCCCCACACCTTGGCCACGTACTCGCGCGCCGCCGGGTCCTCGATATGGCGCTGCCCGGGTAACTGGTCGCACTTCTGGCCGTGCTCGCGGCCGCCCTGGCCGTTGCCCTGGCCCGTGATCGTGTTCGGACCCGCGCCCCTCCGGCCGATGTTGCCCGTGGCCAGGCACAGGTTGATCACCGAAAGCACGTTCTCCACGCCATGAGAATGATGCTCGATGCCGCGCGCGTGCAGCGCCATCGCCCGCTCCGCCGTGCCGAACCACAGCGCCGCTTTCTCGATCGACTCCGGCGGCACGCCCGTTGCCTCGGCCGTGCGCCGCGGGTCCCACTGCTTCACATACTCGGCCACCGCCTCGAAGCCCGTTGTGTGCTCGTCGATGAACGTGCGGTCTTCCAGCCCTTCCCGCAGCACCACGTGCAGGATGCCCGCAAACAGCGCCACGTCCATGCCCGGCTTCACGGGCAGGTACAGGTCCGCGTTTCGCGCGATCGGCGTCCGCCGCGGGTCCGCGATAATCAGCTTCCCCCCGTTGTCGCGCATCCGCCACAGGTAGTCGGTCGTGATCGGGAAGCACTCCGCCACGTTCGAGCCAGCCACCAGCACCACCTGCGCATGCGGGATGTCCGACCACGGATTCGGATTGCGGTCCACACCCAGCGCCAGCTTGTACGCCGTGCCGGCCGAAACCATGCACAGCCGCCCGTTGTAGTCGATATGCCGCGTGCCCAGCGCCACCCGCGCGAACTTGCCCAGCAGATAGGATTTCTCGCTGATCAGCGACGCCCCGCCCAGCACGGCCACCGAGTCCGGCCCGTGCGCCGCCTGAATCTCCTTCAGGCGGCTCGCCGTCGTGCCCAGCGCCTCTTCCCAGCTCGCCTTGCGAAATCCGCCCTCCGCCCGCAGCAGCGGATCCAGCAGCCGGTCCGGGTGCGATCCCTGCAGGTAGCGCTTCACGCCCTTCGGGCACAGCATGCCGCGGTTGAACGGGAACTCCTCCCACGGCTCGAATCCCACCACTTCGTTCTGCCGCACTCGCAACTGGATGCCGCACTGCTGCCCGCAGAAGCAGCAGTGCGTCTTCACCAGCCGCTCCCCTTCGTGGCGGGCGCTCTCCGCCCAGCCCCCCGGAGGCGTGTGCTTCAGTGTGGGGCCGTAGGCGCGGATCAGGTCTTCGACCGGCAGCGGCAGCTTAGCCACGGGCACTCTCCTTCGCTCTCAGTTGGGACAACGCGATGGACTTCCGTTTGCAGGCCGGGCACACCGCCTGCCAGTGCTCCGCCGCGCCCGTCATCGCGTAATCGAAGCCGAGCTGCGGCAACACGCTCCTCAGGTCCTCGATCTGCATCTTCGTGGCGAACCCGGCGCCGCAGCGCGCGCACAGCGCCGCTCCGTCGGCCTCGCCCGCTTTCTGATACAGCTTCACGCCGAGTTGCGCCGGCCGCTGGAAAATGTGGAAGAACTTGCCGAACGGCAGGTACAGCAGCGCCGAAATCACCGTGATGGCATGCAGGATGGCCAGGAACTCATACTGCGAGCCGCGCAGCCAGATTGTCGATGCCGTCAGCGCCAGCCCCGTCACCGAGATCGCGAAGAGCAGGATCAGCGGCACGAAGTCCATCGACAGCGACTCCAGCGACAGCGCGCCCTCGTCGCGCATCCGGCGCCACAGCGCCAGCGTGATGCCGGCCAGCACCAGCACGGCCGAGAAATCCAGCCCGTGGAACAATACCCACGCCAGCACCGTATGCACTTCGAACGATCCTGCCGGGAAGCCGAACAGCCACGTGATGTACGTCGTCTGGCTCTCGGGCGAAGAGGTGAAGTGGATCCACCCGAACACCAGCGGGAACGTGATCGCCACCGCCGACAGGCAGCCCCAGAACAGGCAGAAGTGCATCCACCACCGCAGCCGCGAGCGCTTCGCGATAAAACTCTGCGCCACGATGTGCGTCGCCGACGTCCTCACTATCATCGCCGCCGACCGCGCCGCGCCAAAGCGACCCACCAGCTCCACGCTTCGCTCCCAGAAGCGCCGCGTCGGCGGCTTCTGCAGCCACACCGTGTAGTGGTACGTCACGCCCCACGCCGCGAAGATCACCGCAAACGTGTACACCACCAGCGCCGCGTCGAAGTTCTGCAGGTTCCGCGAGCCCACCACGATCGCCGCGCACAGCAGCGTGGTCGCCATCGTCGCCCACGCCGCCGCGCGCAGTTGGTCGGCGCGCCGCCGCAGCGCGGGCGTCATCAGCGCTTCCAGTTCAACCTCCCTCGGCACGAAGACGCGGTGGTTCAGCACCGCCAGGGCCGCGCTGGTGACGCCCAGAAGCAGGAAACCCGGCCACACCGCACCCATGCGATCACGGAACGCGCCCAGCAGTAAGGGCGGGAAGAACCCGCCCAGCCCGCCCATGGCCCCCACCAACCCGGTCACCGTGCCGGTCTGCCCCGGAAACCACTGCGGCACCAGCTTGAACACCGCGCCGTTGCCCAGTCCCAACAGCGCCGCGCAGCCCAGCGCCCCCACCGTGAACGGCACCATCGAATGCCACGCCATCAGGCAGGCGAACGGCACGATGCCCGAAAAAACGCCGGCCAGCACGCGCGCGCCGCCAATGCGGTCCGACAGGATCCCGCCCACCGGCCGCATCAGCGTCGCCAGGATCACGAACCCGGCGGTCCGGAACCCGGCGTCGCTGGGCACAAGCCCGAAATCGTCCTTCAACAGCGTGGGCAGATAGATCGAAAACGCTACGAACCCGCCGAAGGTCAGGAAGTAAAAGGCGGAGAGGTCCCACGCCGTCCGGCTCCGCGTCAGCACCTGCATCATCGCACCCAGCGTCGGCGGCGGCGCCGTGGACGGCGCGTTCCTGGCCATCAGCCAGAACATGACGGCCCACGCCGCCAGCATCGCCGCCAGGCCTTCAAAGACCACCGCGCGACCGTACACGGCTGCGATCACCGGCCCCAGAAACACCGCCAGCGATTGGCCCGCGTTCCCCATGCCGTATACGCCCAGCGCGGTGCCCTGCGCCTTCGGCGGAAACCAGCTCGATACGTACCCCACCCCCGCGGCAAACGACGAACCCGCTACGCCCAGTAGAAAGCTCGCCGCCAGCAGCTTCGGGTACGTCGGCGCGAGCGGCACCAGCAAGGCCGCCGCGGCCGAGACCAGAAAGATGAGCGTAAAGATCAGCCGCCCGCCGAAGCGGTCCGTCAGCAGCCCGACCGGGATCCTCGCCAGCGCTCCCAGAATCACCGGCGTCGCCACCAGTAGCGATGCCTGCGTCGCGCTCAGCCCGAATTCCTGCCGGAAGGCCGGCGCAAATGCCCCCACCAGCCCCCATGCGCAAAAGCAAATCGCAAACGAAATCGTCCCCAGGGTGAGATGAGTGTTGGCGTTTTGTGCAGGATTCACCTGAAATCTCCCAGTCGATGGCCGCACTCGCGCGGAGTGGGCCGGCGGAGAGGTGTCTCCGCAAATCCATGGATCCATGCTTTCCGCGCCGGCAGCGGAGTCAAGCCCTTTCCCCTGGCGGCCCGCGCGGCAATCATGTCTTCCGCCGCGCCGCTGCCTGCCCGGCCGCCTCCGGCCCAACCAGCATCCGCGCCAGCGCCAGGTTCCTCTCCACCAGGTCCGCCAGCGTGTATTTTTTCAAGACCCCCATCCACGCCTTCAGCGCTTCGTCGAGTACCCTCCGCAGCCGGCACGGTTTGGTGATCAGGCAGCGGTTGTTCTCCGTGTCGAAACACTCCACCATCCGGAAATTGGGC
Organism: Bryobacterales bacterium; assembly: GCA_027324255.1. Taxonomy (GTDB): domain Bacteria; phylum Acidobacteriota; class Terriglobia; order Bryobacterales; family Bryobacteraceae; genus Paludibaculum. The sequence continues at coordinate 1,078 of DAHVTI010000078.1, read as the reverse complement.
TCCGTCGCCCGCACAATCTCGTCCAGCCGGATCTTCGCCGCCGGCCGCGCCAGCCGGATCCCTCCTCCTCGCCCCCGCGTGTTCTCCAGGAACCCCTGGCTCCCCAGTTGGCGCACCAGCACCATCAAGTGGCCCCGCGAAATCTCGTAGCGGTCCGCGATCTCCTGGATCGTCGTGCTCCGCGGATCCCGCACCGCCAGCAGCATCATCGTCCGAAACGCGTAATCGGAGTGCACTGTCAGATTCATGGTCCCCTTAAAGATATACCAGGAGTATTGCTTTTATCAACCGGACAAAGTAGTATTGATTTAGACGCCCGCTTCCCCTTGTGGAGGTAGGCTGAACGAGCCGGCTCTGGATGAGAGCGAAAGGGAGCATGCCATGACTGCTGTCACGGAACTCGAGGCTGTCCGCGTTCCTCACGAGGTTACGCTGGAGCTGTACCGCAAGATGCTCACGGCGGCGCTGGTCGAGGAGCGCCTGAAGGTCTTCGCCAAGCAGGGCAAGTGCACTTTTCAGGCCTCCACCCGCGGCCACGAAAAGCTGCAGATCGGCATGACCATGCTGCTGCGCCCCCGCCACGACTGGTTCTTCACCTACTACCGCTCCAAGGCCGTCGCCGTCGGCCTCGGCATGCCGCTCAGGGACATCTTCCTCGCCATGCTCAGCCGCCTTGGTGACCCCAGCTCCAACGGCCGCAACATGCCGGAGCAGTTCAGCTCCCGCGATCTCAAGCTCGTCGCGCAGACCGCCGTCACCGGCAGCCAGTTCCTGCCCGCCGTCGGCCTCGCCCGCGCCCTCAAGCTCGAAGGCCTCGACCAGTTGGTCCACGTCTCCTCCGGCGAGGGCGCCACCAGCGAGGGCGAGTTTTTCGAGGCGCTCAACTGGGCCTCCCGCGAACGGCTCCCCGTCATCTTCACCGTTCAGAACAATGGCTTCGCCATCAGCACGCGGCAGACCGTTCAAACCGGCTCCACGGTGCGCGACATCGCCCGCGGCTTCGGCCTGCGCGCCTTCCACGTGGACGGAACCTGGTTTGAAGGGATGTACCAGCTCCTGCCTCCCGCCATCGAAGAGA
>DAHVTI010000076.1 GCA_027324255.1 Bryobacterales bacterium | reverse complement strand
ATGCCCGCTCACGTAGAACCCGATCGTCTCTTTCTCGCCCCGCAGCTTCTCCGCCTGCGTCCAGTCGTTCACCTTCGGCAGCGCCCGCCCCGCCGTCTCCGCCGGCTCCGACGCCAGCAGCTCCCCGAACAGCCCCGTCTGCCCGCTCAGCCGGTCCTTCTGCGCCCGCGCCGCGGACTCCATGCAGTCGCCCACTACCGCGAACAACTGCGACCGCGTCCCCTGCAGGTTGTCCATCGCCCCCGCCCGGATCAGGCTCTCCAGCACCCTCCGGTTCACCGCTGAAAGGTCCACGCGTTCGCACAAATCGTCCAGCGTCGCGAACGTGCCCTGTTCGGCCCTTCCTTTGACGATCGCTTCCACCGCCCCCGCGCCCACATTCTTCACCGCCCCCATCCCGAAGCGGATCTTGTCCAGCCCCACCGGCGTGAAGTTCAAGTCGCTCTGGTTCACGTCCGGCGGCAGCACCTCGATGCCGAGCGAACGGCACTCGTTGATGTACTTCACCACCTTATCGGTGTTGCCCGTTTCCGACGTCAGCAGCGCCGCCATGAACTCCACCGCGTAGTGCGCCTTCAAATACCCCGTCAGGTACGCCAGGTATCCGTACGCCGCCGAATGCGACTTGTTGAACCCGTATTCCGCGAACTTGGCCAGCAGATCGAAGAGGTTCTCCGCCTTTTTCTGCGGATAGTTGCGCTCCAGCGCGCCACGCAGGAAGCGCTCGCGCTGCTTGTCCATCTCTTCTTTCTTCTTCTTCCCCATCGCCCGGCGCAGCAGGTCCGCTTCGCCCAGCGAGTAGCCGGCGATCTTCTGCGCCACCTGCATCACCTGCTCCTGGTAGATCACCAGGCCGTAGGTCTCCTCCAGGATCGGCTTCAGATCCGGCAGGTCGAACGTCACCGGCTTGCGGCCCAGCTTGCGGTCTACGTAATCGTCCACGAAGCCGTTCTGGATCGGCCCCGGACGGTACAGCGCGTTCAACGCGATCAGGTCTTCAATCCGCTCCGGCCGCGACCGCCGCAGCACGTCCTTCATCCCGCTCGATTCGAACTGGAACACCCCGTCCGTCAGCCCCTGCGCGAAAATCTTCGCGTACGCCGTGGCATCGTCCAGCGGCAGCTCTTCCAGCACGATCTTCTCGCCGCGGGTCTTTTCGATCAGCGCCAGCGCGTCGTGGATAATCGTCAGCGTCGTCAGCCCCAGAAAGTCCATCTTGAGAAGCCCCAGCTTCTCCAGCATCGACATCTCGAACTGCGTGACAATTTCGTCCTTGTTCGTCTTGTACAGCGGAACCAGGTCGGCCAGCGGCACCGGCGAAATCACCACCCCCGCCGCGTGCACCCCGCTGTTGCGCGCCATCCCCTCCAGGCGCTGCGCGATGTCCAGCATCTCCTTCACCCGCGGATCTTTTTCCGCCGCCTCCAGAATCGCCGGCTCCTCCGCCAGCGCCTTCTTCAGCGTCATCTTCGGATCCGCCGGCACCATCTTGGAGATCTTGTCCACTTCGCCGAAGCTCATATCGAGCACCCGGCCCACGTCCTTGATCACCGCCTTCGCCGCCAGCGTCCCGAACGTGATGATCTGCGCCACCTGCTCCCGGCCGTATTTCTCCGTGACGTACTGGATCACTTCCCCGCGCCGCTTCGTGCAGAAGTCCACGTCGATGTCCGGCATGCTCACGCGGTCCGGGTTCAGGAAGCGCTCGAACAGCAGCCCGTATTGCAACGGGTCCACGTCCGTGATCCCCATGCACCAGCCCACCAGCGACCCCGCTGCCGAACCGCGCCCCGGACCCACCGGAATCCCCTGCGTCTTCGCGTGCCGGATGAAGTCCCAGACGATGAGCAGGTACCCCGAGAACTTCATCTGTTGGATCAGCCGGATCTCCCGGTCCAGCCGCTCCACGTACTCTTCCAGGTGGTGCCGCAGCGCCCCTGTCGCCGCCATCTTCTCCAGCCGCCCGCGGCGCTGTTCGAAGCCCTGCCGCGCGACGTATTCGAAGTACGTGTCGATCGAATGCTCCGCGGGCACGTCGAAGCGTGGAAACGGCTCCGCCACCGGCTCCATCTTCACCTGGCAGCGCTGCGCGATCTCCCACGTGCGGTCCAGCGCCTCCTCGACTTCGCCGAAGATCCGCATCATCTCGTCCCGCGACTTCAGGTAGAACTGCTCGGTGCTGAACTTCAGCCGCTTCTCGTCGCTCACCAGCTTGCCCGAGTTGATGCAGGTCAGAATGTCCTGCGCCCGGTGGTCGTCGTACTCCAGGTAGTGCGCGTCGTTGCTCGCCACCAGCGGAATGCCCGAATCCGCCGCCAGCCGGTACACCTGCGGCATCACGTGCTTGTCTTCGTCCAGCCCGTGATCCTGGATCTCCAGGAAGAAGTTGCCCCGCCCGAACAGGTCCTGATACTCGTACGCCAGGCGCCGCGCCTCGTCGTACTTGTCGTGCATCAGCGTCTCGTTGATGTCGCCCTTCAGGCACGCCGACAGCGCGATCAGCCCCTTCGAGTGCTGCGCCAGCAGGTCTTTGTCGATCCGCGGCTTGTAATAAAACCCGTCCAGGCTCGCCGTCGAAACCAGCTTGATCAGGTTCCGGTACCCCTCCTGACTCTCGCACAGCAGCACCAGGTGGTTGTACCGCCGGTTGGTCTCGTCCTTCACCCGCCGGTCGCCCTGCGAGATGTACACCTCGCAGCCGATCACCGGATGCACCCCGGCCTTCTTCGCTTCGAAGTAAAACTCCGCCGCCCCGAACAGGTTTCCGTGATCCGTCAGCGCCACCGCCGGCTGCCCCAGCCGCTGGGTCGTCTCCATCAGCTTGCTGATCTGGCAAGCCCCGTCCAGCAGCGAATAGTCGGTATGGCAGTGCAGATGAACGAAAGGCTTCTCGCTCATCGCGCCCCCCCGCACTCTTCCAACGCCGCCCCCCGCGCAGCCTCACATTCCAACGCCGCCCCTAGCCGCGTCCCCCGCGCGGTCTCACACTTCCCCCCGACAGGTCGAGATAGACGAATCGCTGGCCAGGGCATCGTTGGATTCAGTGCGGGCGTGGTAGGGACGGGCAGATTCGAACTGCCGACCTTCCGCTTAGGAGGCGGACGCTCTATCCAACTGAGCTACGTCCCCACGTCCCTTCTATTCTACAGCCCCGTAGCCCAGCGCTTCAGTCCCTTCTTGCCGATGTCCCGCCGAATCTGCATGCCCTCGAACCGGATCTTGTCACACGCCCGGTAGGCGTTCTCGATCGCCGCGTGCAGCGTCGCGCCCGAATGAGTCACGCCCAGCACCCGCCCGCCCGACGTGACGAGCTTACCGTCCGCCACCTTCGTTCCGGCGTGGAACACCGTCGCGCCTTCCTGCTCCGCCTCCGCGATGCCGCTGATTTCGTCCCCCGTCCGGACCTTGCCCGGATAGCCCGCAGCCGCCAGCACCACGCACACCGATGGGTCGTCCTTGAACTTCAGCAGCTCCGGCTTCACCTGCCCGCGCGCCGCTTCGTACAGCAGCGCCCCGAAGTCGCAGTCCATCCTGTGCAGCAGAGCCTGCGTCTCCGGATCACCCAGCCGCACGTTGAACTCCAGCACCATCGGGCCCCGGTCCGGCGTCATCATCAGCCCCGCGTACAGGAACCCTTTGAACGGCGTCCCTTCCGCCTTCATCCTCTGCACCGTGCGGTCCATCACCTCCCGCATCACGAACTCCCTCTGCTCCGCCGTGATGATCCGCGAATCCGAGTACGCCCCCATCCCCCCCGTATTCGGCCCCTCGTCGTTCTCGTAGATCGTCTTGTGGTCCTGCGACGGCTCCAGCGGCAGCACCCGCTCCCCATCGCTCAGCCCGATGAAACTGACTTCCTCCCCCGTCAGGAACTCCTCAATCACCACCCTCCCCCCCGCCGCCCCCACCAGCGCCCCGGAAAACATCCCCGAGAGCGTCCCCTCCGCCCCCCCCCGGTCTGGGCAGATGACCACCCCCTTCCCCGCCGCCAACCCGTCCGCCTTAATTACTACAGGATAAGTAAATTCTTGAAGTGCCCCCAATGCCTCCAGCACATCCGCCGTTGCGACAAACCGCGCCGTCGGGATCCCCGCCCGCTCCATGAAGCGCTTCGAAAAGATCTTGCTGCCCTCCAGTTGAGCCGCCGCCGCAGCCGGGCCGAAGACCAGAAGCCCTTCTCTTTCAAACAGATCGACCACCCCGTCCACCAGCGGCGCCTCGGGGCCTACCACCGTCAGGTCCACCCCCGCCCCCCGCGCCGCCGCCATAAATCCCTCAGATGTAGTATTATGCAGAGGCAAGCACTTCGCTACGCCCGCACAGCCGGGATTGCCCGGCGCCACATAAACCTTGGAAACCGAAGGGCTCTGGCGCAGGCGCCAGGCTATGGCATGCTCGCGGCCGCCACCGCCGAGGACCAGTACTTTCACGCGTCTTACTCCTCTCGCTAGAATCAATAGAATATCTAGGATCCTCCCCGCCTGCCAATGAGAAACCTGCGCTATGACGTCGTGGTGGTCGGCGCCGGCCACGCCGGCTGCGAAGCCGCGCACGCCTGCGCCCGCATGGGCCTGAAGACGGCGATGGTCACCATGAACATCGACCTCATCGCCCAGATGTCCTGCAACCCCGCCATCGGCGGCATCGCCAAGGGCCACCTGGTCCGCGAGATCGACGCTCTTGGCGGCATCATGGGCCAGGTGGCCGACCAGGTGGGCATCCAGTTCCGCCTGCTCAACACCAGCCGGGGCCCCGCCGTGTGGAGCCCCCGGGCCCAGATGGACAAGCGCCAGTATCGCGTCCGCATGCGCGAGACCCTCGAGCAGCAGCCCAACCTCCGCATCGTTCAGGCCGAAGTGGCCGAAATCGAGTACGACGGCGGGAACGGCCGCCGACGCGTGAAGGGCGTCCGGCTGTCGGACGGCCGCAGCTTCGAGACGCAGTGTGTGGTGGTGACCACCGGGACCTTCCTGAACGGCCTGGCACATGTCGGAGAATCGAAGTACCAGTGCGGGCGCAGCGGTGAGGCCCCTTCGAACCTTCTGGGCCAGCACCTGCGGAGCCTGGGCCTGGAGTGGACCCGCCTCAAGACCGGCACCCCCCCTCGCCTCGACGGCCGCACCATCGACTGGTCGAAGTTCGAAGAGCAGGCCGGCGACGACGACCCCACCCCGTTCTCTTTCCTCACCGGCCGCATTGACCGCGAACAGGTGAAGTGCCACATCGCCTACACCACCGACGAGACGCACCGGATTCTGAGAGAAGCCGTGCCGCGGTCCCCGCTCTACAGCGGGCAGATCGAAGGCATCGGGCCGCGCTACTGCCCGTCTATAGAGGATAAGGTCGTGAAGTTTCCGGACAAGACCCGGCACCACATCTTTCTCGAACCGGAGGGGCTCGACACCTACGAGGTGTACGTCAACGGGATGTCCACCTCCATGCCCATCGACGTCCAGGAGGGCATGGTGGCCTCCATCCCCGGGTTGGACCAGGCCGAGATGATCCGCCCCGGCTACGCGATTGAGTACGACGCCATCGATCCGAGGGAGTTGACCCATGCGCTTGAAGTGAAGCGGATTGAGGGGTTGTTTCTGGCCGGGCAGATCAACGGCACATCGGGCTATGAGGAAGCCGGGTGCCAGGGGTTGGTGGCAGGGATTAATGCGGCCTGCCAGGTGAAGGGCAACGCGCCGCTGGAAGTGGGCCGTACGGAGGGCTATACGGGCATCCTGATCGACGACCTGGTAACGAAGGGCGCCGATGAGCCGTACCGGATGTTCACATCGCGGGCCGAGTTCCGCCTGCACTTACGCATCGATAACGCCGATGAGAGGTTGACACCGCACGGGCGGCGCGTCGGGTTGGTCAGCGAGGAGCGCTGGCAGCAACTCGAGCGGAAGCGCAGTCAGAAGCAGCGCCTGTTGGCGTTGCTGTCCGGGAAGCGGGAAGCGTGGTTGCGCAGGCCGGAATCGAAGATCCTGGAGATCCGGGCCGAGCTGGAGGAGAAACTGGGTGAACCGCTGGTGCCGGCTGTACTTTCCACGGTCGAGACGGAGGTCAAGTACAGTGGCTACATGCAGCAACAGGAGCGGCATGTGCAGCGCCTGAAGGAGTCTGAGGGCCGCCGGATCCCCGCGGAGTTCCGATTCCGAGGCATTCCTGGCCTGAGCCGGGAGATCTGCGACAAACTCGAGCGGGTGCGACCGGAGACTCTGGGGCAAGCTTCGCGCATTCCGGGTGTGACTCCGGCGGCCATCGCGGTGCTGGACTGCTATCTGACGCTCAACAAAGTGATTTAGATGAGCTCGTACGAGAGTTTCGCGGCGCTGTTAAGGAAGAGAACGTCGGCTTTCCTGCCTCTGGAGGAAGGGCAGGTTCAGGCGTTGTACCGGCATTATGAGTTGATGTTGCAGTGGAACCGGCGCTTGAACCTGACGCGGGTGGTGGAGTTGGAAGAGGCCGTGGACCGGCACTATGGAGAATCACTGGTACTGGCCTCGCGGTTGCCCGAGTGGGTGGAGAGCGTTGTGGACATCGGCAGCGGTGCTGGTTTTCCAGGTTTCCCCGTGGCGGTGGCGCTGCCGGAAGTGAAGGTGACCCTGGTGGAATCCGACCAACGGAAGGCTGCATTCCTCCGTGAATCCCGCGATTGGGCCGGGAATCTCGAAGTGCTGGCGGTGCGGGGAGAAAGTCTGCCGCGGCAGTTTGATGCCGTGATCTCGAGGGCGGTGAAGCCGCAAGAGGTCCTCAAGGTGGCTCGGCGGGTTGGGAAGTGGGTCGGATTGCTGGTTTCTGAGGAGGATGCGGGCCGATTGGTGTGGCCGGCCAGCAAGGTGGAGATTCTGCCGTTTGGCCGTGGTGGGGTGGTTTGGACCGCTAATGTTCCACGTGAAACATAGCGCCACCGGGCGGCGCGATGTTCCACGTGAAACGTCCGTGATAGCATAGTCCTTTCCCAGCCACTTTCTTGAGAGGCGCCCTATGGGCAAAGTCATAGCAATTGCCAACCAGAAGGGCGGTGTGGGCAAAACCACAACCGCCATCAACTTAGCTGCGTCGCTCGCGGCGAACGACCTCCGAGTTCTCCTCGTGGACATGGATCCGCAAGGGAACTGCACCACCGGCGTCGGCATCGCCAAAGTGCCCGGCATGAAGACGAGTTACGACGCACTCATGGGCTACGCGCCCATCGAGTCCACCGTCGTCACGACCGAATTCGACGGCCTCCAGATGGTCCCGGCAGATAAAAACCTCGTAGCCGCCAACCTCGAACTCGTCGAAATGGAAAACCGCGAATTCCGCCTACGCCAGGCCATCGACACCCTACGCAGCCAGTACCACTACGTCCTGATCGATTGCCCGCCCGCCCTGGACCTCCTCACCGTCAACTCCCTGGTTGCAGCCGACTCCGTCCTCGTACCCATCCAGTGCGAATTCTTCGCGCTCGAAGGAATTTCCCAGCTCATCGACACCGTCGAACGCCTCCGGGACGCCCTCCAACCGAGCCTCAAGCTCGAAGGAGTCCTCCTCACCATGTTTGACGACCGCACCAACCTCGCCCGCCAGGTCGCTAACGATTTGAAGGACTTCTTCCAAGACGAAGTCTTCCAAACTGTCATTCCCCGCAGCATCCGCCTCGCTGAAGCCCCCAGCTTCGGCAAGCCCATCCTCAGCTACGATGTCCGCTCCCGTGGCGCAGAAAGCTACATCAAACTCGCCAAAGAGATCATGGAGAAGGAGGTTCACCAGAATGAGCGGAAGCTCGGATCAGCCTCGTAAGGCCCTTGGACGAGGTCTTTCCGCCCTCCTTCCCGCGAACCGTCCCTCCGGACCGGTACAGCCCCCTGTGCAGGCTGCCGAGAAGCCGACCGCAGAACTGCAGCCCACGCCGATGCGCGTGCCCACGGATTCCATCGCTCCCAACCCGCTTCAACCGAGAACCGTCTTCCAGGAGGAGCGCCTGGCCGAACTCGCCCAATCGATCCGCGAAAACGGCATCATCCAGCCCCTGGTCGTCCGCCGCTCCGGCACCAACTTCCAGCTCATCGCCGGCGAACGCCGACTGCGAGCCGCCAAGATGGCCGGCCTCCCCGAAGTGCCCGTGGTCGTCCAGGACTTCGCCGACGACCGGCTGATGGAGGTCACGCTCATCGAGAACATCCAGCGCGAGGACCTCAACCCCATCGAAGTCGCCCATGCCTTCGAGCGCCTCGCCAAGGAACATCACCTCTCCCACGAGCAGATCGCCCAGCGCACCGGCAAGGACCGCAGCACCGTCACCAATATGCTTCGCCTGCTCCGCCTCCCCGAGGACGTCCAGGTCTTCCTCGCCGAGCAGCGCCTGTCCATGGGACACGCCCGCGCCCTACTCGGCCTGCCCCTGCCCCAGCAGCAAACCGACCTCGCCCAGAAGATCGCCAAAGATGGCCTTTCCGTCCGCCAAGTGGAAAAGCTGGTCCAGAAAATTACCGCCCCACCAGCCGAACCCGGCGACCCACCCGAACCGCTCCCCGTCGATCCCAACGTCAAGGCCGCCATTCAGGAACTCGAACGCGCCCTGGGCACCCGGGTTCGCATCGTTCGAAAGAACGAATCCCGTGGGCGAATAGAAATAGAATATTATACCCTGGACGAGCTTTCCCGGATCTACGATGTGATCATTGGCGCCTGACGCCAGCCAGGGCGATCTCCGGCGCAACGGCCCAGATGGGACCTTCTCTGGATTTTTCTCTTGGGGGATGTCCGCGGAATGGAGCGGGAGACGGGATTCGAACCCGCGACATCAACCTTGGCAAGGTTGCACTCTACCAGCTGAGTTACTCCCGCTCGCAGGGACTTTTTCATTTTCTCGCAGCCCCTGCGCCATGTCAAATCGCTTGCCGATGGCCCGCCGCCAAACGTCCAATCCCGTCAGCGGGTTGCATCTCAGCCAGAACAAAAGCGCCCCGAAATGACACCATCTTTGAAGACCTCCGGCCTCCGATATTTCCCTTTATTTTCAAGTCGCTACAGATACTTCTACGATGCTCTTTCCAAACGTTGCAGTTGTGTTATGCTGAGGATCGCCGGTGGGGTGCAACGGGTTTGGGAACTCCTTCCCAAACTAGCACGTTGGCTCGTGAGGACCCGCGCCGGACAAGCGAAAGAGAACGACTGCCGGAGATCCACGGCTGTGAAGAACCCGTGGAAAACACGTGGGAGTGCTGTGATCGGATGTTAAACAGAAACACCTGGGACTCTATCAAAGATCAGCTCCAGGGCAGGCTGACGTCAGAGGCCTTTCAAAACTGGGTAGCCCGAACTGAATTTATCGGAGTGGAAGGGACGCGGTTGCGCGTCGGCGTCCCGGACGAGGTCACCAAGATCTGGCTGGAGAGCGAGTACGCCCACAAAGTTTCCAAGGCGATCGAAGAACTCCGCCTGCCGATCGCGGAGATTCACTACGAGCTCCCTCAGGCCCATGCTCCGGCGGCCCTGCGGGCGCCCGGCAGCAGCGCATCGCCGACGCCGAACCACATCCAACCATCCGGCCTCGAACCTGCTGCCGGTTCCATATTTTCGCCCTCATCCTTCCCCCAAGCGGCCGGCCAACTGAACGCGCGCTTCACCTTCGACAACTTTGTGGTGGGCTCCTGCAACCAGTTCGCGCACGCCGCGGCGCAAGCCGTCGCGTCCCACCCATCCACCCGCTACAACCCGCTGTTCATCTACGGCGGCAGCGGCATGGGCAAGACCCACCTGATGCACGCCATCGGCCGGGCATTCCTGGACACGATGCCGGCGATGCGGATCGTCTACACCTCGGGCGAGCGCTTCATGAACGAGATGATCCACTGCATCCGCACGGACCGCATGGCCTCGTTCCACCAGCACTACCGCACCGCCGACGCGCTGCTGATCGACGACATCCACATCCTGGCCGGCAAGGAAAGAACCCAGGAAGAGTTCTTCCACACATTCAACGAACTCTACGACCATCAGAAGCAGATCGTCATCTCCAGCGACCAGATGCCCAAGAACACACCGGGCCTGGTTGACCGCCTGCGGTCCCGGTTTGAATGGGGCCTGATGGTCGACGTCCAGCCGCCCGACCTCGAAACCAAGATGGCCATCCTGGACAAGAAAGCTGAACTCGAAGGCGTCCAACTGCCCGAAGACGTGCGCATCTACATCGCGACCAAGACCAAATCCAGCGTCCGCGAGTTGGAGGGCGCGTTCACCAAGCTGCTCGCATACTCTTCCGTCACGCGCGCGCCGATCAACCTGGCCATGGCCCAGCAGGCGCTCCGCCAGTTGCTTCCCAACCAGGACCGCCGCGTGACGATCGACTCCATCGTGCGAGCGGTTGCAGAGCGCTTCTCGCTGCAGCCTTCCCAACTCAAGCAGCGCACGAACGCCCACGAGATCTCCCACCCCCGCCAGGTCGCGATGTATCTCTGCAAGGAACTCACGCCCGCCTCGCTACCTGAAATCGGCCGGCACTTCGGCGGCAAGCACCATACCACGGTGCTCCACTCCGTGCGCAAGATCGACTCCCAGCGCCATACCGACCCTGATTTGAACAGGATGATCCACAGCCTAATGGACTCATTCCATTGAACTTATCAGGTTTTCCACATGAGCCCCGCCGCGGTTGGTTGTGGTTCTTGTGGAAGCCTGTCGAGCGCGGCCGGAGTCCTCTGACGCAGCCAGCACTTTTCACAGTTCTCCGATCCTTCAACGCTCAGAGTTTTGTATAATTTAGAGAGATATTGACATTTCCACAGGCCCTATGAATCCGATTCAAACGCCTGTTGAACAAGACAGAGAAGAGAAGTAGTCGCAAGAGGGAGTGGTTCGATGGAGTTCACCGTCAGCAAAGCCGATCTGGTTCGCGAGCTGAACCTCTCACAGGGCGTGGTGGAGAAGAAGACCACGATTCCAATTCTGTCCAACGTCCTTCTGGAGGCCTCGGGCGACCGCCTGAGCCTCACAGCGACCGATCTGGAGCTGGGGATCCGCTGCGCCACGCCGACGAAACTGAAGTCGGGCGGCGCCGGCACCATTCCGGCCAAGAAGCTGCTGGACTACGTCAGGCTGCTGCCCGACGGCGACGTCAATTTCAAGTTCAGCGACAACCACTGGGCGACCATTACGTGCGGGCGATCGCGCACGCGCATCGCCGGCATGTCCCGCGAAAGCTATCCGGAGCTGCCGCAGATGCCGGCACCGCTGGCGCAGCTCCCCATCGGCCTGCTGGCCGCCATGATCTCCAAGACGATTTTTGCGATCTCGGCGGAAGAGTCCCGTTTCACGCTGAACGGCGGGCTGCTGGTGCTGGCGGAGAATGCCGTGACGCTCGTCGCCACCGATGGGCACCGGCTTTCGCTGGTGGAGTGCGAGAATCCCCTCGGCAACCCGGTTGCCTACAAGGCGCTGCTGCCGCGCAAAGCCATGGCCGAGCTGCTGAAGCTCGCCAGCGACGCGGAAGACAAGTCCGCGGCGGTGGATTTCGCCGGCGACGACAACCACCTGTTCTTCCAGCTCGGCTCGCGCATGCTGATCAGCCGCAAGCTCACCGGCAACTTCCCCGACTACGAGCGCGTGCTGCCCAAGGGCCATGCCTACAGCGTGGAGCTGGACCGCGAAGAGTTCCGCGCCGCCATCGAGCGCGTGTCGCAGTTCGCCGACGAGCGCTCGCGGGCCATCAAAGTTCGTTTCGCAGACAATGAAGCCACCATTCACTCGTCGCTGTCGGAAAGCGGCGAATCCGAGGAAAGCCTGGCTGTCGAGTACGGCGGACCCACCGTCGAGATCGGCTTCAACGCACAGTACCTGCTCGAATTCCTGCGCGCCGTGCCCGAAGCCAAGGTGGCTTTCCACTTCAAGGACGCCCAGAGCGCCGGCGAATTGACGCCGGCGGGCGAAGGCGTCGACTACAAGTACCGCTATGTTGTGATGCCCATGCGCATCTGAGCGGCAAGACAAGGACGAAAACCATTTGAGCAACGCTGGCGCTTACGATTCCTCGAGCATCAAGATCCTCGAAGGCCTGGAGGCGGTGCGCCTCCGGCCGGCGATGTACATCGGCTCCACGAGCGAGTCCGGTCTGCACCACCTCGTCTACGAGGTGGTGGACAACTCGGTCGACGAAGCCATGGCCGGATACTGCGACGAGATCCACGTCACGATCCACATCGACGACTCGATCACGATCATCGATAACGGCCGCGGCATCCCCGTGGACATCCACCCGACGGAAGGCGTCTCGGCCGCCGAAGTGGTGCTGACCAAGCTCCACGCCGGCGGCAAGTTCGATTCCAACACCTACAAAGTCTCCGGCGGCCTGCACGGCGTGGGCGTGAGCTGCGTGAACGCGCTGGCCGAGACCCTGCACGTGGAGATCTGGCGCGACAAATCCACCTGGGAGCAGGAGTACGAGCGAGGCATTCCGAAGGGTCCGCTGACGCGCACGGGCAAGGCCGGCTCGAAGACGGGCACGAAGATCACCTTCAAGGCGGATCCGACCATCATGGAGACGACGAAGTTCAACTTCGACACGCTCTCCACGCGGCTGAGAGAAGTCGCCTTCCTCAACAAGGGTCTCAAGATCCTCCTCAACGACGAACGCGTCGATCCGATCAAGTCCCACGAGTTTTTCTACTCCGGCGGCATCAGCGAGTTCATCAAACACCTGAACCGCGGCAAGAGCATACTGCACGAAAAGCCGATCGCCATCGAAGGCGAACGGGAACTGCCCAACGGCGGCGTTCTCACGATGGAGATCGCCATGCAGTGGAACGACAGCTACTCCGACCAGATCTTCAGCTTCGCGAACAACATCAACACGCGCGACGGCGGCACGCACCTGACCGGATTCCGCACGGCGTTGACGCGCACGCTGAACGCGTCGGCGCGCGCCGCGGGGCTCTTCAAGGACGTCAAGGACGCCAACCTCTCCGGCGACGACGTGCTGGAAGGGCTGACGGCGGTGGTGAGCGTGAAGCTGCCGCAGCCGCAATTCGAAGGGCAGACGAAGGGGAAGCTGAACTCCGACATCGCCGGCTACGTGACGCAGATCGTCAACGAGAAGCTGACGGAGTACTTCGACAAGAACCCGGCGGTGATGAAGAAGATCATCGGCAAGGCGCTGGATGCGGCCCGGGCCCGCGAAGCGGCGCGCAAAGCCCGCGAGCTGACGCGCCGCAAGGGCGCCCTGGATTCGGGCGGGCTGCCCGGCAAGCTGGCGGACTGCCAGGAGAAAGATCCGGCGCGTTGTGAAGTCTTCCTGGTGGAGGGCGAGTCGGCGGGCGGCACGGCGAAGACCGGGCGCGACCGCCGCTACCAGGCCATCCTGCCGCTGAGGGGCAAGATCCTGAACGTGGAGAAGGCGCGCTACGACAAGATGCTGGGCCACGAAGAGATCCGGAGCATGATCACGGCCTTCGGCACGGGGATCGGCAAGGAAGACTTCGACATCGCCAAGCTGCGCTACCACAAGATCATCCTGATGACGGACGCCGACGTGGACGGCAGCCACATCCGTACGCTGCTGCTGACGTTCTTCTTCCGCCACATGCAGGAGCTGATCACCCGCGGCCACGTCTACGTGGCGCAGCCGCCGCTGTACCGCATCAAGAAGGGCAAGAGCGAGAAGTACATCAAGAACGACCAGGAGTTCGTGCGCGAGATCCTGCGCCGGGCTACCGAGAACGTGTACGTGCTGGTGGGAGAGAACGGCGACGCGGGCAGGCTGGAAGGCGGCGAGCTGCGCAGCTTCCTGATGTCGCTGGACGAGTTCCAGCAGATCTTCACGCGGCTGGAACGGCGGCTGCGTGAAACGCGCGTCGTGGAGGTGCTGGCCGATCCCACCTTCGCCATCGACACCAAGGCCGACTTCGCCAACAAGGAAGAGCTGGAGCGCGCGGCCGCGGCCATGGCAGGCCCGAAACTGAAGGTGCGCCTGGAGCCAGACGAAGAGCATTCCACCTGGAACATCGTGTACCACGACGAATCGCACGGCGACCGTGTGATCGGCGTGGAGCTGGCGCAGCAGCCGGAATACAAGCGGCTGCGGATTCTGGCGCGCAACACGCAGAAGTTCAACAAGCCGCCGTTCGTGGTGGCGAAGGAAGCGCGGCGCGAACAGATCCAGAACTGGCGCGAACTGATCAGCTACCTGAAGAACGAAGGCACGCGGGACTGCTCCGTGCAGCGCTACAAAGGGCTGGGCGAGATGAACCCCGAGCAGCTCTGGGAGACCACGATGGACGCCGAGCGGCGGACGCTGCTGGAAGTGAAGCTGGAAGACGCCGTGGAGTGCGAAGAGATCTTCACGACGCTGATGGGCGAGGATGTGGAAGCGCGCCGGAAGTTCATCGAGCAGAACGCGCTGGACGTGCGCAACCTCGATGTTTAGAGGCGACGATTAGAGGCGGCGTTTAATCGACGTACACACGAGCGACGCGGTGGCCGATGCCGCAAAGCACCGCATAACTGATGATGCCCGCTTCGCGCGCCATATCCTCGGCGTCGTAGCGGGCATCGCCGTCCTGGCCGATGAGCGTCACCGCGGCGCCCGGGCAGAGCTCCGGACACGAGGTGACGTCGAGCGTGAGGAGGTCCATGGAGACCGCGCCGACCAGCGGCACCAGGCGGCCGGCGGCAAGGGCATGCCCGCGGTTGGATAGCGAGTGAGGCACGCCGTCGGCATAGCCCGCGGCGACGACGGCGATGCGCGAAGGCCGGGACGCGCGCCAGCGGGCGCCGTAGCCGATGGGATCGCCCGGCGCGAGTTCCTTGATCTCCAGCACGCAGGCGCGCCACGCCAGAGCGGGCTTCACCTCGACCGCCACCGGCGGCGCGGGACCCACCGGCGGCGACACGTAGCCGTAGAGGGCGAGCCCCGGACGCACCATGCTGCCGAAGGCATGACGCAAGCCGAAGGCGACGGGCGCGCTGCTGGACAGGTGCAGCAGCGGCGGGCGGACGCCCTCGGCCGCCAGCGCGCCGCAGACGGCTTCAAACGCCGCCACCTGTCCGGCGGTCTGAGCAGAGGTGAAATCCGACGGCGAGGCGAAGTGCGTCATGAGACCTTCGAGGCGCAGCGAGGAAGCGCCGTGAATCGCTTCCAGGATGGCGGACGCCGAAGCGCGCGTGCCCAGCCGCCCCATGCCGGTATCGATCTTCAGATGATACGGCAGCACGGCGCCGCGGCCGCGGGCGAAGGCGTCGTATTCGCGCAGCCGGGTGAGCGAGTGGATGACGGGCGTGAGGTTCGCGGCGGCCAGGGACTCGCGTTCGAACGGCGCGAAGTCACCCATGACGAGAATGCCGGCCGACACGCCGCCGAGGCGGAGCTGCACCCCTTCGGCGGAATTGCTGACGGCCATCCAAGCCGCGCCTTCGGCCTGCAGGCGCGTGGCGACGGGCAGCGCGCCGTGGCGGTAGGCGTCGGCCTTCACCACCGGGACGACGGCAACGCCGGGCCCGGCCACTTCGCACAGCGCGCGGTAGTTGGCGGCGATTTGAGAGAGCGAAATCTCAACCCAGGTGCGGTACATGAGGAGAACCTAGAAGGCGCGCGAAGAGGTTTTCATAGGCGTCGGTGACGGCGTCCCAACTGTAGTGCCGGCGGACGCGATCGAGGGCGGCGGCGCGATAACGGTTGCGCTGCTCCTCGCTCATCAGCAGCGCTTCGCGCATGCGCCCGGCGAGCGAGTCCTCGTCATGAAAAGGAATGCCGGCGCCGCCCGCCACTTCGTCGTTTTCGGGCGTGCTCAGATAGAGCACCAGCGCGCCGCGGCCCATGGCCTCGATCAGGGCCGGATGCGTGCCGCCCACTTCGGTGGCGTGCACGTAAGCGAAGCTGTGGGACTGCAGCTCGTGATAGCCGTCGCCGTAGATGGCGCCGGGCAGCACGACGCGCGGGTCGCGGGTGTCGCGCACGCGGGCGATGTAGTCCGCGGCGTAGGGAGCGTCGCCGACGAGAGCGAGCTTCAGTTCCGTATCCACGCGCTCAAACGCGCGGCGCACCAGGAGAGGATTGTTTTCGGGCTCGAAGCGCGTGACGTAGAGGAAGTAGCGGCCGCGTTCCAGGCCGAGCGGTGCGAGGACGGCCGAGGTTTCGAGCTTGCCGAGCGGCGCGCCGTAGGGGATGAAGGTGGAGCCGGCGCCGTAGCGCTGGCGATAGTAGGCGCGGATGCGCGCGGCGTCGGTGACGATCTCAGTGGGGCAGAAGGTGGAGAGGATCTCCGAACACCAGTACCAGGCGCGCGCGAAGGCGTTCCACTTTTTGCGCAGGCGCTCCAGGCCGTCGACGTTGAGGGCGACGGGCATGCCGGCCAGGCGGGCCAGCGGCGTGAAGATGGCGTTGGCGCCGTTGCAGTAGAGGGCGACGTCGTGCGGGTGGCGCATGAGGTCGAGCGAGGAGAGGAAAGTGTGGGCGATGGTCTCGAGGTACTTGTGGCGCACGGGCGGCAGGTAGCGCAAGTGGACGCCGCGGTAGACGGGCTCGGCGTGCCTTTCGCGGCAGTAGACGGTGACGTAATGGCCGCGGGCGGCGAGGCGCGTGGAGAGTTCCTCGGCGAAGGTTTCGAAGCCGCCGTAGGAGGCCGGGATACCGCGGGTGCCGACGAGAGCGATGCGCATCAGAAAAACTTCAAGGTGACAGGGCCGGCGAGTTCCGAGAGCGGGAGCGGGGAGAAGGCGCGGTCCCTCTTCCAGGCGGCGAAGGCCGCGGGCCGGGGCGGCGGGGCGTCGGGAGAGTGCGGCATCTCATTCAATGCTTGCACGGCGGGGAGCAGCGTGGTGGCGACGCGGACCTCGAGAGCGTTCGGACCTTTGCGCAAGAGGCGGCCGGGGATTGCGAAGAGGTAGGGCTGCATCCAACGGAAGCCGAGATTGCGGCCGTTGAGGATCACTTCGGCGACGCAGCCGACGGCGCCGAGATCGAGCAGGGCGTCGCGGCGGCGGGCTGTGAAGGAGGTCTGGTAGGTGAGTTTCAGTGCCGTCATCGAGCGTGCGCTGGTGGAAGGTGAGGCCGTCGCTCTGGGCGCGGCCGGCGAGGGCGAATTGCGGCGGGATGCGGCGGCGGAGCGCGTCGAGAAGGCGGCGCTGGCCTTCACGGAGCGGCGGGGTCTGCTGATAGGGCTGCTCCTGCGGCGAGAACGTGTTGGGGCGGAAGCCGTAATCGATGAGCCGCGCGGGGAGGCCTTCGGGCGCGCGGTCGAGCGCGAGGAGCAGCCCGCCCTGCGCCGCGAACTCCGCCAGGACCTTGCGCGTGGCCTCCGGCATGACGCGGATGTGCGGCAGGACGACGGCGCGGTAGCGGTAGCCGTTGATGTCGAGGGCGCCGTCATCGACGTGGGCGGGGGTCTGGAGCAGGTGGGCGTTGACGGGGTCGTAATCGTAGCCGTTGGCGAGCAGGGTCCTGGGCACGTCGCCGTACTTCATGACGCGCGGTTGGGCGTTGAAGATGCAACGCTCGCTCCAGACCTGCGCCTGGGGGGAGTAGAGCAGGACGCCGGCGACGAAGCGGCCCTGGCGGAGGAGGGCGCAGGAGCGCGCGATGTAGGCGGCGAGGCCCTTGTAGTAAGGCCACCACGGCATCCACGGGCTGATGCGCTCAGCGAAGGGGAGGTCCACGGCGGGGTTGACGGAAGGCTCGCCGGTGTAGAGAAAGCCGTGGTTGTAGAAGCGGGTGACGCCGTCGCGCAGGAAGGCGCCGGTGGCGCGTTTCATCTCCTCGAGGGTGTAGCGGTAGCGCTGCGGGTGGAGGAAGGTGTAGGCCTCGGCGGAGACGACCTCGCGGCCGTAGAAGCGGGCGCCGGCGGCGGTAGCCTTGCGCGGGTCGGCCACGGTTTCAAAGCGCGCCGTGGTGACTTCGGTTTCCGGAACGTGAGCGGCGCCCGCGCCCTGGATGATCACCGCGTTGAAACGGCAGTGCGGCTGCATGCGGCCGCGCACGCCGATCTGGCGGCAGGCGTCGAGGAACGGCTTAAAGCAGAAGTCGAGGGCGATGTCGTGGAGGAAAGAGTTGACATCGGTGCGGACGCGCGGCGTATCGGGGCCGATGTCGAACCAGAGGGCGGGCAGGAAGGGCGTGAGGTGGTAGCCCTTGCGGCGGCGGAACTCGGCCAGCGTGGAGCCGGACCAGAGGAGGGTGTTGGCCAGCGGGACGGCTTCGAAGGAGCCGGCGAAGACGGAGTCGACGGTGCGGCCGAGCATGGGGCCGAAGGCGAGCTGATAGGCGCGCGTGACGTGCTCGACGGTGCGCCGCATGGCGCCGGGGGCGAGGTGATCCACCACCCAACTGCGAGGCATGGAATCCTGCGCGGAGTTCTGTTGGCCGGTGTAGCGGAGGCGGAAAGCCATGAGGCGCCAGCGGCCCTCTTCGACGCGCCAGCGGCCGGCTTCGCCGGTGAATTCGGAGGTGAAGTCGGTGAGCGTGGAGGGGTCGAGGGCGTCGCCGCCGGAAGTGGAGACGATGCGCGCGCCGACGACGGCGATGGGGCGGTCGCGATCGGGGGGATTGCCTTCGACGGGGGCGAGGGTTTCAAAGAGGCCGGTGGAAGGGGTGCCGAAGTCGCGGAAGACGGGGAGCGGGCCTTCGTACTGAAAGGGGCCCTGAAAGTCGAGCCAGCAGGGAGCGAGGCACTTGCTGCGCTGGGCGGGCGGAACCCACGGTCCGCCGAAGTCCCAGCCGGGGGAGGGCGTGAGGGAGATTTTCATGTCGAGGCGGGTGGCCTCGGCGACGGCGTGGCGGACCATGTCGAGCCAGGCGGGGGAGAGGAAGTCGAGATTGCCGTTTTTGTAGAAGCGCGAGACGTGGACGATCCCGGCGCCGCCGATGCCGTTGGCGCGCATGGCTTCGAGCTGGGCGGTGATCCCTTCGCGCGTGCCGCGGCCGCCGGGCCACCACCAGCGGGTGCGCGGCATGTAGAGGTTGTCGGAGGGGGCGCGCAGCCAGAGATTGCGGAGGGTGGGGGTGGGCGCGGAGCGCGCGGCGGGCAGCAGGGAGAGGGGCAGCGCGTGGAGCAGATCGCGGCGGCTGGGCCTCATGAGGGCAAGGTCAGCTCTCGGCGATCTGGGTGCGCGAGCGGGCGGGGCCGAGTTCCCCTACGGCCTTCTTCTTCATGGGGTGGCTGACGGGCTCGTAGTGGAACCAGCCGGCCATGTACTCATCGGAGACGCGCTTGCGGGCCATGATCTGACGGCGCTTGTCGAGCGCGCCGCTCCACTGGCGGATGACCTTCCAGAAGGCGCGCAGCGAGTAATGTTCGTAGAGCAGGCAGCAGGCGAGGACGACGACGTCGCGAGCGGTGACCGGGAGCCAGTAGCGCCTGTAGAGATCGCCCGTCATGTTTTTGATCCGCATGAGGAAGCGGTTCTTGACGGAGTGCATGTTGATCTCGCGCGGCAGGGCGCGGCGGTTGCCGGGCAGGACGGCGCGGACGTGGTAGCCGCGGGCGTAGGGCGTATAGAGGCAGCGCCAGCCCATGATCTGCTGGCGCCAGGCCACGTCGGCGTCCTCGCGGTAGACGAAGAACTCAGTATCGAAGAACTCGCCGTTGATCGAGATGTCGTCGATCATGGTGCGGCGGTAGAGGGCGGCGGCGGCGGTGGCGCCGAAGACGTATTCGCGCTTGAGGTAGTGGCCGTTGTCGATCTGGCGGCTGCCGCGGTCGAGGTGGCGGAGGTTGGGGGTGAAGTAGATGCCGGTGGAATCGACGCGCGGCTTGGCGTCGATGTCGAAGTCCGGGCTCATGGCGAGAAGCTTGCCGCAGACGGTGCCGATGCGGTTATCCAGGCGGCCGGCCTCGAGCAGGGCCTGGATGAAGTAGGGCATGAGGAGGACGTCGGGGTTGAGGGTGAGGATCCAGTTGCCGCGGGAGAGCTGGATGGCCTGATTCTGGGCGGCGGCGAAACCGGCGTTGGTGTTGTTGAGAACGATCTTACACCGCTCCTCGTAGCGCTCGAGGATGTCGCGAGTTCCGTCGGTGGAATTGTTGTCAACGACGATGATCTCGAATTGCGGGCCCTTCTGGGCCAGCACGGATTCAAGACACCGCTTGATATAGCGCCCGCTGTTATAGGTCACTATCGTGACGGAGACAAAATCGTTATAAGCCATGACAAACTTGGCCAAACCTAAGAGCCGGTCCGCTTCTGCGTGCCGGCAGGCTCACACTCCGAATGTGAAGCCCGCGAAGCCTTCCCCGGAGAAGAGGCGAAAGAGACTCCCCCCCAAAGATAGGTAACAGCGAGTTGACCCAATCTACCATAAAGAGCCACAGATTGGACCGTTCGCTCCAGTAACATCCCCGTCACTGCGCGCGGCAACACTCCGATGAATACAGCCCCGCAATTCAGGACCCTTCCAGCGGTCCCGAAGTGAAGGGAAGCATAACGAAGCAAGTTATTGTACCAGTATAGTTGGCGAGAGGCCGTCCGCAGGCGGGCGATGGAATGTCCGCCGAAATGAGCGGCCTGGAAGGCGGGCGCATAGAGGATGCGCCAGCCGGAATCAGAGAGGCGTTTGAGGAAATCGACGTCCTCGAACCAGAGCGGATGGAAGCCTTCGTCGAAGCCGCGGACCTGTTGCCAGGCGGCGCGGAGGACGAGCAGGCAGGCGCCGGCGGGCTGGATGCCTTCGGCTGGCAAGGCGGGGTCGAGGTCGAGCGCGCGGTAGCGGCGGTTGACGGGGTTCGAGGGGAAGAGACGGTTGAGGCCGAGGGTTTCGAAGGCGAGGGCGGCGGGAGTGGGGAAGCGGCGGAACTGGAAACCGAGCTGAGGGGCGCCGGAGGGCGAGAGCAGCATACCGCCGGCAGCCGCGGCGCGGGGCGTCTCCTGGAGCGCGCGCGAGAGAATTGAGGGCGAAGAGATGAGCTGGGTGTCGGGGTTCAGGAGCAGGACGGCAGCGGCATGGGGTAGGGCGGCGAAGCCCTGGTTGGCGGCGGCGGCGAAGCCGGCGTTGTGGGAGTTGGCGATGATTGTGACGGCGGGGCGCGAGCGGACTTCGTCGAGGGTGGAGTCAGACGAGGCGTTATCGACGACGACGATGCCTGCGTCGAGGTCGCGCGCGTGCGCGAGGCAGGAGTCGAGGCAGGGGCCGATGTGGCCGGCGGAGTTGTAGGTGACGATGACGGCGCCGGTTGTCATAGAGCCACCAGGAAGTAGGCGCGCCAGTAGCCGTCGCGGGTTGTGGCCTGTTGCAGGCGGCGGATTTCGGATTCGGACTCGCGCAGGATGGGGTCGAGAGCCGTTTGGGGAGAGGGGGTGGACGCGTCGCGGACGGAGCGGAAGAGGCGCATTCCGGCGCGCTTGCCTCTCCACCAGGCGACGCCGGCGCCGCGGCGAAAGGCAAGTGCGCCCCAGAGGAGCTGGCCGGCGACGATCTGCCAGTAATAGGCGCGGGGCAGGTGCTTGGCGGCGAGGATCACCTGGTTGCGGGCGATCAGCTCCACCATTTGCGGGCTCCAGGGGCCGAGGGTAGCGCTGCCGGTGTGGCGGGCGGAGGCCGCGGGGACGTAGATGCCCGGCAGTCCGGCGAGGGCGCAGCGCAGGCCGAGGTCGACGTCTTCGAGGTAGGACTCGAAGCGCTCGTCGAGCGGGCCGGTGCGCTGGAAGAGATCGCGGCGGAAGAGGGCGGCGGTGAGGGGGGCGAAGGCGATGGTGCGAGGCTGGTCAAAGGGCGGGCCGTCTGGGGCGCCGTGGCCGGCGCGCCAGGCGCAGCCGGAGCGGGAAAGGAGGTCGAAGCAGCCGTCGAGGCGGCCGGTGCTGCCGGCCTGGAGCAGGCGGGGCGCGGCAAACCAGGCCTGGGCGGCTTCGGCCTGATCGCGCAACAGTTGCAGGCAGGAGGGGTCGAGCTCGACGTCGTTGTTGAGGATGGCCACCCAGCGGGTGGAGGCGGCGTCGATTCCGCGGTTGACGGCGCGGGCGAAGCCCTGATTGCAGGTGGAGGCGAGGAACTCGGCGCCGAAGCGGGCGGCGACCTGGTCGCTCAAGTCGGTGGAGTTGTTGTCGGCGATCAGGACGCGGTCGGGCGCGAGGGTCTGCGCGGCGATGCTTTCGAGCAGGCGCTCGAGCAGTTGCGCGCGGTTCCAATGCGGTACGACGACTGTGATCTGTGACGGCATTCTTTGAGCGAATGAAAGGCGGCAGGATAGCTAGGAGGAGGGGAAACAGGCGGGAACACTAACAGGCTAACATTACTTCACTCCCGAGCAAAGCGTTTCTTGAGGAGGAAGAACAGGTTTTGGAAGCCATCGCGCCAGGGGTTGAGTTTTATTTCGCCGAGGCGGGAGGAGTAGAGAATGGAAATCTCCTCGAAGCGGGCGGTGGGGTGGAGGAGGGCCTCGATCTTAATCTCCTCGGAGAAAGCCATGCCGTCGGAGAGGAGCTGCATATCTTTGAGGATGCCGCGGCGGAGGACCCACATACCGCTTTGGGAGTCGCGCACCCAGCGGAAGAAAAGGAGCGACATGGCGATGGAGAGCACGAGGTTGCCGAACTTGTGCTTGAAGCTCATGGCGTGGCGGTCGCGGACGGGGAAGCGGGAAGCGTTGAGGAAGTCGGCTTCGAGGTGGAGGAAGGCTTCGAGCAGGTAGCTGATGGCGTCCGGGGGGTAGCTATGGTCGCCGTCGAGGGTGACGATGACGTCGCCGGAGGCCAAGGCGAATCCCTTTTTGTAGCTGCGGCCGTAGCCGCGGACATCCTCGCGGATGACGAGGGCGCCGAGGGATTGGGCGACATCGGCGGTGCGGTCAGTAGAGGCGTTATCGACGACGATGACCTCATCGACGAGCTCCGGCATGCGCCGGAGGACCTGCTCGATGCCCTGCTCCTCGTTGAGGCAGGGGATGACGACGGTGACTTTCAGGTTCTTGTACACGGGGCGGTTCGTCTTTCCGGGGGCCCAAAACGTCTATTGTAAGTGCATTGGAATCGAGGCAGGCTCCGAGCGGGCCTCCTTCGGCCCCCGCGGGGGCTACGGCGGCCGAGTGCCGCACGATAAAATGAGGTGTTCCGAATGACGACCCTGGCCCTGTTATTGATGCTGCAAGCACCGGCGCAGCCGGCGCCGGTTCCGGCACCCGCGCATGAGCTGCTCGAAGTGAAGAGCGTGTATATCCTGCCGATGGGGAACGCTTTTGACCAGTACCTGGCCAACGCGGTGACGCGGAAGGGCGTACTGCAGGTGGTGACGGACCCGGCGAAGGCGGACGTGATCTTCACGGACCGGCTGGGCAAGACGTTCGAGGAGAAGATGCGTGAGCTGTACCCGGAGCCGAAGGTGGAAGAGCCCGCGAAGCCGGAGAAGGACGAAAAGGACAAGGACGCGGAAGAGGAAAAGCCGGCGGCCTTCGACGTGAAGAACACGCTGCCGGACCGGCCAAGCACTTTCGGGCGGGGCAAGGGGACGTACTTCCTGGTGAACCGGGCGACGAGAAACGTGATCTGGTCGCTGTACGCGAAGCCCTCGACGGGCCGGCCGGAGGATCTGAACGACACGGCGAAGGGCGTGGCGGGGGAGCTGGCAAAGGCCATCGACAGGCAGGCGAAGGGGCAGGGCAGGTAGCCGGGGGCTACTGGGCTTTGCGGGCGAGGATTTCGCGGTAGACAGCTTCGAGGCGGCGGGACATGGCGGCGGTGTCGTGGCGGGCGGCCACGAATTCGCGCGCGCGGGCGGCCATGGCGCAGGCGTCTTCGGGGTTGCGTAGCAGGGCGACAACGCGGGCGGCGAAGCCGGCGGGGTCGTCGGCGAGCGAGCAGTATTGGCCATCCTCCGCCGAGAGCCCTTCGGCGCCGATGCGGGTGGAGACGCAGGGGATGCCGGAGGCGAAGGCTTCCAGCAGTTTCACGCGCACGCCGGAGCCGCTGAGGATGGGGCAGACGAAGATGTCGCACTCGGCGAAGGGGCGCAGGATGTCATCGACGAAACCGATCAGCTCGACGGCGCCGCCGCAGTCGGGGATGGTGTGGACGGCGGGCGGGTCGGAGCCGATCACCTTGAGGCGGGCGTCAGGCTCTTCGCGCAGGACGCGCGGCATAACTTCGGCGAGGAACCAGTTCAACGCGGCGCGGTTGGGCAGGTGGCGGAAGCTGCCGAGGAAGAGCAGGGTCCTGCCGCGGCGGGGAGCGGAGCGGTAGGGGTAGGCGGAGGTATCAATGCCGGCGCGGAGATGGTGGTGGACGCGGCCCTCGAGCTCCGGCAGGAACGAGAGGACGTGGCGGGTGTTCTCTTCCGTGCAGGTCTGGATCTCGTCGAACTTCGGCAGGAGCCGCAGCTCATAGTGCAGGGCGCGGAGGTATTCGACGGAGCCCTTCAACTTGCCGAAGAGGCCGAAGCTCTTGAGGATGCGGGCCACGGACTGGAAGTAGACGTCGTGCTCGAACAGCGTCCAGACGAGGCGGCGATAGGGTCCGGCGTACTGGCCGAGCTGGGTGTATTCGAGCTGGACGGCGTGAATCTTGTGGTTGAAGATCTGGCGGTGGATGAGCCATTCGAGTTCCCGGCCGCGGAACTCGCGGATGGCGAAGGGGGTGATGGCGCCGATGCCCTTGGGTTGGCCTTCGAGGCGGACTATGAATTCGAGGGAGGCGGTGCAGTCGAGGATGGCGGCATGGGCCTGCATCTCCCTGGGGTCGTCGACCATGGCGATGACGTGGAGGTCGACGAGGGGGCCGAGGGAGCGGACGGCGCCGTGCATGAAGACGCCGCCGCCGTGGATGGGCGGGCAGATGGGGTAGGGCGAGACGAGGAGGACGCGGAGGCGCTCGGGGTGGGGATCGATGGGTTCGAAGCGGTCGCGGAAGTAGCCGCCCATGGGGCGGCGGAAGGCTTCGGCGTCGTCGACGGCGGCCAGCGAGCGGGCGCGCCAGCGGGCGCGGAGGGCTTCGGGGAGCTGGAGGAAGGCGCGGGCGAGGCCGTCGAAGCCGGCGCGTTCGAGCGAGTCTCCGGCGGCAACGCTGAGCACGGCGCCGGCCCAGGAATAGAGGAAGTGGGCGGCGAGCCAGGAGGGCTGGTGGATGTTTTTCCAGCAGAAGAGCAGGAAGTTCTTGCGGATGACGCCGTCGATATAGGCGCGGGAGAACTTTTTGCCGATGGTGCCGCGGTGTTCGTGCCAGACCTTGCTGGCGGGCTGGTAGAGCACCTTCCAGCCGCGTTTCCAGGCCATGTAGCCAAGGTCGGTGTCTTCGAGGTAGAAGGGGCGGAGGAGGTGGTCGAAGCCGCCGAGCGAGAGGAACTTGCGGCGGTCGAAGGCGCAGGAGCCGCCGCCGCCGTAGAAGCAGGGGAAGGGGGAGAAGATCTGGGGCTCGTCGTAGTGGCGGACGCGGAGGCCGCCGCGGGCCCACCAGCCCTGGGTGAGGCCGGTTTCCTCGCGCTGACGGACGGGGTCGCTGAAGAAGATCTGGCAGGAGACGGCGAAGACCTTCTCGTCGCTGAAGCCGTCGAGGAGGGGCTGGAGGAAGCCCGCGTCGACGCGCATGTCGCTGTTGAGGAGGACGACGATGTCGTTCTTGGCGGCGCGGAAGCCGGCGTTGGAGCCGCCGCCGAAGCCGAGATTGTGCGGCAGGGCGAGAAGGTTCACCTCCGGGAAATGGGTGCGGAGGAAATCCGCGCTGCCGTCGGTGGAGCCGTTGTCGACGACGAGGACTTCATTGCCGGGGTGGCCGCGCATGGCGTCGAGGACACTGGGGAGGTACTTTTCGAGGAGGTCGCGGCCGTTCCAGTTGGGGATGACGACGGTGGCGGAGGCGGTGGCGGGGCGGGAGTCCGGGGTGAGGCGGCGGCGTCCGAAGAAGAAGAAGCAGATATCGGCGAGCCAGAGGGCGGCCCAGGAGAGCGGAACGTAGGCCAGGGAGAGGACGGCGAGGGGGAGCTGCTTGAGGAGGCGGAGAAATGCGGAGGCCATTTAGAACTTCTGCAGGTCGGGGCCGATGCCGAGGGTGCGGCCGAATCTGACCCAGCGGGAGCCCTGGACGGTGGAGAGGGTCTGCTCCAGTTGCCTGACGCGCTGGTCGAGCTGCTGGGCCCAGAGGGTGCGTTCCTCCACGAGCTTTTCGGAGGCGTGGAGGAGTTCGACGCACTTGGCGAGCTCTTCGAGCTTAGCGCGCATCCGGTCTTCGAGATCGCTGTACGCCTGGAGCAGCTCGGCGGAACGGCGGGCCAGCTCCGTTTCGAGCTCGGCGATTTTGGCCTCATAGGCGGCGACGGTTTCGGCGGCGGCCTGCTGCTCCTGCTCGAGTTCGGACTGGAGCGCGAGGATGCGCGAGTGGGCGGCGGCGAGATCCTGTTCGAGGCCGAGGGCCCAGGCGGTTTTGCGGTTCATCTCCTCCTGGAGCGCCTGGTGGAACTGGTGGAGCTCGGCGTGGTCGGCCTTGAGCTTTTCGAGCCAGGCATCTTTCTGGCGGAGCTCGGCTTCGAGCTTGAGGACGTGATGCTCGCGCTCGCGGAGGACGTTGGCGGCGGTGGGGAGGTAGAGGTAAAAGGGCGACCCGGTTTGGGGGGTGAGGGCGCAGACGGCGAGGAAGAAGTGGCTTTCGGAGGGGGTGGGCGCCAGGTGGCCGGGGGCGAGCTCGGCGACGACGGCCGGGGTGCCGGCGGTGGGGTGGAAGGAGATGGCGCCGACGTGGTTCTGGACGAACATGGAGACGGCGGGGAAGACGCGGGCGAGGGCTTCGCGGAACTCGTCGTACTCGAATTCGTGGACGTGGTAGGGGTTGGGGCCGTCGAGGCGGCGGGACTCGGCGTAGTAGTCCTTATTTGGAGTGGAGACGATGAACTGGCCGCCGGGGGCGAGGAGGCGGCGGGCTTCGGCGAGCAGGGCGGGCCAGTCTGCGAGGTGTTCGATGACCTCGAAGGCGACGATGAGGTCGAAGGAAGCGTCTTCGAGGGGGATGGTCTGGGCGGGGGCGGCGAGGAAGCGGAGGTTTTCGGCGGGGTAGGCGGCGCGGGCGGCGGCGACGGCGTCCGGGGAGAGGTCGAGGCCGGTGACCTGGTCGGCCACGGTGGCGAGGGCAGCGGAACCGTAGCCCATGCCGCAGGCGATATCGAGGACGCGTTTGCGGCGGGCGAGGCGGCAGGCGAAGGCGTAGCGGGCAAGGTGTTCGTTGAGGAGGTCCTGATCGACCTGGCCGGGGACAAGGCGCTCGCCGGTGAATTCGACGGGGCGCACGGGGGGGAGGTGATGCTCAGGCAAGGCGGGCCTCTTCGATGGGGGCGCCGGAGGCGAGGCGGGCGTCGAGCTTCACTTTGCAGGGCAGGTGGAGGTAGCCGTAGACCTGGCCATCGCCGTGGCCCATCTGGAGGGTGACGGCGTTGTCGATCCAATCGCACATGCGGTAGGAGACGAGGCTGCCGTCGGCGATGGCGGGGGAGAAGGAGAAGCTGGCGGGGTAGAGGTGGGGGAGCTGGAGGTGGAAGTCGACGGTATGGACGTCGCCGGGCTCCATGGGGGGGAAGTCGATGCCCTCGCGGGTTGTATTGGTGCCGGCGAAGTCTACGCCGAGGTGGTTGCGGAGCATGAAGCCGACGTTGGGGAACTCGAGGCGCTCCCTGGCGCGGACGCTGATGCGGACGACGATTTCGGATTGGGGGGAGAGGAGGCCGACCTTGCGGCCGTAGGGGTCGAAGACGGCGATGCCGAGAACTTCGGCGCGGGCGTCGCCGTAGCGGTGGTCGATGTTGGGGATGCCGGTGACGACTTCAGGAGCCTGGACATGGGCGCCTTCGGGGCGTGGCTCGCGCTGCTTGAGGTGGAGGTAGGCGGAGTCCTTTTCGACCATGGCGGCGAGGTATTTGGCGACGACGCGGTCGGTGTCGCCGAGGTCGCGGATGCGGCCGTTGTCGAGCCACATGGCGCGGTCGCCGAGGGCTTTGACGTCGCCGGCGGAGTGGGAGACGAAGAGGATCGTGATGCCGCGGTCGCGGAGCTCGTGGACCTTGCGGAGGCAGCGCTGGCGGAAGTAGATATCGCCGACGGCGAGGGCTTCGTCGACGATGAGGATTTCGGGATCGACGTGGATGGCGACGGAGAAGGCGAGGCGGACGACCATGCCGCTGGAGTAGGTTTTGACGGGGTGGTTGATGAAGTCGCCGATTTCGGCGAAGGCCTCGATCTGGGGGTAGATGCGGTCGATCTGGGCGGTGTTGAAGCCGAGGATAGCGGCGTTCAGGTAGACGTTATCGCGGCCGCTGAATTCGGGGTTGAAGCCGGAGCCGAGCTCGAGCAGGGCGGAGACGCGTCCGCTGACTTGGACCTGGCCGGTGGTGGGGGTGAGGATACCGGCGACGATCTGGAGGAGAGTGCTTTTGCCGGAGCCGTTTTCGCCGACGATGCAGAAGGTTTCGCCGCGGTTGACCTGGAAAGAGACGTCACGAAGGGCCCAGAAGTCCTGGTGGAACTTGCGGCGATTGAAGGTGACGAGTTCCTTGAGACGGTCGCTCGGCGAGTCGTAGATGGGGTAACTCTTGGAGACGTCCTGGAAGTCGATCAGGCTCACGGTATCAAATGGTTCAGGCAGATACGCTCTCTCGACTCTACCGCAAAACGGGGCGCGGGACGATGAACGGGCGGCGGCAGAGACAGGAAGGGCGGCCCAAAGAGAGGGGCCGCCCGGGTTGAGATTGAGTTAGTCCGGAGAGAGGTCAGGCGGAGGCGGGAGCGCTTTCGATCGCCTTGAGCCGGAGGTGGAGGCGGCTCTTGTAGCGGGAGGCGGTGTTGTCCTTGATGATGCCCCACTTGGCCGCGCGGTCGATGAGGGAGAAGGTTTTGGGGAGAAGGGCAGTGGCCGCAGCCAGATCCTTCTTCTCAACCGCCCGGCGCATGGCACGAATCGCGTGCCGGAGGCGGCTCTTCCGAACTTTGTTGACTGCCGAGCGGCGCTCCGTAATGCGCACGCGCTTCAGTGAGGAATAATGATTCGCCATTGATTGTACTTACAGACCTTTACCGAAAGTTCTACCCGATCAGGATAGCGCAGCGAGGGGGGCGGCGTCAAAAGGGGGCGGAAGTGGCTTTGGATTGACGGGGTTGGGGGGGCGGGCGTCCGCGGCAGCGGAGATAAGATGATAGCGAGCCTTCGCAATAACATGCGTACCCTGATCCCTGTTCTGCTGGGTTCGACGCTGGCGGCGTTTGCCGCCGAGCCGGTGCTTTCGCGCGAGGATACGGAGTTCCTGCGCGAGCAGGCGCGGAGGATGGTGGAGGCGGCACGGCTGGGGCCGGGGCAGGCGTCGGGCAAGTGGCGGAATGAGACGCCTTACACGGTGCGGGTGCCGGGCGGGAACATGGGGTATCCGGCGTTCTGGGTGCGGGATGCGGTGATGATGCTGGGGGCGGACCTGGTGCCGGCGGAAGAAGTGGAGGGGTAGATCCGGCTGATGGCTTCGACCTTACGCGGCGAAGACTGGCAGGTGCACGCCGGCGCGGTGGTGCCGGCCTATGCCGTCCCGGACCACATCAACTTCGACGGGCGGGCCACGTTCTATCCGGGCACGTACGACAGCGGGAGCAAGCAGGGGGAAAGCCGTTCGGCAAGTATCCGCCGCTGGACGATCACTTCTACTTCATCACGGCGGTGCACGAGCACTGGCGGCTGACGGGTTCAGTAGGGCTGTTCCGGTCGCGGCTGGCGGCGGCGGGCAGGGAGATGGAGTTGGCCGAGGTTTGCGAGAGGGCTTTCGGGGTGGCGCCCGCGGACGGCGGGAGCGGGTTGGTGATGGCCGGCGGCATCGACGAAGCCAAGGATTGGGGTTTCTGCGACACGGTGTTCAAGAGCGGCAGGCTGTTGTTTCCGTCGGTGCTGAAGCACAACGCGGCGGGACAACTGGCGGAGGTGTTCGCGGCAGCGGGCGACGGGGGAAAAGCGCGGCTGTACCGGGAGCAGGCGCGGCGGCTGCGGAAGGCGATCGGGAAGACGTTTGCGCGGGAGGACGGGTGGCTGAGGTCGGCGACGGGGGTAGGCAACCAGCCGGACGTGTGGGGGACGGCGTTTGCGGTGTGGAGCGGGGCGGTGGAGGGGCGGACGGCGAGGAAGGCGGCGCGGGCTCTGTTGGGGGCTTATCGCGACGGGTCGGCGGTGAGAGAGGGATTGGTGAGGCACATTCCGAGCAACGACAGGGCGAACAACGGCCTGTGGCAAAAGAGCATTGCCGAGGCGGGCACGTATCAAAACGGCGGTTACTGGGGGGCTCCGGCGGGGTGGTATATTGCGGCGGTGGCGCGGACGGAAGCGGCGGTGGCGCGGGCGATGGCTCGAGAGTACGTGGGGTTCCTGCGGCGCAACCTGCGCCCGGATGGGATGAGCGAAGCCTGGGAGTGGGTGAATTCGGAGAGCGGAAAACGGAACAATCCGCTCTATGTGGCCACGATAGCCTTACCGTACATCAGTCTGATGCAGGCGGGTTTGCTGACGGCGGGAGGGAAATGAAGGCGGGCGGGAAATGGGAACAGGGCGGCCGCCGACTCCCTCACCGCACCTCCTCCCCCGATGGGAGGATCGTACCCACTGTCCGTGTTGAGCCTCTCCTGGAGCGGTGCAATGGTCCGCGCGTCTGGGTTCTGAACAACCGGGTGGACGCTGGAGGCGCACGCACAGGCGGATCAGCTAGCCGGTAGCCGCCCTGTGTTGTGGTCTATTTCGATGGGTCAGCCTCCTCGGTTAGCCCAGCCGAACGACCAGGCAAATCCCAGCATCCTGTGGGCCCCAGCGGGCTGGTTGCTGGGCAAGATCGGACATCCGTCATCCGATCTCTGGCTACACTATGAACCCCCTCCGGTGATGTGTCAATACCGGAGAGACGGTAGCTGCCATAAAAGACCCTAATAGCTCAGAAGGGCCGGCGGAGGCGCTGAAATTGACAGGGCGCGGGGCCAGACCCTAATCTGGAAGGTGAGATGCCGGTGTAGCTCAGTGGTTAGAGCGACGGTCTCATAATCCGTAGGTCGTAGGTTCAAATCCTACCGCCGGCACCATCCTACCCGCCTTTTCCGATCCGTTCCCGTAGACTGCGGGGATTCCCCAGAGAACAGCTACGAGAGTGCATCGCGGGCCTGCGGACCGTACTAGGGTGGGAGGGCTTTCCGATGCAGAGTCGCGCCGGGGTGGTTTGCTGGTTTGTGTTCAGCCTGGCGGCGGCGGGGCAGAGGGCGGAGCGGCTGCTGGAAGACGAAGCGGCGCTGGCGGCTCCGGGCGAGGTGGGAGAGGCAAGTGGACGGCATAGCCTGGTGTTCCGGGGGGTGGCGGGCGAGGCGGCGTTCAACCTGCACTCCTATCTGGCGCACTTCGACGGTCGGTTCTGGGCGGCATGGTCGTCGGCAAGAGTGGGGGAGGTAGACCCGGATCAGCACGTGGTGTACGCCACAAGCGAAGACGGGCACCGGTGGAGCGCGCCGCGGACGCTGGCGGCCGACCTCGACGGGCCAACCGGGCCGCGGCGGTGGATTGCGCGGGGGCTCTATGTGGACGGAGGGAAGCTGCACGCCCTGGCGGCGCTGGTGGAGAGCGCGGACTACGGGCAGCGGGGGAATGGCGTGGTGTGGAAGAACCTGCGGTTGATGAAGTTCACGTGGACCGGCGCGGGGTGGAAGGAAGACGGGGTGTTCGCGGACGACTGCATGGACAACTTCCCGCCGGGGAAAGTGGCGGGGCGATGGACGATGCCGTGCCGGGACAGCCGCATGGATCTGAATGTGCCGCGGCAGGAGGGCGGAGGGTGGAAGGGGACGGCGATTCATGCGGAGCCGCCGTTCCACCGGATGGACGAGCCGGCGCTGTACGCGGCGGCGGACGGCACGCTGCAGATGATCATCCGGGATGGGACGCGGTCCGGGCGGCTGCTGCGGGCGGTGAGCGCGGACGGCGGGCAGAGCTGGTCGCGGCCAGTGGTGACGAATTACCCGGATGCGACCAGCAAGAACTTCGTGCCGCGGCTTTCGGACGGACGCTACGTGCTGATCAACAATCCGGATCCGAAGCGGCGGGATCCGCTGGCGATGTCGTTCAGCCGGATATCGGAGTTCGGGATGGAGGGGCTGGCGGGCGGCAAACAAAAAGGCGGGGCGCTTCCTCCAGACAGAGTGCGCCCCGCCGGGTGGAAAGTGCGGGCGGTTACGGCTTGGGCTTGCCGCCGAAGTCAAACATGCCGGGCTTGACGACCATCATGATGCCGGCCACCAGCATGTTCTGGTGCTTGGACAGGCCGGGGTTGGGGCCGACCTGGAAGAAGGGCCGGTCGGACCAGTCCTTGCGGTATTCGAGGCGGGTGATGAAGCTGTCGTTGAGCTTCATTTCGCCGGTGATGGTGAAGTCCTTGAAGGCCTGTTGGGTGCCGGTCCAGAAGCCGTCCTTGTCGCTGTAGTACTCCAGGCGGGGGGCGATGGCGAGGTAGTTGTTGATCTTGAAGCGGGCGGCGCCGCCGATGCCCCAGAAGGCGCCGGAGCCGCCGGTGGCGAACTTGTTGTTGCCGATGTCGAGATTGACGTACATGGAGACGCGGTCGGTGGGAGTCAGGGTGAGGGCGGTGTCGTAGAAGTTGCGGTAGCCGGTGTTGGTGCCGTTGTTTTCGGGGCCGGTGTAGTAGG
>DAHVTI010000055.1 GCA_027324255.1 Bryobacterales bacterium | reverse complement strand
TCCATGGTCGTGGATCCGGTGAAAATCGACCGCTATGCCCGCGGCAACGCCGCCCGCATGGTCAACCAGCTCCGTGGCTTCGCCCTCTACAGCGACGACTCCTCCCTCCAGAAGAACTTCGTCCCCCGCGAAGGTATCCGCATCCAGTTCCGCGCGGAGTTCCTGAACATGTTCAACCGCCACCGGCTCAGCGGGTTCAATACCAGCCCCGCCAGCCCCCTGTTCGGCCAGATCTCCGGCGTCAGCGACGACCGCCGCCAGATCCAGTTCGGCATCCGCGGCGACTTCTGAGCCTGGCCGCCATCCCTCTCAACCCAGGCCCGGAAGCCCCGCCTTCCGGGCCCTTTCCTGTCCCCCCGCGAGGTGCCCCATGACCTGGACCGGCCTCCTCACCACCGAAATGACGGCCGCCTACTCCACCGCCGAAGTCCTCCTCGACAAAGTCGACCCCGCCCGCCTCCAATGGAAGCCCCCCTCCGGCTCCAATTGGATGTCCGTCGCCCAACTCCTCCGCCACCTCGGCGAAGCCTGCGGCGCCGGCTGCCGCGCCTTCCTCACCGGCGACTGGGGCCTCCCCCCCGGCGTCAGAATCGAAGACCTCACCCCCGAGCAGATGCTCCCGCCGGCCGAAAACCTCCCCGCCGTCGAATCGCTCGACGAAGCCCGCCGCCTCCTCGCCGCCGACAAGGCCCTCGCCTTTGAAGCTATCGCCCAGGCCGGCGAACAGGCCCTCGACACGCGCCTGCTCGAAGCCCCCTGGGCCCCCGGCAAGCCCCGCCCGCTCGGCTGGCACTTCCTCCAGATGGCCGCCCACCTCGACCGCCACAAAGCCCAGCTCTTCTACTACCTGAAGCTCCAGGGCCTCCCGGTCAACACCGAAGACCTTTGGGGCAATCCCTAGCCCGCGAAGCGGAATGAACCAGCCCGCTCCGCTCTGCGTTACTGGCGAGGAGGCGCCTTTCGCCCGCTGATCAGAACCCGCGGCGGCGCCTGCGCCACCGGTCCCGGCGGCGGATCGCCCGGCCGTTCCGGCCCGCCCGGAAGCCCCGGCGTGTCGGGCGGTGTCCCCGGCGGCTCCTCCGGCGTCACCGGATCCAGTTCCGGCACCGCCGGCGGGTCCTCTGCCTCCCCGTCCCGCAGGAACACGATCTCCGAATACGAGACCCCCATCCCGTAGAACCGCGCCACTCGCCCCGCTTCCCGGTCCGTCTCCCCCGGTTCCAATCCCATCACCTGCGGATACCACATCCCTCGATCGACGATCTTCACCGGCTCCGTCCACCCGCCCGGGTTGCCCAGGTCCGGGTTGAACGAGACATAGATCCCCTCCTGCGGAAACCGCGGCTCGCAGCACGACCGGTTCAGCAGCATCACGTACTGCTCCAGGTGCGTGTTCCAGTGCAGCGCCGGCCCCCAGTAGGCGTCCGTATCCGGCCGCGCCCACGACACCGCCGCCGGAAAAATCGGCGTCATCCGGCCGCCGAGCCCCGGCTCCGTCCAGTCGCCTTCGAAGTACTTCCACACCCGTCCCGCCGGGCTCGCCAGGTCTTCAAACGCCATCCGCGCCACCGCCACGCCCTGCTGCTCCACCGGCCCCGCGTAGTTGCCGAAATAGAAGTAGACGAACTGCCGCTTGGCATCCACCAGGATCGACGGATCGCCGTGCCCGCCCGCGAAATACCCGTTCTCCATCGAACAGTCCGGCGCCTCCCCCGATTCCAGCACGATCCCCAGGTCGTGGAACGACTCCCCTCCGTCGTAGGAAACCACCGCCCCGATCTTCGGCACCGAAAGGCGCCCGTCGCAGACCACCTGCTCGTGGTGATACCAGCCGTACAGCGCCCCGTCTTCCGCCGGATACAGCGACTCGATCCAGATCGGCTGATGGCCGGAGAAGTGCAGAACTACGTCCGGCGCCGCCTGCGTGTCGAACTGCGACGTCCCCCGGTACAGGTGCGGCAGCCCGCTCGACTGGAACATCCGGAACTCGCCCTGCCACCAGAAACCAGGGCTGTTGGAGTCCGATTGCCCCGGCCACTCGAAACGCTCCATCTCGCGCAGCACAACCCGCTGCCCCCACGCCCCCGGAGCGCAGCCCAACAGAAA
>DAHVTI010000051.1 GCA_027324255.1 Bryobacterales bacterium | reverse complement strand
TATGCGCTGGGTTGGATTACGCCGGGCAACTGCAACTGGTGCCGGGGCAACAGCCTGGGTTACCTCTACGGGAGCACGGAACCGAGAGCCGAAGCCTGGTCCCTTCGCACCCTGGCGGAAGCGGCCTTCGTGTCGGAGGATCTTTCCCCCGAGAAGGACTACTTCGAGAAGAAGCTGCAGAACAACATCGCGGCGCGTGAGGGCAAGCTGGACGTGCACGGGGGAACCTACTACGATCCAAGGCCGGAGTGCAAAGTTCCGTGCACCGCGTCGGCGTGGCGGTATGGCCGTGATTTCATGGGACAGAACATTCCGAACCCGCTGCATTTCGCCGAAATCGGAGCTGGGGGGGCGCTGAAGGACATTGTGATCAATTACGCGGTGACTTACTCGGAAGGCTCGCCGTGGCAGCAGCACTTCCTTCACGTGGCCAACGGACACATTCGGGATCTCGGTTATGTGGAGATCGAACCCCAGCGCAAGGCCCTGGCGGAAAACCTCATCGCGCAGATCCTGGACCCCGGCTATAACCCCTACCTGGCAGCCGAATACCGCATGCCGCTGATGAGCAAGGAGACGAAGAAATTCTTCACCAGTTGGAGCGAGACGCTGAACGGATTCAACGAGCCTTACAAGAGCACCCAGGAATTCCCGGCGGCGCGGCTGGCGACGCCGTTTGCCTATCCCTACAACCTGCTGGCCGCGGCGAGCTATGCCGCGGACGTCAGGCATCCCGACGGGTACTCCGGAGCGGATGCGTACAACTGGATCCGGAGCAAGGTGAGGTACGAGGTGCTTTCGCATGATCCGTCCTGGGCCATGGTCCCGAGACAGATGGTCTCGGAGTCCGCACCGGGAGGGCTGGCGGCGGGGCGCGTGGTGCAGCCTTCGTGGTACCGGAAGAGCGCACCGGCCAGGAATCGGACGCCCGGCGAAGCGGCGATGAAGGCCCGACTCAACTGAGCGGGGGCCGGACGGCTGCTGCTGGTGCATCCGGGGCGGAGGAGCGCCGGAACTCAGATACACTGTCCGTATCGGGCTGTCCCGCGCAAGTTTCCGTTGCAGCATCCGCTCGAGTTCGCTCCACGGCTCCCGCGGCTCCCGCAGTAGCCGATCGGCGAGCACTCGGGATTGAAGATTTGAGGGATCATGGCCGACGTAAACAAGGTCATCGCGGCCATCGCAGATCCGCGAACCTGGCAGGCGCCTGAAGAGAGTCGATCGCCGCAGGGGCCTGCTTCCTATCTCAGGCCGAGAACGCTTTGCCTCGCGGTTCTGTTCACCCTGACGTTCTGCCGGTACTACGCGGGGTTCGACCCCAGCCTCCATTTTCCAGTCCATGGGGAAACCTAATCGATTGCCCGAAACCTCGCGGACGAGGTGTAATTCGCGAATCCCTCCGCGCCATTGCGAACGGGGCCATCGGCTCACCTCGCGCCTGCCTTCCTATTTCTCATGGCATCTGTCATGCGCATGTCCGGAAATGGATCCTTCGGGCGGTATGTGTGGAACCTCATGGGGGCTGCCGCGGTCTCTGCCCTCGTCGCTATGTTGCCCCTCGCCGGCGAGCGCCTGGGTATGCGATTCCATCTGGTTTCCGAGCGACGCGGGACGACCGCTGGACGAGGTGGTGAAACCCGGGAAGAGGGTACAGCACGCCGTTATCTACGTGTTGACGCTGCTCAGCCTCCCGGGTATCGCGGCACTCGCAAGGCGGAACCGCTTCTCCGCCGCGCTGTTCGGCATCTGGCTCCTGCTGTATCCGGCGGTCTACTATGTCATCCAATACGAAGACCGCTACCGGATGCCGATCCTCTGGATGACCTTTCTCCTGGGCGCCTTTGGGGGGATGTCGTTGCTCGAGCATATGCTCAGGAAAATTCTCTTTGTATCCGACGACAGCGCGCTGCTGCCCGGACCTCGGGCACCCGGCACTCACGACGCCCGCTAACGATCCGGCCAGATCGCCAGCACACCGTGCACCGCCTGGGTGGGTCTGCCGGGCAGCATTTTCAAGGCCGGCAAGAGCCTCGCGAGCCGGCAACCCGGGACCGGACAGGCACCGCCCGGCGGCATGATTTTCCGCAGCGCGCCCGAAGGCCTATGGTTTGGCCAGAACGAGAAGGCGCGTGCCGAACTTCGCGGAAATGGCGCCGTAGTAGTATTTTTGCGAAATGACCTCATAATCACGGCAAATGATCCTGATCATCTCGCTTTCCCTCGGTACGGCGGGCCGGTAGAGAACAATGAGCCGCGGCAGCAGGTCCGGCGCGGGCCCGGAGACCTCGAGGCGGCGAATTTTCCGGCCGGCTGGCAGGTAGAACTGGACCGACGCGCCGATGCCATAGGGCCAGGTAGTGTATACAGGCAGGTCCAGCCCGGGCCGCTGCAGGTCAGCCGCGATCTGCGAGTAGGGTTGCCGAACCGGCCCCGGCCAGGTCCGGCAGACAGGCGCGATCTGGAAGGCGCACAGAAAAGCCGCGCCCGGCGCAAAAAGCAGGCCCGGCCCGATCGCGTCTTTCGCCCGGGAGGCCAGCTTCGACAAACCCAGACCGATCATCACCAGGGCCGGCACAAATGCGGGAAGCAGGTGCCTGACGCCGAAGATCGGCAGGTGAAATGGCCAACGCGTGAGGAGCCAGAGAACCGCGGGAGGGGCCATGGCTGTTAACGCGAAGGTGGAGATCGTGCTCTGATCGACGGAGGCCTGAGGATCCGGCCGCAGAAAAAGCGCACAGCCGATCAGCGAGGCTACCAGGAGGAGGCTCACGGTGGTGGAGCCCAGGAAATCCGGGATTCCCGCGAATTCGGCGTACACCATCTTCAAGTCATACAGAGCCGGCAACCCCTGCCATTCGAGGTTCGTGGAGAGCCCGGCCTTGTGACGGTAGACAGAGATCTCCGGAATGAGCCAAGGCAGGAAGGATAGGCCAGCGAGCGCCAGACAGGCCAGCGGAAGAATGCGGGCGCGCGCGCCGGGCGAAACGGCGCCTGCCGGGAAAGCCATCGGGACGACACACATCGCACAGAACAGCGCACCCACATAGTGCGTCCAGATGATGGCAGCCATCAGCAGGAAGCCGCCGATCCAGAACCAACTCTTACCGCGATAGCGGCGGGCCAAGGCGCTCCAAAGGAGGAGGAGTGTGACCAGCAGGCAGTAAAGCGCGTAGGATCGCGCCTGCTGGCTGTAATAAATGTGCGTCTTGTTGAGAGCCAGGAGCAGCGCAGCCAAGAGGCCGGGCAGGCGCAGCGCGGACTCCGCGAAGCCGAGCAGGATGATTGCCGCGATGGTGGCGACGCCCGCCGCCAGCGACAGGGCCCGGATGCCGTTCGCCGTGGAATCGGCCCCGCCCGGCATCGTCGCCTTCAGCAGAAAGTAGTAGAGCGGTGGATGGACGAGATCCTTTCTCACCATGGTCCAGGCCTCCGCCGGACCGGCCAGTGCCACGCGGCGGGAGAACATCTCGTCGCCGTCTACGCTCTCCGCGGGAAGCGGCGCGATCCGCAGGAACAGGGCGAGGATGAGGATCAGGACTGCC
Source organism: Bryobacterales bacterium (assembly GCA_027324255.1). Lineage (GTDB taxonomy): Bacteria > Acidobacteriota > Terriglobia > Bryobacterales > Bryobacteraceae > Paludibaculum. The sequence goes on along the minus strand of DAHVTI010000051.1, from coordinate 9,510 downwards.
GCCGCCAAATAGCGGAATGAATTCGCGGTGAGGGACGTCAGCATGCTGGACATCCCGGCCCCTGGCATGCCCAGCGGCAGAGTATGGCGGCAATTCGAGGATGATCCGCGGGCGACATGGCAAGATTCCGCAGGTTTGATTCTAGCTCAAGAGGCTTTGGCGCCGGATCATTCAGGCGACCCCGGGGTGCGCGACACAGGAATGGCGGAGCGGCCGGTTTCCTTTTCCGCGGCTCTGTTCTGAGTGCTGCGATACGCGCGGTACCAGGAGGCCGCCTGGATGCCGAATTCTCTGCTGGAGCTGGAAGCCGAACGCTCCAGGATCCTTCGCCAGCTCCCTATCCTCGGCGATCTGCGCACCGGTCCGATCTGCGCGGTTCCTTGCCGCCGCGGAAAACCTACATGCCACTGTGCCAAGCCCAACGGCCCAGGGCACGATCCCCAAGTTCGCCTGACCCGCAAGGCCGGAGGAAGAACCGTGGCTGAATCGTTTCCTTCTCCCTCGGCCGGGCGGAAGGCCCGGGCGGAAATCGATGAGTACCATCGCTTCCGGAAACTGAGTGCGGAATTGATCGCGATCAACGAGAAGATTGGCCGGCAGCGGCCGCTGGAGCCGGACAGCGACGCCCGGACACCAGAGGAAAAAAACGGCTGCCGCGGTCTGCGAAGAAGTCACCCGCGAAATATTCCAGTGGCTGAACATCCTGTTTCGTAGCCGCCGCTAGACGGGGCGTACGGACTTGGAAGCCAGCGAAACATGATCCGCTCGGCCATGCATCGGGTGGGCGCCGCGGGCATCACTCAACTGCTGCAGTCCCCCGTTTCGCCTGCTGCGCAACGGACGTCGCCTTGCTCTGGCGGTCATGCGGCTCACTACCAGGAGTTACGTTCCAAGACCGCCGTCACCGCTGCCGGCCCGGTGAAAGTCTCGCGTCCCTACTACTGGGGTTCGCACTGCCACAACGGCCGGTGCCCAGCCGATGTCGAACTGGAGATCGAACACACGGAACTCTCTCCTGGGGTGCGCCGCAGGCAAGCGGCGGTAGGCCAGGAGACGTCCTTCGATCTCGGACGACAGCCGATGAAGCTCCTCGCCGATCTGGACGTGACCACTGAATCCGTGGAGCGGAGGGCGGAAGCCAGTGGGGCCGATATCGCGCCGGGGGAGCAGGAGGGGATCCGGCGCGCCGTACAACTGGATCTGCCGATCGTGTTGGGCCAAGCGGTTCCGATCCTGTATGTGCGAATGGATGGGACTGGGATTCCGGTGGTGAAGAAAGAAACCGCCGGCCGGCAGGGTAAGACGGAAGGCCAGCCGACCCATACACGTGAGGTCCAGTTGGGATGCGTCTGCACCCAGACCGCCTGGGACAGGAAGGGCTTCCCCATCCGAGATCCCGGTTCCACCACCTGCACCGGCGCCATCGAGACTGCCGAAGAGTGTGGCCGGCGGCTCTATGGGGAAGCCTGGAAGCGTGGCAGGACCCGCGCGGCAAAGCGGGTCGTCATGGGCGACGGGGCCGAATGGATCTGGAACCTGGCGGTGCTACATTTTCCTGGCGCGGTCCAGATAGTGGACCACTCTCACGCGCGCCGGTATCTCTGGGACCTGGCCCGCCAGTTGTACCCCACTGACGAAGCCGGCCAGATGGCCTGGGCGAAACTCCACCAGAAGCGTCTGCTCGACAAGGGGGAAACTCGATCCACTCCACCAATCCCGAACTGACCGGGAAGATTCGTATCGCAGCCGGCCGCTTCGAACAGCATGCAGACCGCAGGCGCTATCCAAAGTTCCGCAAGCAGCACCTGTTTGTTGGCTCCGGCGTCATCGAGGCCGGATGCAGGACCGCAATCGGTTCCCGCCTCAAACAGTCCGGCATGTTCCGGACGGCCCGCGGTGCCAAGGCCATCATCGCCCTGCGGTGCTGTCACCTCAACGGCCGGTTCGAGGACTACTGGGAGCAGCGACGGGCGCATGATCTCCACTTCTACGTCGCGCACCCCCGGTTCCGCGCCAGAGCGGGAAAGCGGCGGTTGCCTGATATCCTGAAAGTAAGTTTTCTGGCATGTTTCTCAAAATTCTTTCGCATCCGATATTTCTGAACCTGAACTTCCACATGCCGATGGTGGTGGATCTGACCCACCCGCTCGTGCTGCTGACGGGCGAGAACGGCTGCGGAAAGTCGACGCTGCTGCACTCCATCTACTACGCGATGCAGGGCGAAGAACCGGACGGCTACGCGTACCGCTGGGAGAACAAAGTGGAGGCGCCCAAAGTGTTCCTGTTCGACGCCGAGCAGCACAACCCGCGCATGCACCTGGAGCTGTTCGAGAACAATCCGCAGATGCGCGAGTTCGTGCAGATGGCGAGCCACGGGCAAGTGATGCTGTCGATGTTCCGCGAGACGTTCCCGTCGCTGCCCGACGGCACGCTGCTGCTGCTGGACGAGCCGGAGATGGCGCTGTCGGTCTCCAACCAGAAGCGGATCGTGAAGATGCTGATGGAACTGGTGGACCAGAAGAAGTTCCGCGTGATCTGCGCCACGCATTCGCAGGTGCTGATAGACGCGCCGGAGACCTACGTGATCAACCTGGACCGCCACATCAACCGGAACGTGCTGCCGCCGGACATGGGCGTCGAGGGATCGAGCACCATTCAATAGCGCGCCCGCCCATGGCGCGCCCGCTGCTAGCATTGAGATTTGCATGAAGCGCGAGACGCTGCTGGACTACTTCCGCTCGGTCGTGGAGCGTGAAGGCGAATATCTGGTCTACGACGATGGGTTTCGTCCGCGCAGCTACAGCTACCTGCACCTGAAACAGGCGGCGGACAACCTGGCGGCGAAACTGGAGCGGCACGGCATTGGGCGGGGCGACCGCGTCATCCTGTGGAGCGAAAACCGGCCGGCGTGGGTGGCGGCGTTCTGGGGTTGCGTGCTACGAGGCGTGGCGGTGGCGCCGATCGACGAGCGCCATTCGGCGGCGTTCCTGGAGCGGGTGGAGCGGATCACCGAGCCCAAGGCGATTCTGGTTGGCGATGAGGTAAAGGCGCCGCCACGGGCCGGCGGCGCGCCGGTGTGGAGCTTGTCGGAGCTGGACTGGACGTCCAGGGACGCTGCGTTCGAAGAAGTGGCGGCATCGCCGGATGACACGGTGCAGATCCTGTTCACGTCGGGGGCCACGGCCGAGCCGAAGGGCGTGGTGATCACGCACCGCAACATCCTGGCCAATGTGGTTCCGGTGGAGCGCGAGGTGCGGAAGTACCTGAAATACGCGTGGCCCTTCTCCCCCATCCGATTCCTGAACCTGCTGCCGCTGAGCCACATGTTCGGGCAGGCCATGGCCATCTTCATTCCGCCGATGCTGGGCGGAACGGTGGTCTTCCAGCGCAGCCAGGACCCGCGGGAGATCGTGAGGCAGATCCGGGAGCGGCGGATCTCCGTGCTGGTCTCGGTGCCGAAGATCCTGGAGGTGCTGAAGGAGTACATGGCGGCGGCCGCCCCGGAGACTTTGGCGCCGGCTCCGCCGGGCGAGAAGTTCTGGATGCGCTGGTGGCGGTACCGGCGGGCGCACTCGATGTTCGGCTACAAGTTCTGGAGCTTCATTGTGGGCGGAGCGGCGCTGGATCCGCACCTGGAAGAGTACTGGGGCCACCTGGGATGGGCGGTGATCCAGGGCTACGGGCTAACCGAGGCCGCGCCGATCGTGACGCTGAACCATCCGTTCCACGCGCAGCGGGGGACGGTGGGCAAGCCGATTGCGGGGGTGCAGGTCCGGATCGCCGACGATGGCGAGGTGCTGGTGCGCGGCGGCAACGTGACGTCGGGCTACTACAACAACCCGGAGGCGACGGCGGAGGCGTTCGAAGACGGCTGGTTCCACACCGGGGACATCGGGGCGCTGGACGAGGCGGGGCGTCTGGTGATCAGAGGCCGCAAGAAGGAGATGATCGTCCTGGCGGACGGGCGGAACGTCTTTCCGGAAGATGTGGAGCGGGTGTTGAACGGGCTGGCCGGGGTGAAGGAATCGGCGGCGATCGGGCTGAAGGCGGACGGGGGCGAGCGGGTGCACGCGGTGCTGGTGCTGGAGGATGGGACGGAGGCGGAGCGGGTGGTGCGGCAAGGCAACGCATTGCTGGAGGAGCACCAGAAAGTCCGCGGCTACACGGTGTGGAGCGAGCCGGAGTTGCCGCGCACGGAGGGGACGCGCAAGCTGAAGCGGCGCGAGATCCGCGGCCGGCTGAGCGGGGAGACGAAAGCGGCAGCGGCGCCGCAGGGCCCGCAGGGTATGGAGGCGCTGCTCGAAAGGTGGAGCGCGGGGAGGCCGTTAACGCCGGGCACTTCGCTGGAAGACCTGGGGCTGTCGTCGCTGGACCGCGTGGAGCTGATGGTGGCGCTGGAGCACAGGCTGGGCGTGCCGGTGGACGAGAATGCCTTTGCCGGCGCGAAGACGCTGGCGGACCTGGAGAAGCTGCAGGCCGGGCCGCCGGCGGCGGAGCCGCCGTTCGAATTTCCGCGGTGGAACAGGGCCAGGTGGGCGCACTGGTCGCGCATCTTCCACCTGAACGTGTGGCTGCTGAACCTGGCGCGGATCTTCGCCTGGGTGCGGGTGGAGGGGCGCGACAACCTGAAGGGGCTGGAAGGGCCGGTGCTGTTCGCTTCGAACCACCAGGGGTATTTCGACACACCCATTCTGTTCATCGCCCTGCCGTGGAAGTGGCGGCACCGTCTGGCGCCGGCGATGCGCAAGGAGTTCTTCGAAGCGCACTTCGACCGGCGGCAGCACGGCCTGGCGGCGTGGTTCACCAACAGCCTGAACTACTACCTCTCCTGCCTGATGTTCAACGCCGTGCCGATTCCGCAGCGGGAGACGGGCACGCGGCGCGCGCTGCGCTACATCGGGGAGCTGGCGGAGGAGGGGTGGTGCCCGCTGATCTTTCCGGAGGGCAAGCACAGCCTGGACGAAAGCGTGGGGCGGTTCCTGCCGGGGGTGGCGATGATGGCCTCGCGGCTGAGGCTGCCGGTGGTGCCGCTGCGGCTGCGGGGATCCAACCGGGTGCTGCACCCGGGGTGGCGGTTTCCACGGCCGGGCTTCGTGCAGGTAAAGATTGGCGCGCCGGTGCGGCTGGAGGGTGAAGACTATGCGGAACTGGCCCGGCAGCTTGAAGAACTAATCCGGAATATGTAAGGATTCCCTCATCGCCATGAATTGTGCCCGTGTGGCCCTGACAGTGCTGGTACTGGGTGTCAGCCTCGGGACGGCAGCCCAGCGCGGGGTGCGATCCTCTACGCTGTCTTACGAAGCGGGGGTGCGCGCCGAGAACGAAGGACGGCTGGAGGATGCGCTGGCCGCCTACACGGAAGTGCTGCGCGAGAATCCACGCTCGACGGGGGCGCTGCGGCGCCGGGGGTCGGTGTACTTGAGAAGCGGCAAGTTGCAGCAGGCGGCCCGCGACCTGGATGCGGCTTTGCGGCTGAGCCCCAGCGACGGTGAGGCGTGGGAGATGCTGGGCGACGCGCGGCTGGGGCTGCGCGAGTTCGCCGAAGCGGTTTCCGCCTACGAAGCCGCCCTGGGCGCGAAGGTGGAAACGGCGGCCGTTTACCGCGGACTGGCCGGCGCCTATGCCGGCCTGGGGCAGGCGGAAAAGGCGCTGAAGGCCTACGCCGACTGCATCCGCATGAGGCTGGACGATCCCCAGAGCTACGTGGCGCGGGGGCGGTATCTGGCGGGACGGAAGAAGTACCTGGATGCGATCGACGATTACGGCAGGGCGCTCTCTTTCCAGCCGGAGCTGGCGGATGCGTATTTCTATCGCGGCTACGCCTACGGTCAGATCGGTAAAATCGACCTGGCGGCGCGGGACCTGGCTGCCGCGCTGAAGCTGAGGCCCGACGTGCAGTGGAAGCTGCGGGCGGAGGCGCTGCTGTATCGCGGAGCCGCGCTGGACGTCCAGGGCCAGGCGAAGGAAGCGTTGGCTGACTACGATGCCGCGATCGAGACGGATCCGGCACTGGCCCGGGCGTACCTGGCGAGAGGGGATCTGCACGCGCGCCGGGGAGAGCATGAAGCGGCGCTGGCAGACCGGGAAAAGGCTGTTTCCCTGGAGCCTTTGAATGCGACTGCGTACCTCGCGCGCGGCGGCAGTTATCATTCGCTGGGGCGGCACGAAGAGGGGCTGGCGGACCGCACGAAGGCGATCGAACTGGATCCGCGCAATGCGCGCGCCTGGTTTACGAGGGGCAGCGCCTACTATCTGCTGAAGCGCTACGAGCAGGCGAAGCTGGACCTGGAGGAGGCGCGCCGGCTGGATCCGAGCAATCCGGAGATCAGAGAGGTGCTGGCAAAAGCCGAGGCGGCGATTGAGGCGCAGCAGGCGGAAGTGGCGGCGCTGCAGGCAAGAGCCGCGGCGAGAGCGGCGGAGGCGGCCGCGCCGGCGCCCGAGCCTGCCAAGCCCGCACCAGTCCAGCAGGCGGAGGCCGCGCCCGCACCGGCGATGCCGGCGGTGGCGGCAGCGAAGCCGGCTGCTCCTGCCCAGCCGGGTCCGGCGAGCACGGGGAAGACGGCGGACGGCTGCCACAAGGCGGGGCGGGCCCTGCTGCGGGCGGGGCGCTTCGAAGAAGCGATCGTCGAACTGAGCTGCGCAGTGGAGCTGAATCCGAAGCTGGCGCTGGCGTGGAACGCGATGGGGTACGCCAAGATGCGCGTGGGCCGGTATATGGACGCGGTGCTGGATTTCGACAAAGCGCTCGAGATCAATCCCGCGTACGAGAACGCGCGGCAGAACAGGGAAGCGGTCTTCCGGGCGGTCAACCGGCGGTAGAGCGCTTGAAGACCTCCATGGTGAATGGCCCGGCGGCGCTGGCGCCGCCGTCGAGGTGCAGCACCTGGCCGGTCATGTAGCCGGCCTCGGGGGAGCAGAGGTAGAGGGCGGCGGCGGCCACTTCGGAGGCAAGCGCCATGCGGCCCATCGGAATGGTGCGCTGGCGTTCGGCGAGGCGCTCCGGGCCGTAGAGGTGCTCCATCATGTCGTTCCACACCGGGCCGGGGGCGATGCAGTTGACACTGATGCCGTGGGCGGCGAGCTCGACGGCCATCACGCGGGTGAGCGCCTCGACTCCGGCCTTGACGGGGGCGTAGGCGGCGAAGCCGAACTGGCCGAAGCCGGCCGCGATGGTGGAGATGTGAATGATGCGGCCGCCGCCCTGGCGGACCATTTGGCGCGCGGCGGCCTGGCCGCAGTAGAAAGCGCCGCTGAGGTGCACATCGAGCAATTCCTGCCACGTTTCGCGGCGGAATTCGAGGAAGGGCTCCATTTTGACGACGCCGGCGTTGCTGACGAGGATGTCGAGGCGGCCCGTCTGCTCCACGGCAAACGCCATGAGATCCACGGCCACCTGTTGCCGCGCAATGTCTCCGAGAAACAGCAGCGCCGCATCGCCGCAGGCCGCGCGGACCTCGGCGGCGCGGGCGGCATCCTTTCCATGCACGACGACACGGCAGCCGGCGCGGGCGAACTGAAGAGCGAGTTCGCGGCCGATGCCCCTGGTGGAGCCGGTGACGACGGCGGTGAGGCCGGAAAGCGGCATGGTGCGCTCCTTAGAGGGCCTGGGCTTCGGGCGACTCGGGCTCGCCGCCGCGGTCCTTTGTGTCGGCGAGCCAGCGGTCGAGTCGGGCGGCGAACTGCTGCACGAGGGCGCGGTGCCCGGGGTCGGCGGCGAGGTTGTGGATCTCGTGCGGGTCGTTCTGGAGGTCGTAGAATTCGACCTCCGGCTTGCGCGCGGCCATGAAGAGAGACTGCGCGGCGTTGAGCTTGCCCTGGGCGTAGAGTTCCTTCATGACGCCGAGGGTGGGGTACTGGGTTTGAATGTACTCGTTGAACTGGGTGTAGGGGCGGTCGGGCATGAAGTTGCGGATGTAGCCGTAGCGGCGGTCGCGGACGGCGCGGATGCGGTCGACGGTCATGTCGCAGCGGTCGCGGGCGGTGACGACGTATTCGCGAGGTTTTGTTTTGGAGTCGAAGAGGGGCTGGCCGTGGAAGGGCTCCGGCAGGGCGATTCCGGCGGCCGCCAGCGTGGAGGCGGTCATGTCGAGCATGATCACCGGATCCTCGCGCAGTTGGCCGGCGCGGGTGAGGCCGGGCCACTTCGCCATCATGGGTACGTGCGTGCCGGCGTCGTAGCACCACTGCTTGCCGCGGATGAGGCAGCGGCCGTTGTCTCCGAAGAAGAAGATCAGGGTGTTGTCGAGCGCGCCGTCCTGCCGCATGGTGTCGAGCAGGACGCCCACCTGGCGGTCGAGCAGGTTGATGCAGTTCAGATAAGTGGTGAACTCATCGCGCACCGTGGGGTGGTCGGGCCAGTAAGGAGGCAGTTCGACCTTGGCGGGATCGATGAGGTCCTTCTGGCGGCGGGCCGCGGCCATGGCGGGGCCCTTGTGGGTGGCCTGGAAGTTGACCTGGGCGTAGAAGGGCTGGCCTTTGGCGCGCTGGTTCCAGTGGGTGCCCATGAAGGGCTTTTCGTCGAGCTGGAAGTTGAAATCGGTCTTGCCCGTGCCGCGAACGCCATCGGCGAACTGCAGGACGTTGGCGGTGAAGTAGCCGGCATCCTTGAGGCGCAGGCTGACGGGCCGGGCACCGAAGGGGAGATGATAGCCATCCTTGTGGTGGCTGCGATGGTTGTGGGCGCCTGTGGTGGTCTGATAGAGGCCGACGTTGAAACCGGAGCGGCTGGCGGAGCACACGGGGCCGGTGGTGTGGCAGCGCGTGAAGCGAACGCCCTCGGAGGCGAGGCGGTCGAGGTTTGGGGTCTTGACGAGGGGGTAGCCGTAGCAGCCGAGTTGGGGGCCGAGATCCTCGGCGAGAATCCAGAGAATGTTGGGCCGGCCGGCGGCGGACCCGGAGAGGGCGCGGAGGAAGGCGGGTGCCGTTCCGAATGCAGAGAGGGCAGTTCTACGGTTCATCGAGCAACATCATATCGAAGGCCGGAGGAGGGCTGGGTCTGAAAGACGGAGCCGGCGTGCGCCCGGTCGTCCGGGCGCCGGGTTTGGTATCCTGGCAATTGAGTTTTCAGGGTCTCTGGCCGGTTTCCGCGCACGTGCCGTTTCCCCCGCCGCCGCGTGCCGCTCACTGCAATGTTCGCGCCAATATGTCCTTCCTTCGCAGCGCTACGTCAGTTCGCCGGATGGAGGGAGGCGTGTCGTTCCAGCATCAAATGAAGCGAAGTTTTATCACGCATTGGGAGATTGGGATATGAATAAACGGTTACTAATTCTTTTGCTCGTCCTGACCACGGCTGCCGTCAGCGCGTTGGGGCAGGGCGTGGCTGGCACGGCCGGCGTCGCGGGAGTGGTTCGCGACGCATCCGGCGCCGCGGTTCCGGGCGCCGCGGTGGTTGTGGCGAACGAGGCCATGGGTATCCGCCGCGCCATGGAAAGCAACGAATCGGGCGTCTTCAATGCGCCGTCGCTGCCTCCGGCCGGAGGCTACTCGATCACCGTAACCCATCAGGGCTTC
>DAHVTI010000047.1 GCA_027324255.1 Bryobacterales bacterium | reverse complement strand
CGCACTGCAGCGGATGATGTTGAAGGGCTGGCTGAAGGCGGAGTGGGGCAGAACCGCGGAAAACCGCCGCGCCCGATACTACCGCCTTAGTGCGGTGGGGCGCAGGCGGCTGGCGCAGGAAGTGGAACAGTACCGTCGAGTCTCCGCCGCGATCGGGCGGATCCTCCAGCCGGCATAAGGAGTGGTCCATGAGTCTCGGTGAACTTTGGCGGAAGTTACGGTACCTGGCCGGGCGCAACCGTCTGGAGCAGGAGTTGGGCGAGGAGATGGAGCTTCACCTGGAATTGCGCGCCCGGCGGATGCGGGAGGCGGGTGCCGCTGACGGTGAGGCGATGGATGCGGCGCGGCGGCGCTTCGGCAATCCAGGCGGCATCAAGGAGGACGTGCACGAAATGTGGAGCTTCCGATGGCTCGACCGGTTTGCGGCGGATGTGCGGCTGGCGGGGCGTAATGCCAGGAAAAGCCCGTCCTTCACGCTGCTGGCGATCGGCTCGCTGTCGGTAGGACTGGCGGCCGCGACGGCCGTGTTCTCATTTGTGAACGCCATCGTGCTAAAGACCCTGCCGGTTCCGGAGGCCTCCCGGTTGGTCATCCTGCGGCAGAGGAACGAGGCCTTCCGCATGGAGAATTGCTGCTTCTCATACGCCTTTCTGCGCGAGTTGCGGAAAGCGGACACGGGATTCGAAGACGTCTCGGCTACTTCCGAGGTGGAGGCGAGCCTCCTGGACGGGGACCGGCGGCAGCAAGTGACGGTGGAACTGGTGAGCGGCAATTTCTTCCGCCTGCTGCGAGTCCGGCCTCAGTTGGGCCGGCTGCTGGACGATTCAGATGATCGGGTGGCACAGGGCTCGCGGGCCTGCGTCATAAGCGACCGGTTGTGGCGCTCGATGTTTGCAGCGTCTCCTGACGTCATAGGGCGGCGAATTGTGCTGGACAAGGAGCCTCTTCAGATTGTCGGCGTGGGTCCGGCCGGCTTCAAGGGCTCGGTGTTGTACGGCCGGCGCGATGTGCAGATCCCATCCGCTTGGGCGGAATCGTTCTACGGAATGCCGCGTGAGCGGTTCAACGGGATGGAACTGATGGGACGGCTGAAGCCGGGGATTTCCGTCGAGGACGCCGCGGCCAGGGCCGGACGCGTGGGCATGGAGATCGAGCGGCGGTTGGGGCTCCAGATCAGCGATCGCGACTATTTTCTGCTGCGGGACGGAAGTCAGGGCTTCGGGTCCCGCAGGGATCGTTTGGGCAAGCCGGTGCTGGTTCTCCTTTCGATCGTTGGGCTGGTGCTGTTCATGGCCTGCGTGAATCTGGCGGCGCTGTGGCTGGTGCGGTCGCTGGAGAGAGTGCGCGAAGCGGCCATCCGGGTGGCACTAGGCGCGACACGGTGGACGGTACTGCGGCAGTTTCTCGCGCAGAGCCTGCTGCTGGCTGCAATCAGCGGGATCTTGGGATGGTGGATCTCCCGCCTCTTCGTCTCGGGTCTGTTGAGCCTGCTGGGCAGGGAACGGGCACTGCTGCTGGATCACCTGGAGCCGGACGCCGCGATCTGGGTTTTCTGCGCCGCGGCGGCTGTCGGCTGCGGGTTGCTGATCGGGATCCTGCCGGCGCTGCGGGTGTGGCGGACGGATCCGATGCCGGTGGTGCAGTCCGGCACGCTGGCGTCCGCAGGCCGTGGTGCGGGGCCGTACCGCAAGCTGATTGCGACCCAGATTGCAGTGTCGATGGCACTCGTCTTTACCGCGGGCTTGCTCTCGCGGACGCTGAGGAACCTGCGGGCGATCGATCTGGGCTTCCGGCCGCGGAACGTGATCCAGGCGCCAGTGGATTTCGAACGGCTGAACTACTCGGAGGCGGCGTCCAGGCAGGCGATGCACGACTTGCTGCAGAGAGCGCGCGCACTGCCGGGAGCGCAGTCGGCCAGCCTGTCGACCATCAACCTGCTTTCGGGGGCGATGGCCTCCACGTCACTGCGCATTCCCGGATACCAGCAGACGAGGGGCATGGCGCCGACCTCGTATTACGCCAGGGTGAGCGCCGGCTACTTCCGAACCATGGGCATTCCTTTGCGGAGCGGCAGGGACTTCGAGGACGGCGATCATGCTTCGGGAGAGGAAGGGGTGATTGTCAACGAGCGCTTCGCCCGCCAGTTCCTCGCCGGAGACCCGTTGGGCAAAGTGTTCGCCATCGGCGGAGGACGCCCCGTGCGCGTGGTGGGCGTGGTGGGCACGACAAAGTACCGCTGGCTGCGGGAGGAGCCCGCCCCGGTCCTGTACCTGCCGGCTGTCGCCGGGAGTCATCCCGGCAGTGCTTTCCTGCAGGTCCGCAGCCGCGAACCGCGGGAAGCGATTCTGGCCAGGCTGGGCGCCCTGATGCGGGACGCGGATCCGCGATTGCCGGTGGACCGCGTCCTGACGATGGAGGCTCAGCTCGATGAGACGCTCGCTTCCGAAAGGCTCCTGGCTCTGCTGTCGATGTCGCTGAGCGGCCTGGCCGTGGCGCTGGCCGCGATCGGGCTCTATGGCGTACTCTCCTACTCCACGACGAGGAGGACCCGGGAGATTGGAATCCGGCTGGCAATCGGAGCCACACGCACGTCGGTTCTGGGCATGATTCTCAGGGAGAGCGCCGGCATGGTGGCAGCGGGCGTTGTGGCGGGCGTCCCGCTCGCGCTGATCAGCGGCAGGCTGATCCGGTCGCAGTTATACGGCCTGTCGGCGGCGGATACCGGAACAACTTTCATCGCGGGAATCTTCCTGCTGCTTGTTTCGGCGGGCGCGGGTTTGCTGCCGGCCTGGAGGGCGACGCGGGTAGATCCGGTCTCGGCCCTGCGCTACGAATGAGGCCTCAGAACTCGATCGACGACAGGATCTCGCTCGGCTTCAGCCCGAAGGCGCGCGAGATGGCCAGCAGGCTCTCGATCGACGGCAGGTTCGCGCCGCGCTCGATGGAGCTGATCTGGCTCACGCTCAGCTCCGACGACGCGGCCAGGTCCTTCAGCGACCACTCGCGCTCCGCCCGCAGAATGCGGATGCGATGGCCCAGCTTTTCCCGCAGCCGGTCCTGCAGGCTGCGCCCCAGGCCGAACTGCTGGATGGCGTTCGCCAGCGTCTGCCGCAGTTGAGCCAGCGAGAAGGGCTTCGCCAGATAGTCGAACACCTTCAGCTTGAACGTGGCCCGCATGTCCTCCAGCGACGGGTAGCCTGTCACGATGATTACGCACAGCCCCGGATAGCGCGCCAGCAGTTGTTCGAGCACCGCGTCGCCGCGGTGCCGGCCCATCTTCATATCCAGCAGCACGATGTCCGGCCGCCGCTCGTCGGCGGCGTCGTAAAGCAGCTCGGGCCGCTCGAAGGTGCGCACCGTGTAGAGCCCCTCGTCGTTCAGGAAGTCCTCGACGTAGGTGCGGAAATCGGCGTCGTCGTCGAGCACCGCGACGTCGACCGGCGAGGCGTGGGCGAGTTCGGCTGTCATGACTGCTGCTCCATTGCTGAGGAAGGCCGCGGCGGGGATGGAAGCACAACCTCCAGGCGGGCGCCCCCGCCGGGCAGGTTGGCCGCGCTGATGGCGCCGCCGTGCTGGTGGACGATGCCTTCCACTACCGTCAGGCCCAGACCCGTGCCGCTGGCGTCGAGCCGCGTGGTGACGAACGCCTCGAAGACGTCCGGCAGGACCTCCGGCGGAATGCCCGGGCCGTTGTCCTCCACCGCGATGGACACGGCCGCGCGGCCGTCGATGGCCGACTCCGCCGACACCACCCGCACCGCGCCGCCCGGCGCCGGCACGGCGATCAGCGCGTTGCGCAGCAGGTTCACGAAGACCTGCAGCAGGCGGTCGCTGTTGGCCAGCACGGCGTGGCCCGCATCCACCTCGTTGGCGAAGGCCACTTCGGCGGCCTTCTCGTCGATCGACACCAGGTGCCAGGCCTCTTCCACCAGCGGCCGCAGCTCCACCCGCGAAAGCGTCTGGCTGCGCTGCCGCGCGAAGTCCAGCAGCCCCGCGCTGATGCGCCGCAGCCGCTCCGTCACCCTCACCATGCGCGCCAGCCGCGACTGCGCGTGCGGCTCCGGCACCGTCTCGATCAGCTTCTCTATGGAGCCGTGCAGCACCGCCAGCGGCGTGTTCATCTCGTGCGCCACGCTGGCGCTCAGCAGCCCCAGGCTCACCAGCCGGTCCTGCGCTTCCAGATTGCGCTTGGCCTGCTCCAGTTCGTCCTCGTGCTGCCGCAGCGCCCGCACCGTCTCGTTGTGCGAGCGCAGGATCTGCCCGATCTCGTCGCCCGTGATGAAGCCCTCGTCGATGATCTCGGCCCGCCGGTCTCCGCGCCGCGTCGCGCAGTCCGCCTGCAGCAGCAGCCGCAGCGGCTGGTAGACGTAGCGCGGCAGGATGATCAGCTCCAGCATCAGCACCGCCAGCGCGTACACCAGCCCCAGGGTGACGAACAGCGCCATGCGCACGGAGCCGGTCAGGTTCTCGTAGAAGCCCAGCGGCAGCGTCAGCCGGTAGTAGCGGTTCGACTCCGGAATCAGCTTGTAGACGTGCTCGCTCTCGTCATCCCACTGCCAGATGCGGCCCGGATAGCGCCGCATCCAGGCCTGCGCTTCGTCGGGGAGCCCGAACTCCCCGGCCGTTCCACTGCGCAGATCGTAGGCATGCAGCGCCATCTGGTCGGTCTCCGGCGAGTGCGCGGAGAAGGCGTTCAGGATCAGCGTCATCTCGCGGCTGCGCGCCTCCTCCACCCGCGACTCCACCAGGCTGATCACCGCCATATAGATGGCGCAGGCGATGAGAAGGAAGAACGCGTTGTGCAGCACCATCAGCTTCGGGCGCACCCGCAGGTCGCCGAAACGGCGGCTAAAGCCTGTCAGCGGTTTGGTTTCCATCACCCGCGCGGGCAGTCCCCGCGCCGCCCCAATCCGCTGAGTCGCATCGCCGGGCTGCTGCATCACATTCTTGTCCGGCAAGAATTCTTACTCCTATTGCAGAAAAAGTATGGCTGTGCTAGAAAAAACAGTATGCTCTTCGATTGTATCGGAGAGCGCCAACCTGCCAAGCCAATTCAGAGGGGCTGAGGCCGGATTCGATTCGAAAGACAACTGGGCATGAGTGCTATCTTCTCGAAGCAGTTCGACACGAAACTGCGCCTTGCCGCCGGAGCGATCATCCTGACGCTGGGCGCGGGCGGCGCCGTTCTCGGCTATCTCCTTCATCCGAAACAACTGGATACGGGCTACACCCCCGTGCAGCCCGTGTCCTACAGCCACAAGCTGCACGCCGGCAACCTCGGCATCGACTGCCTGTACTGCCACTACACGGTGGACAAGTCCAACTACGCCGCCGTACCGATGACCGAGACGTGCATGAACTGCCATGTCCGGGTGAAGGAAAAGAGCCCCAAGCTCCAGATGGTTCGCGACAGCTACGCCACCGGCCAGCCTGTTCCGTGGGTCAAGGTCCACCGGCTGCCGGACTACGTTTATTTTAATCACCAGGCCCACGTCACCGTCGGCGTGAGCTGCGTGAGCTGCCACGGCCGCGTGGACCAGATGGTGGAAGTGCGGCAGGTGCAGCCGCTCTCCATGGCCTGGTGCCTGGAATGCCACCGCAACCCGGCGCCGAACATCCGGCCCGTCGAATACGTGACGAAGCTCGATTGGAAGCCGGAAGGGGATCCGGCGGAGCTGGGCGCGAAGCTGATCAAAGCCAAGGGCATCAAGCCGCCCGACAACTGCTCGGCCTGTCACCGATAGATCGCTGGTGCGAGACGATGAACGAACTGATTCAAATCAATCCGTCTAGCCTCACGGGCAAGAAATACTGGCGCAGCCTCGACCACCTGGCCGATTCGCCCCAATTCCGCGCCTGGGCGGAGCGCGAGTTCCAGGATGGCGCCGCGGAGATGCTCGCGGGCGGCTCGCGCCGCACGCTGCTCAAGCTGATGGCCGCCGGCTTCGGCCTGGCCGGCCTCACCGCCTGCCGGCGCCCGGTGGAAAACATCCTGCCGATGTCGAAGGGCGTCGAGGGGCTCGTGCCCGGGCGTCCCGTCCACTACGCCACGGTGGCGAGCACCGGCGGCGTGGCCACCGGCCTGATTGTCGAATCGAACGAAGGCCGCCCCACCAAGGTGGAAGGCAATCCGCGGCACCCGTTTTCGCTCGGCGCCACCAACGCCCACCAGCAAGGGCTGGTGCTCGACCTTTACGACCCCGACCGCACCACCCAGGTCCAGAAGAGCGGCGTGAAGTCGTCCTGGGATGAGTTCTCTTCGTGGTGGAAGAATCAAAGCGCACAGCTCGGCGACGGAGCGGGCCTCCGCATTCTGGCCGGGCGCTCTTCCTCGCCCACGCTCGGTGTGGTGAAGGCCGCGATCGCGAAGAAATATCCGAAGGCCGCCTGGGTCGAGTACGACTCGGTGAGCTTCGACCAGCCCGTGCTGGGCGCGCAGATGGCCTTCGGCCAGCCGCTCTCGGCGCAGTACAGCTACGACAAGGCCGATGTGGTGGTCGCGCTCGACTGCGACTTCCTCGGCCTCGATGCGCAGACCGTCCTGCCCGTGAAGCAGTTCTCCTCGCGCCGCCGCGTGGAAGAAGGCCGGCCGATGAACCGCCTCTACGCCGCCGAAGCCAACTTCACCATCACCGGCGGCATGGCCGATCACCGCCTGCGCGCGCGGGTCTCCGACGTCGGCGCGCTGGCGCTGGCTCTCGCCAGGGAGCTGAACGTCTCCGGCGCAGAGCTCAAGGTCCTGGGCGGCAGCAGCGCCAAGGATCAGAAATTCATCGCGGCCGCCGCGAAGGACCTGGCAGCGGCCAAGGGCAAGTCGCTCGTCGTCGCCGGCCCCCGGCAACCCGCCGCGGTCCACGCCGTCGTGGCGCTCATCAACCAGGCGCTCGGCAACAACGGACAGACCGTCACCTACACGAAGCCCGCCGTTGAAGCCACCGACAGCCTGGCCGCAGTCAAGCAGTTGGCCGCCGACCTGAACTCCGGCGCCGTGAACACGCTCTTCGTGCTGGGCGGCAATCCCGTCTACTCCCTGCCCGCCGACCTCGACTTCGCCTCGGCCATGAAGAAGGCGGCTTCCACCGTCGTGCTCGCCGCCGACGCGAACGAAACGTGGGCCGCCGGCGCCACCTGGCGCCTGCCTGAAGCGCATGTCTTTGAATGCTGGGGCGACGCGCTCGCCCTCGACGGCACGGCCTCCATCCAGCAGCCGCTCATCCAGCCGCTCTACGGCGGCCGCAGCGCGCTGGAAGTGGCCGCCGCCATCGCCGGCGCCGAAAGCGCCAGGGGCCACGACCTGGTGAAGAATTTCTGGACCGCCCAGTGGGGCGCCGAAGCCGGCAGGAAATGGCAGGCGGCGCTCTATGAAGGCGTCGTCGCCGGCACGCAGTCCGCGGCCGTCGATGCCAAGGCCGATGCCGCCAAAGTGCTGGCCGCCGCGCAGGCCGCTCTCCAGCCCGCCGCTTCCGGCATGGAAGTGGCCTTCTACCCCTCCTCGCACACCTGGGACGGCCGCCAGGCCAATAACGCCTGGCTGCTCGAAGCGCCGGACCCGATGACCAAGCTCGTGTGGGACAACGCCGCTCTCCTCAGCCCGGCCACCGCCCGCCAGCTCAACGTTGTCAACGGTGACCTGCTGGCGCTCTCCGCCGGCGGCAAGGAGATCCAGGCTCCCGCCATGATCCTGCCGGGCCATGCCGACAACTCCATCTCCCTCGCGCTCGGCTTCGGCCGCGCCGCTTGCGGCCGGGTGGGCCGCGGCGTCGGCCACCGCGTCGAGGGGCTGCGCACCACCGGCGCGTTCCACTTCGCCGCCGCGCAGGTTCGCAGGACGGGTGCCATCTACGAGCTCGTCACCACCCAGGAGCACCACACCCTGGTCGAGCCCATCACCGGCCTCAAGCGCAACGACATCGTCATCGAGTCCACCTACGAGGAGTTCCGCCAGGCCGGCGGGCACGGCTCCGCCGGGCATCACGAAGAAAGCGGCCATGCCGCCGGCAGCCAGGACCTCTTCGCGGGTTGGGACTACTCGAAGGGCTACCAGTGGGGCATGTCCATCGACCTCAACGCCTGCATCGGCTGCAACGCCTGCATGCTCGCCTGCCACGCCGAAAACAACATCCCCGTGGTCGGCAAGGAGCAGGTGCAGAAGGGCCGCGAGATGCACTGGATCCGGCTCGACCGCTACTTCACCGGCAGCGAGGAAGACCCGCAGGCCGTCATGCAGCCCATGGCCTGCCAGCAGTGCGAGAAGGCGCCGTGCGAATCGGTCTGCCCCGTGGCGGCCACCGCCCACAGCCCCGAAGGCCTCAACGAGATGGCCTACAACCGCTGCGTCGGCACCCGTTACTGCATGAACAACTGCCCGTACAAAGTGCGGCGCTTCAACTTCCTCAACTGGAACAAAGACGTTCCGGAAGTGAAGAAGATGGTCTTCAACCCCGATGTCAGCGTGCGCATGCGCGGCGTCATGGAGAAGTGCAACTACTGCGTGCAGCGCATTGAAGAGAAGCGCACCCTCGCCAACCGCGAGGGCCGCCGCCAGATCAAGGACCTCGAAATCATCACCGCCTGCCAGCAGGTCTGCCCGGCCGACGCCATCGTCTTCGGCAACGTCAACGACCCGGAAAGCCGGGTTTCGAAGATGAAAAAGCAGCCGCGGGACTACACGGTGGTGGAAGAACTCAACACGAAGCCGCGCACCACGTACCTCGCCCGGCTGCGCAACCCCAACCCGGAGCTTGCATAAGACATGGCTGATCTCGCAATCGATCCGAGAACGGAACTCAATCCGCAACTGGTGCAGGGCGGAGCCACTTACTCCAGCGTCACCGACAAGATCAGCGCGATTACCGAGGGCAAGCCGCCCAGGCAGTGGTACATCGCGATGAGCGTCGCCATCCCCTTGGCCTTGCTCCTGTTCGTCTGCCTCACTTACCTTGTCACCACCGGCATCGGCGTGTGGGGCAACAACTCGCCGGTCGGCTGGGGCTGGGACATCACGAACTTCGTGTGGTGGATCGGCATCGGCCACGCCGGCACGCTGATCTCGGCCATCCTCTTCCTCTTCCGGCAGAAATGGCGGACGTCCATCAACCGCGCGGCCGAGGCCATGACGCTGTTCGCCGTCGCCTGCGCCGGCATCTACCCGCTGTTCCATACCGGCCGCCCGTGGCGCGCCATCTACTGGCTCTTCCCCGTCCCGAACGAGCTGCTCCACATGTGGCAGAACTTCCGCAGCCCGCTCATGTGGGACGTCTTCGCGGTCTCCACCTACGCCACCGTCTCCGCGCTGTTTTGGTTCGTCGGCCTCGTGCCCGACCTCGCCACCCTGCGCGACCGCTCCACCAATCCCATCCGCCGCCAGATCTTCGGCATCCTCAGCCTCGGCTGGCGCGGCTCGGCTTCGCAGTGGCGCCACTACGAGCTGGCCTACCTCATCCTCGCCGGCCTCTCCACGCCGCTCGTCCTTTCGGTGCACTCCATCGTTTCGTTCGACTTCGCCACGTCCGTACTGCCCGGCTGGCACACCACCATCTTCCCGCCCTACTTCGTCGCCGGCGCCGTCTTCAGCGGCTTTGCTATGGTGGTCACTCTAATGACCCTGGCCCGCTGGGTCTACGGCCTCGAAAGCCTCATCACCATGAAGCACCTCGAAAACATGTGCAAGGTGATGCTCGCCACCGGCACCATCGTCGGCTTCGCCTACGGTACGGAGTTCTTCATCGCCTGGTACAGCGCCAACCAATATGAGCGCTTCATCTTCCTCAACCGCGCCTTCGGCCCTTACGCCTGGGCCTACTGGACCATGATTAGCTGCAACGTCATCGCCCCGCAGTTCTTCTGGTTCAAGAAATTCCGCACCTCCGTGGTGGCCATGTTCGTGCTCTCCATCTTCATCAACATCGGCATGTGGTTCGAGCGCTTCGTGATCATCGCCACCGGCCTCCACCGCGACTTCCTGCCCTCCAGTTGGGGCTACTTCCGGCCCACCTGGGTGGACATCGGCACCTTCATGGGCACCATCGGACTCTTCCTCACGCTGTTCCTGCTCTTCCTCCGCTTCCTGCCGGCCATCGCCATCAGCGAGGTGAAGGGCGTGCTGCATCACCAGATCAACACGGAAAAGGGGGTGGCGCACTAATGGCGACCAGCCTGCTGGCCAAGCTCGCGTTGCCGGGCTACGGCAAAGACCTCTCCAAGCACTACGCCGTCATCGGCAACTTCGACACTCCCGAAGATCTGCTCCGCGCCATCCGTACGGCGCGCGCGGCGGGGTACTCGAAAATGGAAGCCTACTCGCCCTTCCCCATTCACGGCGTGGACGAGGCGCTGGGCGAGCCCCGCTCGCCGCTGGGCCGCGTCGTCCTCGTCTGCGGCCTGCTCGGCCTGGCCGCCGCCGTGCTCCTCCAGTGGTGGACCGGCGCGGTGGACTACAAGCTGTCCATCGCCGGCAAGCCGCTGTTCGCCATCGAGCCCTCCGTCCCCATCATGTTCGAGCTCAGCGTCCTGTTCGGCGCCTTCGGCGCGGTGCTCGGCATGTTCGCGCTCAACAAGCTGCCCACCTACTACCACTCGTTCTTCAACTACTCGCGGTCCGCGGGCGCGAGCAACGACCGGTTCCTGCTGGCCGTTGAAGCCACCGATGCCAGGTTCGACGCCGGGGAAGTGACCACCTTCCTCGAGTCCTGCGGAAGCCGCCATACGGAGCTCGTGGAAGCATGATAACGCACCTGCAACGCCGCACGGCGAAACTGCTGCTGGTGGCCGGCGCCGCCCTGGCGCTCGGCGCCTGTTCCAATTTCCCCTCGCGCCAGCCGCCCATCTGGGTTTTCCCCGACATGAAGAAGCAGGACAAGTACAAGGCCCAGATGTCCTCGCCGTTCTTCTCCGATGGCCGCGCCAGCCGGCGCCCGGTCGACGGCACCGTCGCCCAGGAATGGTACAACGCCGACGAAGCTTACGCCACCGGCGTCGCCGCCGGCAACACCTATGTCGCCAAAAACCCGCTGCCCCTGACGAAGGAAACCCTCGCCCAGGGCCAGGCCAAGTTCAACGTCTACTGCGCGCCCTGCCACGACCGCACCGGCTCCGGCCGCGGCGTCGTGCCCTCCAAGGCCGTCTGGGTCCCCGGCAATCTCCACGACGAGCGCATCGTCAACTTCGTCGACGGTGAGCTCTACCACGTCATCAGCATGGGCCGGCGCACCATGCCCGGATACCGCTTCCAGATTACTGACAAGGACCGCTGGGCCATCGTCGCCTACGTCCGCGCGCTTCAAAGATCCTGGCGCGGCACCATGAGCGACGTGCCCGCCGACATGCAGAGCAAGGTGAGATAACCATGGCGCATCACGAGCATCACGCCTCCGACAACTACTTCCTCTCGCCCGAGATCTGGACGAAGGTCCGCAACACGCTGGTCTTCCTCGCGCTGGCCAGTTGGGTCGCCCTCGGCTTCGGCTTCGCGCAGAACCGCCAGCAGTTCCACTTCTCCTATCTCGTCGGCTTCGCTTACTTCGCCTCGCTGTCCCTCGGCGCGCTCTTCTATGTGATGGTCCAGCACCTCACCGGCAGCGCCTGGAGCGTCACAGTGCGGCGCCTGATGGAAAACATCATGCGCACCGTGCCCGTGGCCCTGCTCCTCGTCATCCCCGTGTTCCTCGGCACCCACCAGCTCTACGAGTGGACCCACGGCGCCGCCGCCCAGCACCCTTTGCTGGCGAAGAAAATCGGCTACCTCAACGAACAGTGGTTCGTCATCCGCGGCCTCATCGCCATCGGCCTCTGGAGCCTGCTCGCCCTGCGCCTCTACTCGCTCTCGCGCCAGCAGGACGGCAACGGCTCCCTCGTCTACACCAAGGCCGCGGAAAAGTGGAGCGCCCCGGGCATGTTGGTGCTCTTCCTCAGCGCGTCCATGGCCGCCTTCGACTGGATCATGTCCCTCGACCCGAGCTGGTGGTCCACCATGTTCGGCGTCTACTTCCTGGCCGGCGGCGCGCTCTCCTTTATGGCCGCCCTCATCGCCATCTGCCTGGCTCTCCGTTCGGCCGGCTATCTCACAAATTCCATCCGCGAGGAGCACTACCACGACCTCGGCAAGTGGCTCTTCGCCCTCACCGTCTTTTGGGCCTACATCGCCTTCTCGCAGTACATGCTCATCTGGTACGGCAACCTGCCCGAAGAGACCGTCTGGTTCCAGCGCCGCCTCGCCGGCTCCTGGTCCGCCTGGCGCTTCGTCCTCATCTTCGGCCACTTCTTCGTGCCCTTCTTCACCCTCATGCCCCGCTCCAGCAAGCGCAACCTGAAGCTCCTCGGCTTCTTCGCCGGCTGGATGCTGCTCATGCACTACTGCGACCTCTACTGGCAGGTGATGCCCGTCCTCCACGGCCACGGCTTCACCCCCAACTGGATGGACCCGGTGGCCTGGGTCGCCGTCGGCAGCGCCTATGCGCTTGTCTTCTGGTCCGGGCTCAAGCAGAAGCCGCTGGTTCCGGTCGGCGATCCCCGGCTCGACCAGTGCCTGGCCTTCCACAACGCGTAGAGCTAACGAGGATTCAAGATGTCTGAACACAACCCGAATCTGGACTCCACCGCGCCCGACACTGCCACCTTCGTGGAAGGCGTCGATTACGACCGCCGCGATGCCAAGGCCGGCCTCATCGCCGCCGTCTCCGCCTCGATCCTCGGCCTGCTGCTGGTCTTCATCGTCGGCATCTACTGGCTGTACGTCGTCGCTTACGAGCGCGTGGACCAGGAGGTTTACTCCGGCGCGCCCAGCAAGGAACTGCAGGCCATTCGTGACAGAGAAGATGAGAATCTTCATCGCTACAGCTTCATCGATAAGGAGAGAGGGGTTGTGCGGATCCCGATCGACCGCGCGATGGACATCGTCGCCGCGGAGTTCGCCGAAGGAAAAGTGAACTACAACACCAGGAGCTATGCGGTGAAGCAGGAACTGCCCGGCGGGGCGGCCGGTGGGGCGAATCCCACGGCGCAGCCACCGGCCCCCGCCGCCGCTCAGCCCGCCGCACCAGCGCCCGCTCACTGAGAAACAGACCATGACCCGCTCCACTCCAGCCTTCGCCGTCCTCGCCGCCGCGGCCGCGCTCGCCGCCGCGCCCGCCCTGCGCGCGCAGACGGCCGATGAGCGCACTCCGCGCGAGCTGGAAGGCGTCGGCATTCAGGAGCACCTTGGCGCCAGGCTCGACCTCTCCCTCACCTTCATCGCCGAAGACGGCTACCCGCACCCCCTCCGCGAGTACTTCCAGAAGGGCCGCCCGGTCATCCTCAACCTCGTCTACTACACCTGCCCCATGCTCTGCACCCTCGTGCTGAACGGGCAGACCGAGGCCCTCCGCCACCTGCCGCAAACCATCGGCCAGGAGTTCGACGTCGTCACCATCTCCATCGATCCGCGCGACGACTTCGGCGTGGCCCGCACCAAGAAAGCCGCTTACCTCGAATCCTACGAGCGGCCCACCGGTGGCTGGCACTTCCTCATCGACCACGAAGGCAACGTCAAAAAGCTGGCCGGACAGATCGGCTTCCACTACCGGTTTGATCCCCAGATCCAGCAGTTCGCCCACGCCGCCGGCATCTTTGTCCTCTCCCCCGAAGGCATGATCAGCCGCTACCTCTACGGCGTCAAATTCAAGCCACTCGATATCCGCCTGGCGCTCACTGAAGCCGCCGGCGAAAGGTACGGCGTCAGCGACAAGATCCTGCTCTACTGCTTCCACTACGATCCCGTGGCCCGCAGCTACGTGCCGTTCGCGCAGAACTTCATGCGCACCGGCGGCCTGCTCGCGCTGCTGGGCTTCGGCTTTGTTCTGTTCCGACTCTGGCGCCGCGAGCGCCGACTCTCCTTCGCCAAACGGCACATGGTGACTGCGAAATGAATTGGTTCCGCGACTTTCTGCTGCCCCGCGGGGCGGCCACTCATGCCGGTGATGTGGATGGACTCTTCATGTTCATCATCTACCTCACCATCTTCTTCTTCTTCTTCAACGGCGCGCTGATCATTTACGCCGTCCGCAAGTGGAAGCGCCGCTCCGACAAGGAAGTGACCCCGCACATCACCCACGACACCCGCATGGAGCTCATCTGGAGCCTCATCCCCCTGGTCGTCGTCATGATGATCTTCTTCTGGGGCTTCAATGGCTACGTCAAGGCCTGGGTGGCTCCCAACGACGCCATCGAGATCGTCGTCACCGGCAAGAAGTGGGTGTGGCAGTTCGAATACCCCGACGGCACCCGCTCGCTCAACGACCTCCACGTGCCCATCAACCGCCCCGTCAAGCTCGTCATGCAGTCCGAGGACGTCATCCACAGCTTCTACGTGCCCGGCTTCCGCCTGAAGCGCGATGTCATCCCCGGCCGCTACACCGAAATGTGGTTCACCGCCACCGAGCCCGGCGTCCAGCAGGTCTTCTGCGCCGAATACTGCGGCAAGGGCCACTCCGACATGCTCGCCCGCATCTTCGTCGATACCCCCGAGCAGTATGAGGTCTTCCTCCGCGAGGGCGACGAGCAGGTCCGCAAGATGCCGCTCAAGGATCTTGGCAAGCTCGTCTACGAAAACAAGGGCTGCGCCACCTGCCACTCGCTCGACGGCAGCCGCGGCCAGGGCCCTTCCTGGAAAGGCATCTGGGGCAAGACCCACAAAGGCGCCGACGGCAAGGAGTACACCGTCGATGCCAACTACATCCGGCAGTCCATCCTCCATCCGCAGGCCGTGGTCGTGCAGGGCTACGAACCCATCATGCCCACCTTCCAGGGCCTGCTCCGGGAGCGCGAAATCCTGGGCGCCATCGAATACATCAAGTCGCTGCAGTAGGCAAGAGGGAGCATATCCATGTCAGAGGCAACTACACTCAACGGCACCGGTCACGCAGCACACCACGCCGACTATCTCGAGGACCCCAAGGGCCTCTGGAGCTGGCTCACCACTGTCGACCACAAACGCATCGGCCTGATGTACCTGTGGTCGGTGCTGTTCTTCTTCCTGGTGGGCGGCATCTTCGCCCTGCTCATCCGGCTGGAGCTGCTCACCCCCAAGCAGACCATCATGACCGCGGAGATGTACAACCGCGTCTTCACCCTCCACG
>DAHVTI010000033.1 GCA_027324255.1 Bryobacterales bacterium | reverse complement strand
TCGGAGAGTACCTTGCGCACAACAACCAGCAGCCCAAGCCATTCGTTTGGACCGCCAGCGTGGCGAAGATCTTGGAGAAGATCGGTCGTTGTAAAGCTATTTTAGAGACACTACACTAGTATGTCAGGAACGGACTGCTTTCTTGAGAAACTCGCCCGCACAACGCGACAGGCCTACCAACGGTGCGCGGGTTCTTCGACGGCATGGAGGGTGGCCCGTCCTGTGCGGGCTTTTGAGGTCCTCATTGTTTTGGCGGCCGTGGCGATTTCCTCCGGCGTTGCACTGGCGCAATCCACCGCGGCCGATATTGTCGGCACAGTCCGGGACCCGAGCGGCGCCGTCGTCCCGGCCGTCGTCGTGAAGGCCGTACAGGCGGAGACGAACTTCATCCGCGAGACGCAGACGAACGCGGATGGGATCTACGAGTTCCGGATCCTTCCGCCCGGCACTTACACGCTGACGGCCGAAGTGGCCGGATTCAAGAAGTACATCAACGAGGACATCCCACTGGCTTCCCGCCAGGTACTCCGCATCGAGATCTCTCTGGTGGTGGGCAGCATTACGGAGAATGTGACTGTGGTCTCCGAGGTGCCTATGGTCAACACCGAGACCGGAACCTTGTCGGAGACGCGCGGGTCCAGGCTCCTGACTGAAGGGCCGCAAGGCACGCCGATCATGAGCACCTTCGGATACAATACCTTGCGGAACTCCGTGCTCGTCCGCGGGAGCGGTGAGGCAGGTTACAAGGCGGCCGGGAGCCGGGCCGGGCAATATGAGCTGTCCATCGACGGCAACGCGGTCGAGACAACCTATACCAACATTACCGTCCCCTACCAGGCGGTGCGGGAAGAGAAAGTAACCGTAGTCGGGGCGCCGGCCGAGTTCCGGACCCCGGTGACCCTGGATGCCGTCACTCAACAGGGCACCAACCGGGTTCACGGGGCGGTCACCTTGCAGTATTCCCACGACCGCCTGAATGCGCTCGCCGCCATGTCTCCCACCTCGGCGCGTCCCGCGCAACTCCCCCGCCACCAGTGGAACTTGACCGTGGGCGGGCCCCTATACATCCCCAAGGTGTACGACGGGCGGAACCGGACGTTTCTGTTCTTTTCGGGTGAGCGCGCCACGCCGACCGATGTCCGTGTCGCGTTCGGGCGCTTGGTGACCGTTCCCACCAATGGAATGCGTCAGGGCGAATTCGAATCCTACTTCAATGCCACGGGCAAGGGCTCCAAGTCGCTGATCGATCCCCTGTCGGGCCAGCCTTTCGCCGGCAAACTCATCCCCAAGTCGCGCTGGAATCCAGCCGCGGCCAAGGCGGTCGATCTGTTTTTTCCAGCCCCCAACGTTTCCGGCATCAACCCCGATATCCCGCTCAACAACTTCAACGGGCCGTCCGCGTCGAAGTCCAACTGGCACACGCTGTTCGCGCGTATCGATCAGGTGATCTCCAGCCGCAACACCTTCGGCTTCAGCTACACCGAGAGCCCCATCAACAACTCCAGTAGTGAAGCCCTGCCTAGCCTCGGCATGTTCGTCATCTCCGGACACGCCAAGCAATTCAACTGGACCGACACGCACGTGGTCTCCCCGACGATCGTCAACGAGGCCCGCGTGGGCTACTTCATCTTTGACAACGAGAGATGGGGCTATGACGGCGGTACCCTGGGCGGCATTGCTTCCACTCTGGGCATCGATCTCGGCGCCGATGCCGCCTTCCGGAACGCCCGCCGCCAGGCGCCCACCATCAGCATCACGGGTCTCACCGGAATCAATAGCACCTACGCCGACGACCAGCGGGTGCAGCGCTGGTTGACCATGCGCGACAATCTCTCCATCCAAAAAGGCAAGCATAGCTTCAAGCTGGGCTATGATCACCGCTTTAAGCGTGACGACCGCCTTACCGCCAACAACGCCATCGGCAGCTCCCAGTCTTATACCGGCAGGCACAGCGGCGACCCCTTCGCCGATTTCCTGCTCGGCATTCCGGAGGGAACCGCACGGTATACTCCCGGCGTGGAGTGGTTGCGGCGGCGCTACAACGAGTTGGGGCTCTATGCGCAGGACCAATTCAAAGCCACCTCCCGGCTGACTCTGAATTTCGGACTTCGCTTTGAGCGCATCAGCCCCCGCACCGAGACCAGCGGCGCATACATCAACTTCGATCCGAGCACGCTGGCGATCGTCTTTCCCGACGCGAAATCGATCGGCCTGGTTCATCCCGCATTTCCGGCTCAGTTCAAGAAGGTTACGGCGGCCCAGGCGGGCTTCCCGGAGCACCTGATGAACCCGTCGGTGGCCTGGATTCCCCGCTTCGGCTTCGCCCAGCGGCTGACCGACCGTGGAAACATGGTCTTGCGGGGCGCCTATAGCATTTTCTCCGTGGACGCCGGCTGGTCGAACAACAACTGGAGGTTTATCGACAGCGGCCCCTTCGCCCTCTCCGAGACATTCGTCAACACCATCACCGCCGGCGTTCCCCTGGTGACTTTGAACAAACCGTTCCCAAACCTGGTGGGCCGGGGGCCCAGCACGGTTAGCGTCTCGGGCAGGAATCCGGACATCGGGACACCGCTGACGCAGCAGTACAACCTCACTCTGGAGCGCCAATTGATCGGCGCTTGGGTGGCGCGTCTGGGCTACGTGGGCTCCCGGACGACCCAGCTCTGGTACAACCGCGACCTCAACCGTCCCCCCGCCAGCACCATTCCTTTCACCACCAGCCGCCTGCTCCACCCCGAGTTTCAGAGCATCGGCTACCTCGACAAGGGCGGGAATGGCTGGTTCAACGGCCTGCAGGCCGGCGTGACTCACCGCTTCTCGAGCGGGCTGGAGTTCGACGGCCTCTTCCAGTGGGTGAGCGAGCTCGCCGACGTCGGCGAGAACGGCACCAATACCACCGGATTCGCTTTGGAGAACCCCTATTGCCGCAGTTGCGAAAAAGGGAAAATCACCGTCACCGACAGCCTCGATTTCCGCGCCAACGTCCTGTATCAATTGCCGTTCGGCCGTGGGAAGCGCTTCGGAACAGGCTCAGGACGAGTGCTCAACGGTCTCATCGGCGGCTGGACGCTCTCCAGCATCATCGATGCCCGGAGCGGGCGCCCCAACACGGTGACCTTCTCCGGCCGGGACACCTCCAACACCAACTTGCGCAGCGGACGCGCCGACGTCGTGCCCGGCTGCAACATCCGCCCCGGCGACGGTCGTAGCGGACCCTACCTGGACATCAACTGTTTCGCGATTCCGCAGAACGGAACTTTCGGCAACGCCAGCCCGTCGGTCTATCGCGACCCCGGTTCCTGGGAAGTGAGCGGCGCGGCCTACAAGTACTTTCCGCTTTTCCGCGAAGACTTGAAGCTGAGGATCAACGGCGTCTTCACAAACTTGTTCAACCATCCCACCTGGAGTGGCGTGTACAACAACATCAGTGTCCCCGCCACCTTTGGTAAGTTCACCGGGCAGGGTGCGCCCGGACGCTGGACCGGCCCGCGGAGCATCCTGTTGCAGGCCCAGTTGCAGTGGTAGCCGGTCTAGGCCGAAGTTCTGACTCCTGATTAGTTGAAGTGGTTTGTTTTGAGG
>DAHVTI010000011.1 GCA_027324255.1 Bryobacterales bacterium | reverse complement strand
TGCTCGATGATAAGGAGGCTGGCGCCGTTGTGAACGAGGCGCTCGAAGGCGTCCAGGAGCTTGGCGATGTCGTCGAAGTGGAGGCCGGTGGTGGGCTCGTCGAAGAGATAGAGCACGCCCTTGGAGTCGGGCTGGGTGAGGTGGGACGCCAGCTTGAGGCGCTGGGCCTCGCCGCCGGAGAGTGTGGTGGCGGACTGACCGAGACGGAGATAGCCGAGGCCGACGTCGGCGTCCGGATCCGGCGACTTCCGTTGAGATCGGGCGGGGAATGTCGAGGTCGCAGTGTCGGGCTCGCCGGGCAGAGCAGCAAGGCGGCCGGTTCTGCACATTCCGATAAGGCCGCTTCGCACGCAATTCGGTCTTTGATAGGGTTGTGGCTATGTTTAGGAAGTTCCTGACTCGTCGATCGTGCTTGAGGTTCATCCTGCTCGCAGCGCTGGGTGGTTCTCTGGGTGTGACACAAGCCAGGTCTGGCCAAGAAGCATGGCGAAACCGGTGGGTTTTGCCAGTGCCTGATGGAGGTCCAACCGAACCATCGTCGCCGTCTCTTCAGGGAACCGTGGCGAGCGCGACAAAGGGAATTCTTACAGTGCTACCCGACGGTCCGTTAACGAGTAGAAATTCAGCAGTCAAAGCCGCGCTCACGCCTCGAACCCAGCTTTTCACAGCTTTTGGTGGTTACTGCGGAGTGGAGGATTTGCGCCCGGGGCAATACGTCTAGGTGTGGTCTAGGTGTGGTACATCACTGCCGACGCACGTAACGCCGGATCGCCGCTCCAGGTTGCAGTTGTGGTCTTGTGGTCCAGGGATCCCAAAGACCAACCTTCGTTGAAGGTTAAGCGCAGTTATCAAGAATCAAGTGAGTCAAGGTAGAGCATCGCGCACCGTCAGGCAGGTATCGCGATGGAAGGCCGCAAAGCCGGGTTTGCAGGAACTGACCCGCCGCGCTGGGGCTGCAACAGGGAGCGCCGGAACTCGCCACAAAGGCGGACGGTATCAGCGAGCCTGTGTCACTCGGGCCGAACTTCAAGCTTCCGCAGGATGTGTTTGGCCAGCGATTCGTTGACTTCGCGATGGCGCGGGACAGGCTGTGAAACACCGGTCTTTAAGTTCCTGTACCAATCGTGCTTCCCGCCGTGGCGGATCAGCGCGCAGCCAGCAGCTTCGAGTCTGCGGATGAGATCGGCCCGCTTCATCCCAGCGAGAGTTCGGCAACCCGGCGGACACCGGGGATGGCGCCGCTCGTGAGGTCCTGATACAGGTCGCGAAGGTTCTCCTGCAATTCAGCCAGGGATTCTGCCTGAGTCAGATAATCCGGAAACTCTTCGAGATAGCCGAGCCACATCCCGGAGTCTTGCCAATGGACGTATCTCGCCGTCGCCATAGCCTCATTCTAGCGCCCGCGGAGTTTGAGAACGACGGGGCGAAAGTCGGGGTGCACCACGCCGGGGTTCCCGGAACCGAGCCGGATTGGGACTCCGGCGACGAGTTCCGCCTGTCGCGCGCAGTGGCGGGAGCAAGATTATGCATTTGGCGGCAGGCACTCCGGACGGTGATTGCTGGCCGGTGACGCAGCCGGACGGGGTGGCCGCGCGCGACCCGCCGCGGCTAGCCGACCATCTGGCGGAGGAAGCGGCCGGTGTGGGAGGCGGGGCAGGCGGCGATCTGTTCGGGGGTGCCGGTGGCGACGACGAGGCCGCCGGCGTCGCCGCCCTCGGGGCCCAGGTCGATGACCCAGTCGGCGTGGCGGATGACTTCGAGGTTGTGCTCGATGATAAGGAGGCTGGCGCCGTTGTGAACGAGGCGCTCGAAGGCGTCCAGGAGCTTGGCGATGTCGTCGAAGTGGAGGCCGGTGGTGGGCTCGTCGAAGAGATAGAGCACGCCCTTGGAGTCGGCCTGGGTGAGGTGGGACGCCAGCTTGAGGCGCTGGGCCTCGCCGCCGGAGAGCGTGGTGGCGGACTGACCGAGACGGAGATAGCCGAGGCCGACGTCGGCAAGAGGTTTCAAACGCGCGACTAGGCGGGGCTGGTCGGCGAAGAAGGCGAGGGCCTCGCGGATGGTGAGGCGGAGCACCTCGTGGATGTTGAGGCCGCGGTAGCGGATGTCGAGGATGGACTGCTTGTAGCGGGTGCCGCGGCAGTCTTCGCAGACGAGCTCGACGTCGGCGAGGAACTGCATTTCGACCGTCACGGTGCCGTCGCCCTGGCAGGTTTCGCAGCGGCCTCCGGCGATGTTGAAGGAGAAATGGCCGGCGGTGTAGCCGCGGCGGTCGGCCTCCGGGGTGGAGGCGAAAAGCTCGCGGATGAGGTCGAAGGCTTTGGAGTAGGTGACGGGATTCGAACGCGGCGTGCGGCCGATGGGGGACTGGTCCACGAGGACCAGCTCGCGGACGAGTTCCGCCTTCGTCACCTGGCGGCAGGTGTGCTTTTCGGCCTTGGCGCCGGGGGCTTCTGCTTCCTTTTCCTTGCCGGCGGACTTGCCGGGCTTGGAGAGGTCGCGGCGGTAGCGGGATTCGAGGGTCTTGTGGATGACGTCGTGGACGAGGGTGGACTTGCCGGAGCCAGAGACGCCGGTGACGACGGTGACGAGGCCAAGGGGAATTTCGACGTCGATGCCCTTGAGGTTGTGGGCGCGGCAGCCCTGGAAGCTGAGGATGCGCTTCGGGTCGGGCGGGCGGCGCTCGGTTTTGAGGGAGGTCTGGAGTTCGCCCTTGAGGTAGCGGGCGGTGAGGGAGGCGGCGCGGCGGGCTCCGTTGGCGTTCGAAAGCATTTTGCGGAGGGTGCCTTCGAAGGTGACCTGGCCGCCGAGCTCGCCGGCGCCGGGGCCCATGTCGACGACGTGGTCGGCGGCGCGCATGACGTCGGCGTCGTGCTCGACGACGAGGATGGTGTTGCCGAGGTCGCGGAGCTCCTCGAGGATGTGGATGAGGCGCTCGGTGTCGCGCGAGTGGAGGCCGATGGAGGGCTCGTCCAGGACATAGATGGCGCCGACCAAACGGGAGCCGAGGCAGGTGGCGAGCTGGATGCGCTGGGATTCGCCGCCGGAGAGGGTGGAAGACAGGCGGTCGAGGGTGAGGTATTCAAGGCCGACGTCGTTCAGAAACTGCAGGCGCTGGCGGATCTCGACCAGGAGCTTGTCGGCGATGGCGGCCTGTTCGGGGTCGAGTTGGAGGGCGTCGAAGAAGCGCAAGGCAGCAGCGATGTTCATGCGCACGACTTCGGCGATGGTGCGGCCGTCCAGGCGGATATTGAGGGCCTCCTTGCGGAGGCGGGAGCCGCGGCAGTCGGGGCATTCGGTATAGCCGCGGTAGCGGCTGAGGAAGACGCGGACGTGGACCTTGTACTTTTTGTGCTCGACCTGGGTGAAGAAGCGCTGGATGGCTTCCTCGACAACGGCCTTTTCGGCGGGGCGGAGGTCGGCGTAGGGGACGTCGGGGCGGACCTTGCCGCGGGAGCGGGCCAGGAACTCGGAGAGCATCCACTCGTACTGGGGGCGGGTCCAGGGCTCGACGGCGCCTTCGGAGAGGGAGAGGGACGGGTCCGGGATGATGAGGTCGAAGTCGTAGTCGATGGTGTTGCCGAAGCCCTGGCAGCGGGGGCAGGCGCCGTGGGGGCTGTTGAAGCTGAAGAGGGAGGGCTCGGGGGTGAGGAAGGCGATGTTGCAGGTCTTGCAGGCGAAGCGCTCGGAGAAACGGAGGCGGGCGGGCTCGGGCTCGCCGGCCTGCTCGAAGACGACTTCGCCGGCCTCGCGGTAGCAGAGCTCGACGGTATCGACGATGCGCTGCTTCTGGTTGGGGCGGACGACGAGGCGGTCCACGAGGATGAAGACGGGTTGGGTGAAGTCGATTTCGAGGAGGGATTCGGGGGTGGAGAACTCGAAAATGCGGCCGGCCTGGAAGAGGCGGTTGAAGCCGCGCTTGCGGAGATCGTAGAGGTGATCGCGGAGGGCGGCGGAGTCTCCGGGCTTGAAGGTGTGGACGGGGAAGAGGGCGTACCAGCGGGAGCCGTCGGACTGCTGGAGCATACGGCGGGCGACGGGGTCCACGGTGTCGCGCTCGACCTTCTGGCCGCAGCCGGGGCACCAGGTTTCGCCGGCGCGGGCGTAGAGGAGGCGGATGAAATCGTAGATTTCGGTGGTGGTGGCGACGGTGGAGCGGGGGTTGCGGGTGGTGTTCCGCTGGCGGATGGCGATGGGCGGGGCGATGCCGTCGATGGAGTCGACGTCGGGCTTCTCCATGCGGTCGAGAAACTGGCGGGCGTAGGCGGAGAGGCTTTCGACGTAGCGGCGCTGGCCTTCGGCGTAGATGGTGTCGAAGACGAGGGAGGACTTGCCGGAACCGGAGACACCGGTGACGACGACCAGCTTGTTGAGCGGGAGGTCGACGGAGAGGTCCTTGAGGTTGTGAACCCGCGCGCCGCGGATTCTGAGGAGGTCGTCCACTGGTGGATGGTCCTGGGAAATTGAAGAAAAGCGGGGGATCCCTCATCATTGTATCAATCCGATGATGAATCCCCGGACGGCCGGCAAGATACTTCTGGAGTGGTATGCGGGCGCGCGCAGGGACCTGCCGTGGCGGAAGACGCGGGACCCGTGGCGGGTTCTGGTGTCGGAGGTGATGCTGCAGCAGACGCGGGTGTCGGCGGTGGTGCCCTACTACGAGCGTTTCCTGGAGCGGTACCCGAAGGCAGAGGCGCTGGCGGAGGCGCCGGAGCAGGAGTTGCTGGCGCTGTGGTCGGGGCTGGGCTACTACGCGCGGGCGCGGAACCTGCAGCGGGCGGCGCGGGCGATTGCGGAGGTGGGGCGATTTCCGGAGACGTACGAAGAGATTCGGGAGTTGGCCGGAGTCGGGGAGTACACGGCGGCGGCCATCGCTTCGATCTGTTACGGGCAGCCGCACGCGGTGCTGGACGGCAACGTGGTGCGGGTGCTGGCGCGGGCGACGGCGGAGCGGGGCGACGTAGCGGCGTCGAGCGTGCGGGTGCGGCTGAAGGAGGTGGCGCAGCGGCTGCTGGATCCGCGGCGGCCGGGCGACTTCAACCAAGCCATGATGGAACTGGGGGCGACGGTGTGCCTGCCGAAGGGGCCGCAGTGCCTGCTGTGCCCGTGGCGGGAGCAGTGCCAGGGCCGGGCGGAGGGGATCCAGGCGGAGCTGCCGGTGAAGCTGAACAAGCGGGAGCCGGTGAAGCTGGCGCTGGAGCTGTGCGTGATGGTGAAGGAGGGGCGGGTGCTGCTGCGGCAGAGGGGGTCGGGGGAATCGCGGCTGGCGGGGTTCTGGGAGCTGCCGGAGCTGCGGGACGTGCCGGCGGCGGAGCGGGAGGGGTGTGCGGGGTCGTTCAAGCATTCGATCACGCGGCACGACTATTCGGTGGAGGTGTGGCGCGCGCAACCGGCGAAGGCGCCGAAGGGGTTCCGGTGGATCTCGTGGGACGAATTGGCTGAGCTGCCGCTGACGACGATGAGCCGGAAGGCGCTGGAGATGATCCCGGAATACCCCCAGCGTTAGAGCGGGGTATCGACAAGGCGGGCGAGGGGGGAGTAGGATCGGCAGCAGATGGGGCCGGCAGGCGTCAGAGCTGCGTTGGCCTGTGTGGCGACTGTCCTGTTCGCCAGCGAACCAGGCTTACGGCAGGCTCCCTCATATTCCGCGTCCAGCATTGTGAACCTTGCGAGCGGCAGGGAGAGGGAACTTGCACCCAACACGCTGGCTGCGATCTTCGGGCACGAACTGGCGACGGTGACGCGGGCGCGGCGGGAGACGGACCTGCGGGGGGGGATGCTGCCCTACGTGCTGCCGGGGACGGGCGTGACGGTGAAGGTGAACGGGTTGCTGGCAGGGATGGAGTACGTTTCTCCGGAAGTGGTGGTGTTTGTGGTGCCGGCGGATCTGCTGCCCGGTCCGGCGACGGTGGTTTTGACGCGGAACGCGCTGAACGGGCCTCTGGCGAGGGTGACGCTGGACGCGGTAGCGCCGGCTCTGCTGCCTTACCAGGAGGGGCGGGCGCTGGCGCGGCACGGGCAGGATGGCAACTGGGTGACGGAAGAGGAGCCGGCGCAACCTGGTGAAGAGGTGGTCTTGTACGCCACGGGGCTGGGACCGACGAATCCGCCGCAGGCGAACCGGAAGGTGGCGAGCGAGCGGGACGAGCTGGAGGCGGCCGGGCAACTGGGAGTGCAGTTGGGAGGGCGGGAACTGGAGGCGCGGCAGTTGGTGTATGCGGGGGTGACGCCGGGGGCTGCCGG
>DAHVTI010000605.1 GCA_027324255.1 Bryobacterales bacterium | reverse complement strand
TCAACTCCACCACCATCTTCGATACGCGCCTCAACTGGACCTACTTCAACGAGGTCCATGGCACGCCGGCCACAAAGTACAGTCCCACCTCCATCGGCCTGCCCGGCTACATGAATTCGAGTAGCGAACTGCTGCAGTTGCCGTTTCTCAACTTCGCCACTGGTGGCAGTTGCGGCAGCTTCACCAGTTACCAGTGCCTTGGCAATACCGGTTCCGCTCTGGACCCCACCACCAGCTACCAGTTCTTCACGGATATGGTGAAGGTCATCGGGAGGCACTCGCTCAAGATTGGCTTCGACGGCCGCCAGTACCGGATGAGCATCCAGAACTTCGGCAACTCCTCCGGCAACTTCACCTTCAACTCGAACTTCGTCAATGCCGGCACCGGTGCGGCGGCGCAGACCTTCGGCGGCGACCTTGCATCCTTCCTGCTCGGCCTGCCATCCTCCGGCGACTTCGACCTGAACGCTCGCGCCGACTACCACCAGTACTACGTCGGAACCTTCGTGCAGGATGACTGGCACATCAGCAACAAGCTGACCCTCAACCTCGGCATGCGTTTCGATATCGACACGCCCTTCCGCGAGAAACTCGGCCGCACCGTCAACGGCTTCAACCCCACCGCGCCCATCAATTACGCGGCCACTCCCAGAACCAGCCCCATCACCATCACCTCGGGCGGTTCCAACTACACCATCAACAGCATCAACACGGCTGGTGGCCTCACCTTCCCGTCCGGCAACAACGGCGCCGTCTACGCCACCAACAGCGGCTTCTTCAGCCCGCGCTTCGGCTTCTCCTACAGCCCCGACGACAAAACCGTTCTCCGAGGCGGATTCGGCATCTTCGTCCAGCCCGAAACCCTCGCATCCCTGGCCGCCACGGGCTCGTACTCTTCGGCTGCCATCTCCAATCAGGAGGGCTTCAGCGCCTCCACCTCCTACGTCTCCACGACGAATAACTACCTGACACCGGCAAACACGATTGCCAATCCATTCCCGAACGGCTTCGAAAAGCCCGCCGGCTCCTCGCAGGGCGCGGGCACATTCCTCGGCCAGGCCATCAGCTTCCTGGCTCCCGTCCAGCATGACCCCTACTCCGAACGGTGGGACATCGGCTTCCAGCGTTCCCTCACCAGCAGCACCATGGTTGAAGCTCTCTACGTCGGCAACCACAGCCTGCATCTCCCGGTGCAGACGCAGAACCTGAACGCCACTGCGCTGCCTTACCTCACCACCAACCCCTACCGCGATGAGACCCTCGCTACGGCCTATGGCGTCTCCGTCACCAACCCCTTCTACCAGACCCTCGGTGCCACCAACACCACGGGCCTCAACGCCTCCAAGACGGTCGGCTTCGGCAGCCTCCTCGGCGCCTATCCGCAGTTTGCCAACTCCACCGTCGCCCGCCAGAACCAGACCATCGGCCAGTCCTGGTTCGACAGCGCAATCGTCCACGTTGAGCAGCGCATGTCCCACGGACTCACCGTGACCGGCAACTACAGCTTCTCCAAGATGATCGAGGCTGACACCTACCTCAACGACGTCGATACGCAGACCACGCGGCGCATCTCGCCCTTCGACCACACGCACCACTTCACCGCAGGCGGCACCTATGCGCTGCCTTTCGGCCGCGGCAAGATGTTCAGCTTCGGCAACAGCCGTCTCTGGGATGTGATCGCCGGCGGCTTCGTCGTCAACGGCATCTACCAGTTCCAGACCGGCGCGCCCGTCTACCTCTCGGCGGATATTCCTCTGCAACCCGGAACAACGATCCGTCAGATCTCAAACCAGCATCGCAACACCTCCAACCCCGGCACCGGAACTCCGGCGCTCAGCACCAGCGCCTTCGTGACGGGCAACCTCACCTCCTGCCCCACCTCGGGACCGTGTGATGGCAGCGCCTTCTTCAACGGCCAGTATGCCTACCACTACCGCACCCTGCCGCAGACCCTCTCCTGGGTTCGCTCCGATGGCTACAACAACCTCGATGCTTCGGTCCTGAAGAACTTCAACTTCACCGAGAAGGCCTACTTCCAGCTCCGCTTCGAGAGCTTCAACACCCTCAACCACCCCATCTTCGCTGCACCCAACGTCTCCAACGCCACGGACAGCAAATTTGGATACATCACTTCCACCACCTCCAATAGCCAGCCCCGCCAGTTCCAGATCGGCGGCCGGCTCGTCTTCTGAACATCGCTGTTCTTCCACACTGCGGCGCGGGGTTAAAGGAACCTCGCGCCGTTATCCATTACACTTCCTTGTGCCGGGTCACGGGGCTCCAACCATCACTCCTGCGACTCGGCCTCATGGACCCTCTGCCGCTCACGTTCGACTCAATCAGGTTCTCGAATCCACTCATGATGAGGATGCAACCATGAATTCGTTCAACCCTCTCCGGCGCAGCCTTCTTCGCACCGGCAGCTTCGGCGCCGCAGCAGCAGCTTTCCCCGCTGTCCAATACGCCGCGGCGCAATCCAGTACCGCGCCTTCCCCTTCGCTCGGCGTTTTTGACGTGCGCCACTACGGCGCCACCGGCGACGGCAAGACCGTTGACTCGCCCGCCGTCAATCGCGCCATCGATGCTGCCGCACTGGCCGGCGGAGGCGTCGTGCTCTTTCCCGCGGGCACTTACCTCTGCTTCTCCATTCGCCTCAAGAGCCTCGTGCACCTCCATCTCGAGCTCGGAGCCTCCATCATCGCGGCAGATTCACCCCGCCCCGGCGACGCCACCGGCTACAACGGCGGAACCTACGACGCTGCCGAGCCCAACGATCCCTGGACTCCGTATCAGGACTACGGCCACAACCACTGGCATAACTCCCTCATCTGGGGCGAAGGCCTGCATGACATCGCCATCACCGGCCAGGGCCTCATCTGGGGCCGCGGCCTCAGCTTCGGCGCCAACCGCGGCGCGCGCGGCGACTATCCCATCTACGTCGCCGAGCAGCCCGGCGTCGGGAACAAAGCCATCGCCCTCAAGAACTGCCGCAACGTTCTGCTGCGCGACTTTTCCATCCTGAAAGGCGGCCACTTCGGCCTGCTCCTCACCGGCGTCGATAACCTCACCATTGACAACCTCACCATCGACACCGATCGCGATGGCATGGACATCGACTGCTGCCAGAACGTCCGCGTCTCCAACTGCACGGTGAACTCGCCCTGGGACGACGGCATCTGCCCCAAGTCCAGCTACGCGCTCGGCTACTCCCGCCCCACGCGCAACGTCACCATCGCCAACTGCTGGGTCACCGGCACCTATCAGCTCGGCACCGTCATCGACGGTTCCTTCAAAAAGTTCGCGCCCGACGCCAGGGTCTATCGCACCGGCCGCATCAAGTGCGGCACAGAGTCCAACGGTGGATTCATCAACATTACCGTCACCGGCTGTGTCTTCGAGGGCTGCCACGGCTACGCGCTCGAGTCGATGGACGGCGCCATCGTAGAAGACATCGCCATCTCCAACACCACCATGCGCGACATCGTCGCCGGCCCCCTCTTCGTGCGCCTCGGCTCCCGCCTGCGCGGACCAAAGGAGTCCACCGAGGTCGGCAGAATTCGCCGCATCCTCATCGATAACCTCGTCTGCTACAACTCCGCCCGAACCCCTTGCTCAATCCTCAGCGGCATCCCCGGCCACAGCATCGAAGACGTCAAGCTCTCCAGCATCTACGTCGAATCCGCAGGCGGCGGCACGCAGGCCGATGGCCTCATCGTTCCTCCCGAAAACGAGGCCAAGTATCCAGACCCGGAGATGTTCGGGCCCATGCCCGCCTCAGGCTTCTTCCTGCGCCACATGAAGAACGTCGAGTTGAGCCACGTCGAAATCGCCGCCATCGCGCCCGATGCACGACCGGCCTTCCATCTCAGTGATGTCGAGCGCGCCGACTTCTTCGCCATCACCGCGCCGCGCGGCGCCGACGGCGTCTTTTCACTCAACAACGTCAAGGACCTTCGCATCGGATGGAGCCGCGCAGCAGCCGACGCAGCCATCCCTGCAATCGATCACAAAATGCTGTAACGTCAGGACGGGGGTTCCTCTGCTCCCGCCTGCGCTCAACACCATCTCGGAGAATCTATGGCAGACCCGCAATGCGACATCGGCCTCATCGGCCTTGCAGTCATGGGACAGAACCTTGTCCTCAACATGAATGACCACGGCTTCAAGGTGGCC
>DAHVTI010000604.1 GCA_027324255.1 Bryobacterales bacterium | reverse complement strand
CGACATCCGCAGCCAGTACGTGATCGCGTACTCGCCGACGAACCAGAACCTGGACGGGACGTTCCGGTCGATCCGGGTGGTGGCCAACGGGGGGCGGTACACGGTGCGGACGAGGACCGGCTACTACGCGTCGCCGGAGCCGAAGCGGAAGGCGGGCCTGTAAGGGTGGCCGGTTTTCTGTGGAAGGCGACGCGGGGCTACCGGCTGACGCCGTGGCGGAGCCCGTACCTGCGGTGGCGGATGGAGACGTACTGGGGCACGCCGGCGGAGGAGATCACGTTTGGAGGGTTCTGGCGGTTCAGTTGGCGGCACCGGGGGGAGTTCGTCCGGTTTTTGAGGTGGGCGGACCGCATGGGCCGCCTTCGCTGAAGCTGCGGTGGCTCAACGCGGCGGTCGAGACGACGTTGCGCGAACGGGGAGGGATCGTGTAGCATAGGAAGTTGCGGCACCCGCCTGGGCACGATCGTGTGCGTGCGCGGGTTGCCACCCTCCCGGGAAGCTTTCCCGAAAGCCCCGTGATTTCAAGAGGAACCGAACTATGTACGCAGTGATCGAGACAGGCGGGAAACAGTACCGCGTGACGCCGGGCGCCACCATCGTGGTGGAAACGCTGGCCGGCGAAGCGGGCGCGGCGATTGAGTTCAACAAAGTGCTGGCCATCGGCAAGGACGACGGCGAGCTGGTGGTCGGTCCGGCGCTGGCCGGGGCGAAGGTGACCGGGTCGATCGAAGGCCACGACCGGGCGGACAAGATCATCGTCTTCAAGTTCAAGCGCAAGAAACAGTACAAGCGGACGATCGGCCACCGCCAGAACCAGACGTCGGTGAAGATCGCCGAGATCGTCGCCTAAGGCGGCGGCAGGCTAGGAGAAGAATTTATGGCGCATAAAAAAGGTCTCGGCAGTTCCAAGAACGGGCGCGATTCGAACGCGCAGCGTCTGGGGATCAAGGTTTTCAGCGGCCAGGTCGTCACCGGCGGATCGATCATCGTGCGGCAGCGCGGGACGCGCTACAAGGCCGGCGAGAACGTGGGCATCGGCAAGGACGACACGCTGTTTGCAACGGTGCCGGGGCGCGTGGAATGGCGCGACCGGGGCCGCATGGGCAAGTACGTCAGCGTCTTGACGCTGGAAAACTAGCTCCGGAAACGGAAGGATCGAGGCCGCCGGGCGGGCGCACCGCCCGGCGGCCTTTTGCTTGTCAGGACGAGGCCTGAAACATGTTTGTCGATGAAGTGACCATCCGGGTGAAGGCGGGCGACGGCGGCAACGGCTGCATGGCGTTCCGGCGGGAGAAGTACGTGCCGAAGGGGGGGCCGAGCGGCGGCGACGGCGGCCGGGGCGGCGACATCGTGCTGTACGCGAGCATCCACCACAACACGCTGCTCCACTTCCGCTTCAACCCGGAGCACACGGCGCAGCGCGGCAGGCACGGGGAGGGCAGCAACCGGACGGGGCGGCACGGGGACAGCATCGAGCTGCCGGTGCCGGTGGGTACGGTGGCGTGGGACGCCGGCACGGGCGAAATGCTGCACGACTTCACGGTGGAAGGCGACAAGTTCGTGATCGCGCGCGGGGGCCGGGGCGGCCGGGGCAACCAGCACTTCGCCACTTCCGTGAACCAGGCGCCGACGCGGCACGAGCCGGGCAGTCCGGGCGAGGAGCGGCGCATCCGGCTGGAGCTGAAGCTGCTGGCCGACGTGGGGCTGGTGGGGTTCCCGAACGCCGGCAAGTCCACGCTGATCTCGCGCATTTCGGCGGCGCGGCCGAAGATCGCCGACTATCCGTTCACGACTCTGGAACCGAACCTGGGCGTGGTGCATGCCGACGACATGAAGACGTTCGTGGTGGCGGACATCCCCGGGCTGATTGAAGGCGCGCACGAAGGGCACGGGCTGGGGATCCGGTTTTTGCGGCACGTGGAGCGGACGCGGCTGCTGCTGCACCTGGTGGACGTGAGCGAGTTTTCGGGGCGGGACCCGAAGCACGACTTCGACGTGATCCTGGCCGAGTTGGCAAGCTTCAGCGAGGAGCTGGCGCGGAAGCCGATGTTCGTGGTGGCGACGAAGATGGACGCGGCGCAGGACAGGAAGCGGGTGGAGAGCCTGCAGCGCAAGGCGAAACGGCAGGGACTGCCGTTCTTCAGGATTTCGGCGGTGACGGGCGACGGCCTGGACCAGTTGGTGCGGGCCGTCGCGGAAAACGTGCTGACGCCGGGCGAGGCCGGTTAGCGCGAGCCGCTCTGGACGAGGGCGGCGGGCGAGAGCGCCGGGCGGTCCTGCGCGAAGAACTGCTGTTGGGAGAGGTTCTTGTAGACCTGGCCGGCGATGCCGGCGGCGACCGGGCCGTTAACGGGCCTGCCGCCGGTCAGCAGCACGATGACGACGAGCTTGTTGTGCTCCACCTCGTTGAAGCTGCCGAACCAGCCGAGGTGGGTGCGGGCGTCGGTGCAGGTGCCGGTCTTGCCGAGGATCGGTTCGTTGGCGTCGTACATGGCGCGGCGGGCGGTGCCGAAGTCGACGGCGCCCATCATGCCGGGTCGCATGTCGGAGATGTTGGCGGGGAGGTCGAGCTGGCGCTTGACGCGGGGCACCAGGCTGGCGGCCTCTTCCTGATTGCGGGGGTACTGCAGGTAGTAGAGGGTGCCGCCGTTGGCGATGGAGGAGACGACGGCGGCCAGTTGCAGGGGGGTGAGGCCGATGGCCTCGCCGAAGCTGGTCATCAGGCCGACCGGAACGTCCTTGGGCTTGGCGTCGGGGAAGATGCCGGCG
This sequence comes from Bryobacterales bacterium, assembly GCA_027324255.1. GTDB lineage: Bacteria > Acidobacteriota > Terriglobia > Bryobacterales > Bryobacteraceae > Paludibaculum. The sequence goes on along the minus strand of DAHVTI010000604.1, from coordinate 12,002 downwards.
CTCTCGCCTTCGATATTGAGCCCGGCCCTTTCGCCGAGGCCGAGCAGGCGCCCGTAGAAGTTCACCTTCTCAAAGCCGAGCTTCTCGCCGACGTTGGCGAAGTAGGAGTTGTTGGATTTGGCGAGGGCGGTGGTGAGGTCCAGAGAGACGCGGCGGGCGATGCGGAGCTTGGTGTCCTTGTCGATGACGCCTTCGCTCAGGCCGGCGAGTCCGGCGACCAGCTTGATGGTGGAGCAGGGCTGGTAGGCGCCCGTGAGGGCCAGCTTCTGGTTGACCATGGTGAGGACGCGGCCGGTGTTGGGATCGACGACGACGACGCTGCCGTTGTACGGGCCGAGGGCCTCGACGGCGGCGCGGCGGACGGTGAGGTCCTCGCCGTCGACGACGTCCCCCCAGGTGGAATCGGCATACGTGGGGGTGTCCCAGGGGCTATACCGGCGAACCCGGCGGGTGGTGCGTTTCTTGGTGGAGGCGGCCCGTGTGCGCGCAATGGACTTGGGCGCGACGGACTTGGGCGCCACCGGCTTGGACGTGACGCGTGCTGTCGAAGAACGGCTGACTTTCGCCTTCGATCGGGCGGCGCGGCTGCCGGAACGGGCGGCCGGTTTCTTTTTGGTAATGGGAGCGCCGGATGACGGGGACGCTGAAAAAACAGGGCTGATTATGACGAAGAGCAAGCTTAGGGCTGCCAGTAAGATCCGCTTCATGCTACCTTCCGGTACAGCAAAATCAAAATCTCCCCCCTCGCTCGACCCGAGCGCTAACAAGATTACCCTATTGTGTTGTATCGGCAGCGGATCCGTCAAGCTATAGAATCGTCTGAAGATACAAACGAAAAAGAGGAGGCAAAGGTGGGAAATCGGGCTCGCGGACGGCGCGGGGTATGAGGCGAGGGGCGCGCCCGGAGCGCGGCGGCTCCAGATGGCACGATTTGAGGGAGAATAGGAAACTGGTGAACGATTGCGATGATGCTCTCCATGGGTTCGTGGTCCTTCACGTTCGGGCCCTACGCGGCCGATCCGAAGCCGCTCGAAGAGATCGCGCGGCGGCTGGCGGCGGCCGGCTATGACGGCATCGAGCTGAACGGGTATCCGCCGCACGTGACGCTGGAAAAGTACCCGGACGGGCGGTCGCGGGCGGCGTTGAAGTCGATGCTGGACGGGTTGGGGCTCGGGATTTCGGGCTACTCGTCGGACCTGGGGGCGCACAGCCCGACGGTGCCGGGGAACCGGCAGGGGTACCTGGACGAGTTCCGGCGGCAGGTGGAGTTGTGCCACGACCTCGGCTGCCCGATGATCCGGGTGGACTCGGCGACAGCGCCGGGGTCCGTGCCGGACGCCGAGTACGAGGCGAGCTTCCACCGGCTGGCGGACCTGTGGCGGGAGTGCGCGGACGAGGCGCGGCAGGGGCAGGTGGTGATGGCCTGGGAGTTCGAGCCGGGGTTCATCTTCAACAAGCCGTCGGAAGTGGCGGAGATGCACGCGCGGGTGGGGCACCCGTGGTTCCGGATCCTGTTCGACACGGCGCACGCCTACATGTGCGCGGTGGAGGGCGCGCGGCAGCACGGCAAGCCGGAGGTTTTGGAGGGCGGAGTAGAGGAGTTGCTGGGGAAGCTGCACGGCGCCATTGGTGCCGTGCACGTGATCGACTCGGACGGGACGCTGTTCAGCGACGAGACGAGCACGCACGTGCCGCTCGGGCAGGGGCTCATCCCGTGGGCAGCGGTGGCCAGGAAGCTGCTGGCGGTGCCCCGCATCGAATGGTGGTGTGTGGACCTCTGCTTCTGTTCCGACGCGTGGGAGATGGTGGAGGAGAACCTGAAGGCGGCGCGCGGGCTGCTGGATCTGGCTCAACGGCCGGAGTGAGGGTGGAAGCCGGCGCGGCGCTTGAACTCCTCGAGCGCATTGAAAACGATGGGGCAGAACCAGGCGTGGCGCGAGATGGATTCGGCGCGGGCGCCGAGGCTGTTTTCGTGCGGGGTGAGGTAGGGGAAGTGGCGGCAGGCGGCGGGGCGGACGTCGTAGATCAGGCAGACGCGCTGGTGGAGGAAAACGCACTCGCCGGAGGGCTGGGCCAGCAGGAGCGGGCCGCCGGCAGGGTCGGCCTCTGTGTACATGCGGCGGACTTCGGCGGGGCGCAGCTTCAGGAACGCGGCGATGCGGTCGAGGTCGTCCTGGCCGATTTCGACTCGCAGGTGGCGGCAGCAGGCGGCGCAGGCGGTGCAATCGACGGCGGCTTCGACCTCGGCGCCGATGACGTGGAGCAATTCCGGGCCGGCGTGGTGTTCTTTGACGAAGCGCCGGAACTCGAGGTTCTCCGCTTCCTTTTCGTGCGCGAGCCGGGCGAGTTCGGCCGGGTCTGTGACCACGGGCCCAGGATACTGGCGCCGGGCGGCGAGGGCCAGCCTCTGTTTATTCGCTGACGAGGAGCGAGGGCTTGGGGGTGATCCTGAAGGCGAACGCGGAGCCGCCGGGCAGGGATGCCGGCAGGGTGAGGCGGGCGGTGCGGCCATCCTGCTTCCAGGGGATGTCGCCGCCGCCGAGGAGTGTGACCCTGGCTCCGCCGGGCAGAAAGAGCCCTTCCATGGCGGCCTCGCGGCCCTTGGGCTGATCGAGCAGGATGGCGTAAACGCTGCCGCCCTTCTGCGTGAAACGGACGGCGACGCCGTCGGAGGTTTTGGCGGAGGGCCGGATCCAGGGTTTGGTGGCGTAGATGGCCTCGCCGTTCTGGCGGAGCCAGGCGCCGAGGGCGCGCAGGCGGTCCAGTTGAATCTCGGGGATGGAGCCGTCGGCACGGGGGCCGACGTTGAGCAGCAGGTTGCCGTTCTTGCTGACGATGTCGATGAGGAGGCGGATGAGCTCGGGCGCGGGGAGGACGTGCTGGGGGCCTTCCACCTGGTTGTAGCCGAAGGAGAAGCCGAGGCCGCGGCAGGACTCCCACTTCTTTTCGACGATGCGGTCGTACCTGGAGTATTCGGGGGTGGTGAAGTCGGAGTGCGGGACGTTGAAGCGGTTGTTGATGACGCCGTCGGGGACGCGGTTGTAGTACTCGGCGAAGAGGGCGGCGGTCTGGCCGGCCTTGGGGTAGCTGATGTCGTCCCAGAGGACGGAGGGCTGGTAGCCGTCGATGAGCTCGCGCCAGTGGGCGTCGGCGTAGGCGGCGTATTCGGCGGATTGGGGGACGCGTTTCATGAGATCGCCCATGGCGAGGATGGGCTCGGAGACGAAGGACCAGTCGAGGCCGCCGGAATAGTAGAGGCCCATCTTCATGCCCTTGTCGCGGACGGCGCGGGTGAGTTCGCCGGCGATGTCGCGGCTGGCGCTCTGCTGGCTGGCGGGACGGTGCGGATTGGGGACCTTGCTGGGCCACAGGAGGAAGCCGTCGTGATGCTTGGTGGTGAGGACGACGTAGCGGGCGCCGGCGTCCTGGAAGGCGGCGGCCATGCGGGCGGGGTCCCACTTCGCGACGGCCTGGTTGAACTGGGGGATGAAGTCGAGGTAGCCGAAACCAGCGCCGTACTTCTGCTGGTGGTGGAGGGCGGTGGGAGAGCCGGCGATCTTCATGGTGTTGGCGTACCATTCGGCGTAGGGGTTGTTGGCGAACCACTTGGAGAAGTCCACGTTGCCGGGTTCGCCGGTGGGCGGGGCGAAGGCGGGGACGGAGTAGATGCCCCAGTGGACGAAGATGCCGAGCTTGGCTTCGTCGAACCAGGCGGGGACGGGGTGTCGCATGAGTGTGGTCCAGTCGGGGTCGTATTTTTGAGGCGGGCCCCCCTGGAACTGGCCGAAGACGGAGAAGCTGAAAGCGGCAGCTAAAACGATAAAGGTTCGCATGGCGGGCACCTCAAGACACGATACACCCCGCGGGGAGGGATGTGTCGGCCTGGTGTGCGGAAGGCGGTATCCGGGAGAAGCCGCGAAGGCCGGGATAGCGGCGGGAGATGGAGGAGCGATCAGAAGCGCGGCGAGGCGGCCTGAGAGCGCAGGGCGAGGTGCATGGTTTCCATTTGAAAGATGGGAGCGAGGGTGAAGCCGGCGGCGGCCGGGTACCAGATCAGCCAGAAAGGCCAGGATTGGTTTTGGGTGATGAAGCCGCCTTCGACGAGCGCGACACCCAAATTGCCGGTGCAAGTGAGGAAGATGGCGGCGGCGTAGGCGGTCCAGCAGCGGGCGAGGCGGCCGCGGCGGAGGGCGAGGTTGGCGCGGCGGAGAACGATGGCGGCGGCGAAGAGGAGGATGAACAGAGGGTCGGTGGCCCAATCCATGGTCCAGAGGGCGGTGATGTTGCCGCGGCGGAGAGGGAGCCAGCGCAGCAGTTCGGAGAATTCGAAGGCGAGGAAGAGGGCGGCGACGGCCAGGGCGAGGTAGTCCACGGGGGAGAGGCGGGTGAGGAGGCGCAGGCGGCGGTAGACGCGGAGGACGAAGTAGATGCCGGCGAGCAGAACGAGGGGCAGCAAAGTGCCGCCGAGGACTCGGCCGAAGTCGTCGAGCAGCGGGAAGAGGGGGGACGACGAGGGCAGGAAGCGGAGGGGGTTGAGGAGGATGTTGCGGCCGAGGAGGTGGCGGGTGATGACGGAGACGGCGTGGACGGAACCGGCCGAAGCGAGGAAAAACCAGCCGGTGCGGAGCGGCTCGCCGGGGTTGAACAGGGACCAGACGCGGAGGGCGGCGGCGGCCTCGATCATGGCGAAGACGGCGAGCAGCGGTCCGCCGATCTCCTGGAAACAGATGCTGAGGACGGTGGCATTGCCGGTGAGGATCCAGACGAGGAGGCTGGCCGAGGCAGCAGTGAAGTAGAGGGCACAGACAAGGGCGACGGCCCAGGAGAGGGGATAGCCGGGCGTCAGAATCCGGGGGAGGGCACGAGAAAACGCGACGCCGCCGGACCGGATCATGAAGAGGCCTCAGGTTCCCCGGGCGTATCGAGGACAGCGGCCGAAATGGCGGCGGCGGCGCGGGCGCCAAGGAGGGTTTCGAGCACTTCCATGGGGGCAGGATCGGCGCCGGCGGCGGAGCGGGCGTAATGGCCGAGGTAGGCGGCGAGGACCTCGGGCGAGGGGTGGCGGCGGGAGGCCGAAGGGGCGGTGTCCAGGGCGGCGAGCAGGCGGGCCCAGTCTTCGGCAGCGACCTGGGTGAGGGGGTGATCGACGGCGAGCGTGCGGTCCAGAAGGGCGAAGTCATCGCGGATGAGGTCGAGTTCTGAAGAGCAGCGGGTGCAGGCGGCGAGGTGGCGGGCGGTGCGGCGGGCGGCGGAGTCTTCAAGGCTGGCGCACTGGAAGGCGACGAGTTCGGCGTGGGAGCAGTGGCGGCGCAGGCGGGCGAAGCGGGCAAAAGCGAGACGGGCGAATCTCATCTCCTGCCTCCGAAAATGGGACGGAGCTTGCGGAGCGCGCGCGACATGAGGCTGGCGACGGTGCCGGGGCTGATTTTGAGGGACTCGGCCACCTCTTCATAACTGAAGCCGAGGCTGCGCAGTTCGACGCATTGGTATTCGCGCGGGGAGAGGGCGCGGCGGATGCGGAGGGGGAGGTCGGCGGGTTGGTCGAGTTCGAGGGGCGGTGCGGCGACGCGGGCGGCGGCGGCGAAGCGTTCGCGGGTTTGGGCGCGGCGCGCTTCGTCGGTGAGGAAGTTGGTGACGACGCGGGCGAGCCAGGGGCGGGGGGCGTCGATGACGCGGCCCTGGGTGCGCTCGAGGTGGTAGCGGAGGAAGGCTTCCTGGACGGCATCGCGGGCGAGTTCGATATTCCGGCAATGCATGACGGCGAGGCGTAGGAGGAGGGCGGAGTGGGCCTCGTAGGCGTCGCGCAGTTCGACCAGCAACAGGTCCTGCCGGGAGACGTCGCCGGAATCGGGGATCTGGCTTGTCAGAAGGTCGTCCTCCTGCTGCCCGGATGAAGGATTGTTGCCCATGGCGGTAGGAACTTACATTCTCGTGCAAGGGCGGGAGAAAGTACAGAGGCAACCGGCAAGGGAGGGATTGTACCTAATTGGACGGGTGTTTCCTCCTATGCCTGTGAGAAGCGTAAAGGCAGGAAGGGACTGAAGCGTCTCAGCAGGCAAAGTCGAAGAGAGAGATATGGACACGATTGCATCCACAGAAGGCAGGAAGAGGCAGCGCGGGAACGTGGCGGTAGAGAGCGCGATGATCCTGGCGCCGCTGATGGCCCTGATTTTTGCGTTTTTGGACCACGGCCTGGCTATCTTCCTGCAGAACACGTTTCAACATGCGGTGCGGGAGGGGGTGCGGTATGCGGTGACGTACCAGTTGAGGCCGGGACTGGGGCACGATGCGTCGATCAAGGCGGTGGTGAGCGAGAACGCGATGGGATTTCTGAAGAATGGCAGCGACTGCATCAAGATCCGATATTACCGGCCGGACACGCTGGTGGAGACTCCGGACAATCTGCCGGGGAACCTGGTGGAGGTGTCGGTGGAGGGGTACCAGTTTCCCTGGATGGCGCCGGTGTGGCGGTGGGTGGGGTCGTTGAACGTGAGCGCGCGCGCATCGGACCGGATGGAAGGGATACCCGGGGGGGCGAGTCCGCCGCCGAGGTAGAGGAGAAAGCAATGACCCGAAAACGGCGAAGAAGATCCGGCGGCAACGCGCTGGTGGAGTTCGGGCTGTGCGCAACATTCCTGATACCGCTGTACCTGTGGATGGTGATCATGGGGCTGGACCTGAAGCGGGTGATGCAGACGAACCAGGTGAGCCGGGACGCAGGGCACATGTACGCGCGCTGGGTGGACTTCTCGAAGCCGGGCAACCAGGACCTGATCGTGCGTCTGGCGTCCGGGCTGGGGCTGACGCGGACGGGGGGCAAGGGGGTGGTGATCCTGAGCAAGATGATGAAGATCGGCACGCAGCAGTGCGCCGACGGAGGGGTTTCGCTGGCGCAGTGCGCGAACCTGAACCAGACGGTGTTCGTGCAGCGGATCGTGATCGGCAACAAGCTATTGGCGGCGAGCAAGTACGGGACGCCGTCGGACTCGATCCTGAACGCGGACGGGACGATCGACGCGGTGGACTACCTGAAGAATGCCAGTGCGATATCCGCGAACTTCGGGACGACTCTGGCGCTGAGCGACGGCGAGGTGGCGTACCTTTCGGAGGCGTGGTTCGAGTCTCCGGTGCAGGACTTTCCGACGTTGAACAACAGGGGGCCGGTGTATGCGCGGTCGATCTACTAAGCGCGGGATCGCGATGGTCATCACGGCCATGGGCCTGGTGCTGATCACCTTCATGGTGGCGCTGGCGGTGGACGCGGCGTTCCTGTACCTGGTGAAGGCGAAACTGTCGTCGTCGTGCGACGCGGCGGCGCTGGCGGCGGCGCGGTCGTTGAACGTGGGGCTGACGCTGGCGGCACAGGAGGCATCGGCGCGGGCGCGGGCGAACGCGTTCTTTTCGGCGAACTTCCCGGTAGGAACCATGAACACGAAGGACCTGGCGGTGCAGATCACGGTGGCCGAGAGCGGGCTGAGGACCAGGACGGTGCAGGTGACGGCGACGCTGTCGTCGCCGACGTACTTCCTGAAGATGGCGGGCTACAACCAGGTTCCGGTGACGGCCTCGGGGACGGCGTCGAGGAGGGATGTGAACCTGATCCTGGTGCTGGACCGGTCGGGCAGCATGGCGAATTCGGGCTCGTGCGAACCGATGAAGGATGCGGCGCGGGCGTTTGTGGCGAATTTTGCCGAGGGGCGGGACCGGCTGGGGCTGATCACATACAGCAGCGGCTGGCGCCTGGGCTTTGAGGCGTCGAAGACGTTCAAGACGTCGAGCCCGACGCTGGACGCGGTGATCGCGGACATCTCGTGCGTGGGCGGCACAAGTAGCGCGATGGCGATTTCGGAGGCATACAACCAACTGGTGACCATCAATGAGCCGGGATCTCTAAACTTGATCCTGTTCTTCACGGACGGAGTGCCGACGGCGCTGACGGCGAGCTACCCGGTGAAGCGGGTGTCCGATACGCGCTATGGCGACGGCTCTTCAACTTATCCGAACACGGCGCGCCAGTACAGTTTTCCGAAGAGCACCTGCTACGACGCGGCGGGCCGCGGCAACACGAGCCCTGGCTGGAATCCGCAGGACCGGCTGGGCGTGATGGCGGCCGGCGGATCCGGGGATGCGTCTACCGGCAGCACCTTCGGGCTATACGAGCGATATACGACGTCGGTGAATGCTACGGACGTTTCGATCAATGGAGCGACGAGCAGTCCGGAGAGCCGCGCGGGCTGCAGTTTCGGGCCGGGCACCTCGAACCTGACGCAGGTGCGGCGCGACATTGCCTACATTCCAGCGCAGGACGCATACGGGAACGCGACGGGGTGCTGCTACCGGTCGGTCTCGTTCTTTAACTCAGGGACGTACTCCGGGCAGATCCGGCCGGATCAGCCGTCGTCCATCGGTGCGGCGGCGACCAACGCAACCGACAACGCGGCGACGCGGATCCGGACCGACCCCACGTACACGCCGGTGTTCTACGTGATCGGACTTGGGGATCCGACAGGGAGCGGGCCGCCGGACGAGGTGCTGCTGGCGAAGATCGCCAACGACCCGACGAGCCTGAGCTACACGCGGACGCAGACGACGGGGCTGTACGTGTTCGCGCCGAACAACACGCAACTGAACCAGGCGTTTTCGAGGATCGCGAGCGAGATCCTGCGCCTGTCGAGATAAGGCAGCGGCTGCGGCGTGGAGCAATCGGCCTTATTGTAGGAGGAGGCCGATATGCGGAACCGAACCCTTGTCCTGCTGCTGTGCGCGGCGCCGGCGCTTCTTGCGCAGACGACCCGCGAGATGAACGACCTGAACTGGATGGAGTTCCGCGAGCTGGTGCCCGCACGGATCCGCACCGTGCTGCTGCCGGCGGGAACGGTGGAAGCGCACGGGGTGATCAACAACGGCGCGGACAACACGGCGCCGCTGGCCCTGGCGCGGGCCATGGCGCCGAAGCTGGACGCACTGGTGGCGCCGCTGATCCCGTACGGAGTGACGGGCAGCCTGGACGGGTATGCGGGGACGTTCCAGATCTCGGCATCCGCGTACCGGGCGTTTGTGGCGGACGTGCTGGCGGGCCTCGCCAGGAATGGCTTTGAAAACATCATCGTGGTGAACGGTCACGGCGGGCCGCAGACGGCGATCCTGAACGAACTGGCGGAAAAGATCGGCCGGGAGCGGCGGGTGCGCGTGCTGGTGACGAACTGGTGGGCGATCTGCTCGGACGTCACCCTGAAGGTGTTCGGGGAAGACGGGGGACACGCGGGCTGGAACGAGACGGCCTTCATCCAGGCCATCGACGGGAAGCTGGTGCAGCAGGCGCGGTACGACAGGAAGCTGGAGACGCCGCGGCCGGTGGCGGGGACGTGGTACGCGTTTCCGTTCCCGGCGCCGGTGATCCTTTACCAGGCGGGGCAGGGATCGGTGCGGTTCGACCAGAAGAAGGCGGAAGAGTACTTCGGCGCGGTGGTGGAAAAGATGACGGCACTGGCGAAGGAGACCATCGAGAAATGGGACAGGGCGAAGCTTTTTCAAGACGGGCCTTCGGGCGGCGGGCCGCGGCGCTAGGCGCCGGGCTGGCGGCGGCTCCGGTAACGGAGCGGGCGCTGGCGCAGATGAGCTATGTGGGCGAGCCGCCGGCCGGCGCCGTGCTGCTGAACGCGAACGAGAACCCGTTGGGGCCGTGCGCGGAGGCGCTGGAGGCGATGGGCGCGATGCTGAAGCGCGGCGGGCGGTACATGTACGGGGAAGTGCTGCGGATGAGCCGGACGTTCGCGGAGATCGAGGGGGTGAAGCCGGAGCTGGTGCAATCCTACGCGGGATCGAGCGACCCGCTGCACCGGACGGTGCTGGCGTTCTGCGGGCCGGAGCGCGCGTTTGTGAAGGGCGAGCCCGGCTATGAGGCGGGGGATTGGGCGGCGAGGGTGGCGAATGCGCCGGTGCACAAGGTGCCGCTGACAAAGACGTACGAGCACGACGTGGACGCCATGCTGGAGGCGGCGGGGCCGCGCGCCGGGGTGTTCTACGTCTGCAACCCGAACAACCCGACGGGCACGGTGACGCGGCGTGCGGGCATCGAGCGGCTGGTGGAGAAAAAGCCGGCGGGGAGCGTGGTGCTGATCGACGAAGCCTACATCCACTTCTCGGACGAGAAGCCGTGCCTGGACCTGGTGCAGGCGGGAAAAGACGTGGTGGTGCTGCGGACGTTTTCAAAGCTCTACGGGATGGCGGGGCTGCGCGCCGGAGTGGCGGTGGCGCGGCCGGACCTGCTGGACAAATTGCGGGCGTACGGAGCGGGGTTCCTGACGACCACGGGCATGACGGGGGCGACGGCGAGCCTGCTGGCGAAGGGCGTACTGGCGCAGAGAAAGCAGTATGTGAAAGAGGTGCGGGAAGGGGTGTTCGAGTGGATGCGGGGCAAGGGCTACGCCTTCGTGCCTTCGGTGAGCAACAAGTTCATGGTGGACGTGAAGCGGCCGGGGCGCGAGGCGGCGGCGGCGATGGCGGCGCGGAAGGTGTACATCGGGCGGTCGTGGCCGTCGTGGCCGGCGCACGTGCGGGTGACGGTGGGGACGCGGGAGGAGATGGAAATATTCAAGGCGGCATTTGAGCGGGTGATGGGATAAGGCCGGAGCGAGCCTGGGCGGCGGCGCGGCGTGAAGGATGTAAATTCGGCGCGGAATGCCGAACGAATCTCAGGGCGAAACGTTTGTTCATTCAGAGGCAAGGCAGCACGGGCTGCCCGGCCGGAGGAAAAGAACAGACAGATAGCCTGGGAGGCACAGACATCCATGAAGATCAAAAGGCTCATTTCCACATTCAGCGCGCTGGCGGCGATACTCTGCCTGGCGGCCGCGATGCCCGCATCCGCCAACCCGATGGCGGCCATCCACGTGACGGTGCCGTTCGCCTTCGAGGCGGGGGAGAGGGCCATGCCCGCGGGCGAGTACGAGGTCGAGCACCGCTCGGCGAACGCGACGCTGGTGATCACTGCCCCGTCAGGCGAGAGGCACGCCTTGCTGACGTTCCCGACAGGCGATCCGGCGAACCCGAAGGGCCCGCGGCTGGTGTTTGAGAAGGTGGGCGGGACGTACCGGCTGGCGGAAGTCTGGGTGACGGGCGCGGCGACGGGCGCCGGCGTGCCGGCGACGAAGGCGCAGATGCTGGTGGCGAAGGGCGCGAAGAGGGAACGGGTGGAGATCGCGCTGGTCAGTAAGTAGTCAGGGCGGCAGGGAAGCCGTAAGAACAACCTTTTTCATGCGAGCGGGCCCGCAGACGATGCAGGCCCGCTTTCGCTTGCAGAGCCAAAAGCACCCGGCACTCCGAAATTTTTCATACAATGGTGGCTTCCGGGCATCCTTGAAGCAGAAGCGCTGGGATGTTCGCGACATCCCAAGCCATACCACGGGGATCAGGGAGTGCCTCGATGAGTTCAATCGCAGTGAACGGCGGTCTGGAAAGAACCGCCACTTTCTACCAGTCCGTCGTCGGCAAGAAAGTAGTCATGGCCGCGACGGGCTTTGTGCTGTGCGGGTTCGTGCTGGGCCACATGATCGGGAACCTGCAGGTGTTCCAGGGCCAGGAGAAGCTGAACCACTACGCGGAGCTGCTGCAGGGCTTGGGCAGCGCGTTGTGGGTGGTGCGGGCGGTGCTGCTGACCTGCGCCGGGTTGCACATTTTGGCGGCGTACCAGTTGTGGCGGCTGAAGCTTGCGGCGCGGCCGCAGGCGTACGTCAAGAAAGCGACGATCGCGACATCCTACGCGGCGCGGACGATGATCTGGAGCGGGCCGATCGTCGGGGCGTTCCTGGTGTACCACATCCTGCACTTCACCACCGGGCAGGCGATGGGCAGCGAGTTCGTCAAGGGCGATGTCTACCACAACGTGATCGTAGGGTTCCGGAGCCCGGCGGCGAGCTTGTTCTACATCATCGCCAACATCCTGCTGGCGATTCACCTGTACCACGGGGTGTGGAGCATGTTCCAGTCACTGGGGGTGAACC
>DAHVTI010000603.1 GCA_027324255.1 Bryobacterales bacterium | reverse complement strand
CGCCCCGCCCGCAGTTGCGCCCGCACCCGCCTCCGCGCCTCTTCCATCTCCTCCTCGCTGAATCGCCCGTGCTGACTCTCCCACTGCGCCACCGCATCCAGCCCCGCCCGCCGCCGCAGCGCTTCCCTCGCCGCCGCCGTCATCCACGCCGACACGCTCACCCCCTCTCGCGCCGCCGCCGAAACCACCCCCTCGTGGACCTCAGGATCCACCGTGATCGCCAGTTTCGGAGACGGATTCCCGCGCGGCATACAAACCATCCTACTACAGTCGGATAGCACGCGCAGCGCCCCGAAGTCAGCCCCGCATCCACACAATCGAGCCCACCGGAACTTCACGATCCTTCGAAAAAGGCCAAATTGATCTCCTGCGGAATCAGTGACTTGAACGAAATGCCGACTACCGTCTGTTCGCCTGTTGGCCGACCGCGCCTGCGGCGCGGTTTTCATCCCTCGTTGTGCGTTCCCGTAGGGGGCGCATGAGGGATTGACAGAATTCGCAACTTTTTTTTCAGCCCCGAACTCCCCTCCCCTCAATCACTTCCCCACCCTCCCCCCTCCCACCCCCGTCCGGATCTCCCCGCCTCCCCCCCATCCTCTCCCACGGAGACTCATATGTGCGACTCTAACTCCCCCAACAACCTCACCCCCGCGGAACGCTCCCGCCTCAACGGCTCCAAATCTAAGGGACCCATCACCCCCGAAGGCAAGGCCGTCTCTTCCCAAAACGCCCGCACCCACGGCGCCTACGCCACCTCCAACGTCCTCCTCCTCACCGAATGCGCTGAAGCTTACGATCTCATCCGCGAAGCTTTCAAACGCCGCTTCAATCCCTCCGACCCCTTCGAAGACGCCCTCGTCTGCGAACTCTGCGCCACCGAGTGGCTCATCTCTCGCAACCACGCCATCGCCACCACTCTCATCAACGCCCAAATCGCCGTCCAACAACTCCCCCCCGACCTCCAGAAAGCCGCCTACCCCCAACCGGCCGTCACCGCCCTCGCTGTACGCCACCTCCTCGATAGCTCCCGCACTCTCGCCCACGTCCAGCGGCAGATCCAAAAACTCAATGCCGCCCGCGCCCGCCTCCTCGACACTCTTTACGAAGCCCGTCGCAAGTTCCCCGTCTCCGAACGCCTCTCCGATCCCGACGATTCCTTCGCCCCCATCATCTCCCCTCAGGAAATGCTCGAGCAATCGGCCGAGGACCCCGATCCCGGCGCCGCTTCCTCCGCCACCTCCCCCGAACTCCCGGTGACGGAACGAACCCAGGATCCACCCTCCGCTGACCCCTCCGCCGCTGCCCCGCCACGCCCATTGACGGAACGAACCCAGCCTCCAATCCCCGCCGGCCCCGCCTCTCCCGCCCTGAAACTTCCGGTGCCGGAACGAACCCAGCCCTCGGCCCCAACCGCCGATGCCCCTCGGCCCGCCCTTCTACGATATAGTGACTGACCGAGGCTTCATACTTGTTCGACAACTCCCAGGTTACGCACGCCCTCGCCCCCAGCGCGGGCCTCGTTCTCGCGGCCCCCTGCCGGGCCGCCCATCTGTTACCCGGTCTGTAAGAAGAGGATCACACCCATGCGCATCTCCATCGGTTCCTGGGCCTACACCATCGGCCCCTACGCTTCTCACCCCATCCCCTTCGATACCGTCTGCCGGCAGCTCAAGCAGCTCGGCTTCGACGGCGTCGAGCTCGGCGCCTTCCCCCCTCACCCCAATCCCGGCAACCCCAACGGGCCCGACTCCGATTGGCCCGGCGCCATGCCCGAAAAATCCCAGCGCGCCGAACTCAAGGCACAGCTCGACGCACTCGGCCTCGGCATCTCCGGTATGGCCGCCAACCTTTGGGGCGAAAAGCTGATTAATACGGACGACCAGTCCAAATATATCGCCGAATTCCAGCGCAATTCCGAATTCGCCAGGGATCTCGGCATCCAGGGCATCCGCGTCGACTGCGTCCAGCCCCCCTCCATCCTCCGCGAAATCGACTACGCGACCGCCCTGGACCGCGTCGTCCGCGCCTGGCGGAAGTGCGCCGATATCGCCGCCTCGAACGGCCAGTACGTCACCTGGGAATTCGAGCCCGGCTTCGCCTTCAATAAACCCTCCGACATCGTCCGCGTCCACGACGCCGTCAACCGCCCCAACTTCGGCCTCCAGTACGACACCTGCCACGGCCAGATGGTCGGCGTCAACGGCGCCCGCCAGGAAGGCGAAAAGGAAACGTTCCCCACGCAGCTCGAGTTCCTCCATCTCCTCGACGGCCGCATCAATCACATCCATTTGATCGATAGCGACAACACCTGCCATAAGGTCGCCAACGGCGGCGACGAAACCTCCGCCCACCCGCCCTTCGGCCTCGGCGTCATCGACTTCGACGTCCTCTTCCCCGCCGTCCTCAAGGCCGCCCGCCTGCCCCACGACTGGATCACCATCGACCTCTGCTTCTGGCCCGACGCTTGGGCCGCCACCGAAACCTGCCGGAAGCGCGTCGCCGAACTCATCAGGAGGTATGCACAATGAAAGAACTCAGAGTCGGTCTCGTCGGCTGCGGCTTCATGGGCCGCACCCACTCCAATGCCCACCGCCGGCTGAACAACTTCTTCCAGCCCGGCCGCCGCTCCGTCCTCAAGGCCATCTGCGATACCAACGCCGAAAAGGCCCAGGCTTTCGCCGAAACCTGGGGCTATGAGCGCGTCGAAACCGACTGGCGCAAGCTCATGCAGGCTCCCGATATCGACCTCATCGACATCTGCGTCCCCAACTTCGCCCACGCCGAAATCGCCATCGCCGCCGCCCAGGCCGGCAAGATCATCATCTGCGAAAAACCCCTCGCCCGCTCCGTCGCCGAGGCCGAGCCCATGGTCGAAGCCGTCGAAAAGGCCGGCGTCCCCAACCTCGTCATGTTCAACTACCGCCGCGTGCCCGCCATCTCGCTCGCCAAACAGTTGATCGACGAAGGCCGCATCGGCCGCCCCTACCACTACCGCACCAACTTCCTCCAGGATTGGACCATCTCCGCCGACGTGCCCCAGGGCGGCGACGCCCTCTGGCGCCTCGACGTCAAAGCCGCCGGCTCCGGCGTCACCGGCGACCTACTCGCCCACAACATCGACACCGCCATGTACCTCAATGGCCCCATCACCCGCGTCGTCGCCCGCACCGAGACCTTCGTCAAGGAGCGCATGCACACCCTCACCGGCAAGGTCGAGCCCGTCGGCATCGACGACGCCTGCCTCTTCATCGCCGAGTTCGCCAACGGCTCCCTCGGCCTCTTCGAATCCACCCGCTACGCCCGCGGCCACAAGGCCCTCAAGACCCTCGAGCTCAACGGCGCCGACGGCTCCCTCAAGTTCAACCTCGAGGAGATGGAATACCTCGACTACTTCCAGTACGCCGGCGTCGAGTCCCACGTCCGCGGCTGGCGCCGCATCCACGTCACCAACGGCGAGCATCCCTACATGAGCAAATACTGGGTGCCCGGCCTCGTCATCGGCTACGAGCACTCCTTCCTCAATGCCCTCGCCGACTTCGTCGAGTGCCTCGAAACCGGCAGGAAATTCCAGCCCGACTTCCGCTGCGCCCTCCAGACCCAGAAGGTCTGCGAGGCCGTCATTCAAAGCGGTAAGGAGGGCCGCTGGGTCGAAACCGGAGTCGAGCTGTGAGCGGGATCACCAGAAGAAACGCCGTGGGCGGCATCCTGATCGTGCCGCCCGCCACCGCCTTCGGCGCCCAGGCCAACTCCAAAATCGGCTTCGGCGTCATCGGCGCCGGCGGCCGCGGCCAGTATGTCGGCGAGCTGATGACCCGCGATCCCAATTCGAGAATCGCCGCCATCTGCGACAAATATCCCGACCGCATCGACGCCGGAAAAACCAAGATCCCCGGCGCCGATAAGGTGCCCGCCTACAGGGACTACCACGACCTGCTCAACGATCGGAACGTCGACGCCGTCCTCATCAGTACGCCCGTCTTCCTCCACCCCGAGCACTACGAGGCCGCCATCGCGGCCAAAAAGCACATCTATTGCGAGAAGCCAGCCGGCGCCGACGTCGCCGGCTGCAAACGCATGCTCCGCGCCTGGGAGCGTCGCGACAGATCCAAACGCATCCAGTTCGGCTTCCAGCAGCGCTTCAGCGCCCAGTACCTCAAGTCCCACTCCTATCTCACCAGCGGCAGAATCGGCGAAATGAAGCTCATGATGAGCTACTGGGTGCTCGGCTACCTGCCCCCCACCGGCGCGCCCCAACCCTACGCCGGCATCTCCGAGGAAGAGAATCAGGTCCGCCGCTGGGGCAGTTGGATGAAATACTCCGGCGGCCCCATCGTCGAGCAGGACTGCCACGGCATCGACACCATCAACTGGTTCGGCGGCGACCGCCACGCCCTCAGCGCCGTCGGCCGCGGCGGCGTCCGCTATCCCATCCCCTACGGCGACTGGACCACGGACCACCACGACGTCATCTACCAGTACCCCGATGGCCTCGAAGGCTGGCTCATCTCCATCAAGCACACCGCCGGCTATCGCGACGTCAAGGAGCAGTTCTACGGCTCCAAGGGCATGCTCGAAACTTCACGCCGCTACATGAAGCTCCACGGCATGACCCCCAACGTCCGCTACAAGAGCGCCGACGACCTCCGCGACACCAGCCTCATGGAGCGCGAGGAGTCCATCTCCGACATCACCCTCGAAGCCACCACGGCATTCTTCAACGGCATCCAAAAGGGCGAGATCATCGACATGACCAGAACCTCCGTCGAATCCACCCTGACGGCTATCCTGGGCCGCATGGCCATCCAAACCAAGCGCGAAGTCACCTGGGACGAAATGCTCAACTCCGCCTAGGTGGGGCAGGCCTCCAGGCCTGCGGCCGGCCTCCAGGCCGGCCTGCACTCTTCTACACCACGGGCCGGATCTGTTTTAAACAAATCCGGCCCATTGTGTCTCTCAGTTGTGGGTCATCATCAGCGGCAGGCCCTCCGGCGACTGCGACATCAGCACCATCGCCACCAGCGCCAGCAACGCCGCCAGCGCCACCAGGATGATGCCTGCCAGCCGCAGCCACTCCATGACGTGCGGGTCCGGGTGAAGCGGGTGATGCAGCGTGTGAGGCATCCAGAACCTCCCTCCACCCGCACCATAACCCCGTCCGGCCCGGGGCGCAAGGCCCCTACCTCGACCGCCACTTCCTCCACAGCGCGGCGTCCTTCAGCACCGGGATGAACACCCCGCCCACGACGCTCCGCGCCTGGAAGCCCCGCTGCCTGCCGTCCACCGTCCAGTACCAGTCGGTCATCGGCACCCGGCTCGGACTCTCGTTCAGGAAGTTCCACACCGGCCCGGCCAGCGCCTCGAAGTCGGCCCGCTTCTCCGCCAGCGTCGCCGTCCACAGGATCCAGTCCAGCTTCGTGTAGGTCTGGCGGTTGTCCAGCGGCAGGCCATACTTGTTCTGCTTCGTCAGGTAGTAGGCCACCTCGGTCTTGGCGATCGACGGGTCGAACAGCTTCAGCCCCAGGATCGTGTCCCACGCCAGGTTGTACTTCTGGCTCCACGTCCCCGGCTTGTCGAAGGCCAGCCGGTAGTGGTCGCCGTCCTTCGCCATCTCCGGCCACTTCCGCGCCATCTCCTCGGCCGCCTTGCGGTACTCGGCCGCCGTCTCCGCATGGCCCAGCTTCGAGGCCAACTGGGCGTAAGCCCCGAGCGCCACGATGGCCTTGATCGACAGGTTGGTGTTGTGCGCCAGGTGCCCGGCGAAGTCGTCCGTCGATAGCTGGTTCTCCGGGTCCATGCCCTTCTCCCGCAGGTAGGCCGCCCACTTGCCCAGCAGCGGCCAGTACTTGCCGGCGAAAGCGGCGTTGCCTTCGGCCTCGGCCAGCGCGGCGGTGAGAATCAGCATGTTGCCGCTCTCCTCCACCGGCATCTGGTTCTCCTCGGTCCGCTCCCCTCCGCCGTACACCTGCCCGTTGGCCAGCGGGTACTGGCCCAGGTCGTGCGGCGCGAAGGGGAAGCGCCAGCGCGGCAGCGAGGCGTAGTCTATGATCGGCTGCAGCATCCCTTTCAGCAGCTTCGGGCTGGCCAGCAGGAACAGCGGCGCCGACGGATACGTCACGTCCACCGTGGCGATGCAGCCGTTCGAGAAGTTCTCCTTGGAGAAGAACAGCGGCGTGCCGTCCAGGTCCGCCGTGAGCTTGTGCGCCGCAATCGCCTGGCGGTAGGCCAGCACGGCGATGCCGGCGAACTGCTGTCCGCCGGCCTTGACGAGGTCGGCCGTCAGCTCGGCGTCAAACTTCTTCGAGCGTTCGGCCAGTTGCGGATACTCGCTGGCGGCCCGCCGCAGCAGTTCCGCCGCGCCCATGCCGTTGCGCCGCCAGTAGGGCCGCAGGTTCCGCTGCAGGTACTGAATCGAGTAGTAGTCGTCGTAGGCGATCATCGCCCACTTCACCACCGGCGTCTTGCCAACCTGCTTCAACTGCCACGCCGCCGCCAGTTGCGGCTGCTCGCGGGCCACACGCACCGGCGGCTCGAGTTCGTCGGCTTCAGGCAGTTGGCCCGTGCGGGCGAACTCGCCGCGGGCTCGGGGATGCGCGATCAGCTCGCCGCCGCTCGCCGGCGGCAGGGCGAGATACAGATGGCCCCACTCGATGCGCAGGTTGTCGCCGGAGCGGGCGAGCATCTCGGGCCGCTCCATGCCGGCGCGGACCGCTTCGATGCCGCCGCCCACCTTCACTCGCGACCACGCCGTCTTCTGGTCGGCGATGTTAGTGGCCAGCGTGGCGGGGGCGTCGAAGTAAAGGGCCGCATCGTGCGTCTTGCCGTCCGTCGCGCTGACCTCGAACTGGACGTAGGTGAGCGGGCGGGAGAGCACGTCGAGGTCTTCCGGTAGGGCGGGCGTCAGGAAGATGAGGCACAGCAGCACGCCTCCGGCCTCGAAGTGGTAGTGCGTCCGGGTCGGGGTCACCTCCCGGCGCATTTGTTTCATCGGCGCGGCATCCCGCGGCTGGTTCCCTAAGTACCGGTACGTTTTGCCGTCGATGCGGAGGAGGCCGCTGAGCGGCTGCTCGGAGCCGGTCCAGTGCTTCGTCGGCTCGGCGGTGAGCGTATCGGCCGCCGACCACACGCTGAAGTAGGGGTCGTGGGCGATCAGAGGCGTGGCGGGCGGCCGCAGGACGGTCTGCCCCTGGGCCAGCAGCGCGGCGGCGAGGAAGGGAAGAATGAGACGCATACCTCCCCTATCGTTCCACACTTGCGTGCCGCGATGCTCCTTTCGTACCAGGACTCGTACCAGGACCATTGTCCGGTAAATTCCTGTCCGTTTCCGGCAAAGTCTCCTCAAAATAGAAGAAGAGATTTCCAGGCCATGAAGAAACTTGCCGCGCTCCTTTTCGCTTTTGCGTTGATGGCTTCCGCGGGCTTGCCGAACCGCCCGCAGCGGCGGCTGCCTCGCCCGGCGGGCGAGCCGCGGGCGCCTCGTGTTGTGCTGGTGGCCGGCGGCGCCAGCGCAGCGATGGTGGCTACCCTGCAGGCCGTGCTTTCAGAGGATGGATTCGAAGTATCCACCGAGCCCTTCGACAACCCTGCCGCCACCATCGTGCTGCGGGCCACCGGCGGCGCACAGCCGCTGATCGTGTTCGACGGCGAAGCGTCGGCCACGCTGGCGCGGGCGATGCACCGCGGCCTGCCCGGCGCGGGACTGGAAGAGTGCCAGGGCTGCCTGGCCAACCAGGCAGGCGCGGCGCTGCTGGTGGACCTGGGCCAGGCGAGCGGCTCGGCGGCAACGCAGATGGATGCGGCGCTGGCGGTGCGCGATGCGCTGCGGCCGCTGGCCGCGACGGGCCAGCGCAATGCGCCAAAGGCGGAGATGACTTCGCCGGCGCCGGGCTCAGCGTTGAGCGGCTCCACGGCGACGTTCCAGTGGAACACGGGCGACCAGGCCACCGGCTACTGGCTGATGATCGGCACGTGGCTGGGCGGCAACACGATCTACTCGGCCGACCAGGGCACTCTCACTTCGGCGCCGGTCACGGGGCTGCCGGCCGACGGGCGCACGATCTATGTGCGGCTGTGGTCCTACGTCAACGGGCAGTGGGTTTCGAACGACTATCAGTACAAGGCGTTCTCCTCCGGTGGAGCGACGCCGGTGAAAGCCGCGCTGACATCGCCGGCGGCGGGCTCGACGCTGGGCGGCGCAGCGGCGACGTTCCAGTGGAACGCCGGCACGGGCGTGTCGCGCTATTACCTATTCGTCGGCCAGTGGGCCGGCGGCAATTCGGTTTACAGCCAGGACATGGCGACGAATCTTCAGGCCACGGTGTCGAACCTGCCCACCGACGGCTCCACGGTGTACGTGCGGCTGTGGTCCTACATCGACACGGGCTGGCAGTACAACGACTACACGTTCAAGGCCTCGGGCACGGTGGCGCCGGTCAAGGCGGCCATCACGTCGCCCACGCCGGGCTCGGCGCTGGCGGGCACTTCGATGACGTTCCAGTGGAGCGCGGGCACCGGAGTGACGCGCTACTACCTGTTCGCCGGCAAATGGCAGGGCGGCAATACGCTGTTCAGCCAGGACATGGGGACGAGCACCAGCGCCAACGTGACCGGGCTGCCTGCGGACGCCTCCACGGTGTACGTGCGGCTGTGGTCCTACGTGGGCGGACAGTGGCAGTTCAACGACTACACCTACACGGCTTCGGGCAGCGCGCCGGCGGCCTCCAAGGCCACGATGGCGACACCCGCGCCGGGCTCGACGCTGGCGGGCACGTCGGCCACGTTCACCTGGAACGCGGGCTCCGGCGCGCAGCGCTACTGGCTGTTCGTGGGGTCCTCGCAGGGCAACAACGACATCTACGGGGCCGACCAGGCGACGAACACGTCAGTGACGGTGTCGGGCCTGCCGGCCAATGGCAAGGTGCTGCACGTGCGGCTGTGGTCCTACATCAACGGCGGGTGGCAGTACAACGACTACTCGTACAGGGCGTCCGGGCAGTAGGCCGGGCGCATTCAGTTACAGCAGCCGGCCGGGCTTGGGCCCGCCGGCTTTCTTTTTGAGGCGGTCGTGGCGCTTGCGGAGGGCCTCGCTTTCGTCGAGGGCGATGGCGGCGAGGGTCATTTCGAGGGCCATCGCACAGTTCTTTTCGCGGCGCTCGTAGTGGATGGCGAGGCGTTCGAGGGCTTCGGCCTGGCGGGGGTTGGCCGCGGTCGAGAGCTCGCTCCAGAGGGCGACGGCGGCTTCGTGGCGTTCGAGCTTGCGCTCGATGTCGGCGGCCTGCCAGAGGGTCTCCCACATCAGCTCTTCGTCGAGCTTGCGCTTGAGGGCTTCGCGCATCAGGCCGAGCGCCTCTTCGAGGCGGCCTTCGTTGCGGAACCAGCGGGCAAGGCCGACCATTTCAGGAGCCGAGGTGAGGCGGGACGGATCTCGAAACGCGGCGGGCACGATGGCGGTGAGGCAGGCGAGCGAGAGGACATCGATGGCGTTGTGCGAGATGACGGGGACGAGCGGGCGGAAGTCGCCGGTGTGGAGGTACTGGAAATAGAGATTGGGGATGAGGCCGCCGGCGACGTCGCCGTGGCGCTCGACGCCGAGGATGCGCTGCTCGAGTTCCTGCAGGCGGCAGGATTCGAGGGCGAGGCGCCAGAGACGGCGGGCGGAGTAGAGCAGGTCGACGTGGTGCAGGCGGGGGAAGGGCTCAGGGATGCGGGCGAGACGGTAGCGGGTTTCGAGCAGCGGCTGATCGAAGGCGCGGCCGTTGTAAGTGACCATGAGGTCGAAGCGGGAGAGATGGTCAGAGAGAGCGGTGAGCAGGGAAGGCTCCTCGCCGTGGTCGCGCATGAAGAACTGCTTGAACTCGAAGCCGCAGTCCGTGATCCAGCCGACGCCGACGAGGAAGGCGAAGGCGCCGGAGCCGCCGCTGAGGCCGCTGGTTTCCGTGTCGAGGAAGGCCCAGCGGGTGACGGGGACGTTGACGCCGGGCTCGTTGACGAGGGCTTCGAGGAGGTCCTGGGGCAGTTCGCAAAGTGCGCCGACGTCGGCTGAGCCGTGGCGGAAGTGGGCCGGCCAGAGCTTGTCGATTTCCCAATGCGTGCCGGCGGAGGTCGCAACCTCCCGGCCTTGCGGCAGGGCGCGTGTGGCGGGGGCGGGCTCGGACTGATAGCGCGAGTCGATGCGCGCCATCTTTTCGCGCAGCAGGGCGAGCTGGTTCTTGAACAGGTCGCTCATTTCGCGTCGCGCCAGTTGGCGCCGTGGCCGATTTCGGCGAGCAGCGGGACCTTGAGGCGGGCGACCCCTTCCATGGCGCGCTTCACGAGCTGCTCGAGGGCAGAGCGTTCTTCAGGCGGACATTCGAAGACGAGTTCGTCGTGGACCTGGAGAAGCATGCGGGCCTCCAGGCCGCGCTGGGCGATTTCGGCGTCGATGCGGATCATGGCGGCCTTCATGAGGTCGGCCGCGGTGCCCTGCAGGGGCGTGTTGACGGCGGTGCGTTCAGCGAACGAACGGGCGTTGGGGTTCTTGGAAGAGATATCGGGGATGGGGCGGCGGCGGCCGGCGAGGGTGAGCGTGTAGCCGCGCTGGCGCACTTCCTCGATGGTGGCATCGATCCAGCGGCGCACGCCCTGGTAGCGGGCGAAGTATTCGCGGATGTAGCGATCGGCCTCTTCGCGGGGGATGCCCAACTGCTGGGAGAGGCCGAAGGCGGACTGGCCGTAGACGATGCCGAAGTTGACGGCCTTGGCGGCGCGGCGCATGTCGGGGGTGACCATGAGGGGCGGGACATGGTTCACTTCCGAAGCGGTGCGGGTGTGGATGTCCTCCTGGTTGCGGAAGGCCTCGATGAGGACGGGGTCGCCGGAGAAGTGGGCGAGGAGGCGGAGCTCGATCTGGGAGTAATCGGCGACGATGAGAGTCCAGCCGGGGGCGGGGACGAAGGCGGCGCGGATTTCGCGGCCGAGTTCGGTGCGGACGGGGATGTTCTGCAGGTTGGGATTGGAAGAAGACAGGCGGCCGGTGGCGGCGCCGGCGGGGTTGAAGGTGGTGTGGAGGCGGTGGTCGTCAGGAGAGAGGAGTTCGGGCAGGGCGTCGACATAGGTGCCCTTCAACTTAGCCAACTGGCGATAGTCGAGGATCTTCTGAGCGATGGGGTGGGAGGCGGCGAGGGTTTCGAGGACGTCGGCGGCGGTGGAGTAGGCTTTGGTCTTGCCGGTCTTGCCCTGGGTGGGGAGCTTCAGGTCTTCGAACAGGACTTCGCCCAATTGTTTTGGGGAGTTGATGTTGAAGGGTTTTCCCGCCAGGCCATAGATTTCGTCGGTGAGGCGCGTGATGTCGGCGTCCATGCGGGCGGACAGCGCCTGGAGCTGGGCGGTTTCGATGCGGACGCCGCGGTTTTCCATGCGGGCGAGGACGGGCATGACGGGGAGGTCGAGTTCGTCGTAGATGCGGCGGAGGCCGCCGGTGACGAGGGGGCGGAGCTCGGCGGCGAGGGCGCGGAGGGTCTCTTCCTGGGTGGCGCCGGGACGGTCGAGGTAGCGGGCGGTGAGGGAGTCGATGGCGCAGGCGGAGGGATCGGCGAGGACGAGGAAGGCGTAGAGGAGCACATCCTCGACGGGCTTGCCGTGGTCTACGGCGCCGGCGGCTTTCCAGTCGTAGACGATTTCGATGTCGGGCGCGGCCTCGTCCGCCGGTGCGGAGGGCGCGGCGGATTCGAGGCCAAGATCCTTGAGGAAGCTGAAGAACTCGTATTCGCGATAGAAGGCAGCGAGGGCGCCGGGGTCGGGCTGGGCGGCGGCGAGGGAGTCGACGGTGTAGTCGAGAGGGGCGTCGCAGCGGATGGTGGCGAGGTCCTTACTGAGCTCGATTTGGGGGCGGTTGTTCTGGAGGCTTTCGCGGTAGGCTTTGCGGGCGACTTCGGAGGCGCGGTCGAGCAACTGATCGAGGGAGCCGAACTGCTCGAGCAACTGGGCGGCGCCCTTGTCGCCGATGCCAGGGGCGCCGGGGATATTGTCGGAGGTATCGCCGACGAGGGCGAGAAGGTCGGCGATGCGCTCGGGGGGGACGCCTTTGAACTCGCGGACCTTGGCGGGGTCGTAGAGGGTGTCGTTCTTCATGGCGTCGAGCATGCGGATGTTGTCGCCGACGAGCTGGAGCATGTCCTTGTCGCTGGAGACGATCCAGACTTCGAGGCCTTGGGCGGCGGCCTGGCGGGCGACGGTGCCGATGACGTCGTCGGCCTCGTAGCCGGGGGAGAGGAGGACGGGGATGCGCATGGCTTCGAGCATGCGGGCGATGGCGGGGATCTGCTCGATCAGCTCCGGGGGCGTCTCGGTGCGGTTGGCCTTGTAGGCGGCGAACTGTTGGTCGCGGAAGGTGGGGCCTTCGCTTTCAAAGACGGCGGCGAGGTATTCGGGCTGGTACTGCTTCTGGAGGCGGCGCAGCATGTTGTGGAAGATGTAGATGGCCTCAGTGGAGGAGCCGCGGGAGGTGCGCATGGGCGGCGCGCCGGTGCGCTGGCGGGCGTGGAAGGCCCGGAAGATGAAGTTGAACGAGTCGATGAGGAGCAGGCGGGCCATGCCTCGATTGTGACAGAGCGGAGCAGGGTCAGAGGGCCGCGGCGAATTCCCGGACGCGGGCGTGGATCTGGCCGCGGATGAGGCGGAAGGCTGCGAGGCGTTCGGCCTGGGAGCCTTCCACGGCGGCGGGATCCTCGAAGCTCCAATGGATGATGTTGGGCTGCCCGGGCAGGACGGGGCAGGCTTCGCGGGCGTTGTCGCAGACGGTGAAGACGTAGGCGAATTCGCGGTGGAGAAACTCGTCCACGTGCTTGGACCGGTGCGAGGAGATATCGATGCCGAGCTCAGCCATGACGGCGATGGCTTCGGGGCGGACGCTGGAGGGGCGGGTGCCGGCGCTGGAGACCTCGAAGCGATGGCCGAGGATATGGCGGAAGAGACCTTCGCCCATCTGGCTGCGGGCGGAGTTGCCGGTGCAGAGCACGAGGACGGCGGGCTTCATGCGAGCGGCTTCCGGGCGCGGATGAAGGCGCTCATGAACCGGCCGTCGACCTGCGGGGCGATGGCGTCCACGTCGATTTCCCTGGCGGCGAGGAACTCGCGGGCGTCCTCCATTTTGTAGACGCGGGTGGGCTCGATGCCGATTTCGGCGAAGCCGGCGCGGCGGAGCCTCTGAGTGTAATCGGACTCTTCGAGGGCTCCGGCGATGCAGCCGGCCCAGAGTTCGACATTGCGGCGGACTTCGGCGGGGACTTCACCGCGGACGACGACGTCGGAGACGGCGAAGCGGCCGCCTGGCTTGAGGACGCGGAAGGCTTCGGCGAGGACACGGTCCTTGTCGGCGGAGAGGTTGATGACGCAGTTGGAGATGATGACGTCGACCGAAGAATCGGGCAGGGGAATGCTCTCGATTTCGCCCTTGAGGAACTCGACGTTTTCGACGCCGGCCTGGCGCTGGTTGTCGCGGGCGAGGGCGAGCATCTGGTCAGTCATGTCGAGGCCGTAGGCTTTGCCGGAGGGGCCGACGCGGCGGGCGGAGAGGAGGACGTCGATGCCGCCTCCGCTGCCGAGGTCGAGGACGGTTTCACCGGGCGTCAACTCAGCCAGGGCGGTGGGGTTGCCGCAGCCGAGGGAGGCAAGGACGGCGGTTTCGGGCAGTTCGCTTTTCTGGAGCTCGTCGTAGAGGCCGGAGGTGATGGGGTCGGCGGAGTCAGAGCAGCAGGAGGAGGGGCCGGTGCCGCAGCAGGCGTTGCCGGCGCCGGAGACGACGCGGAGGGCGGCCTGGCCGTAGTGCTGGCGGACGGCGTCTTTGACGGTGTTGTCGTTCATGGGGTTCCTTTTGGGGAGTGGGATTACTTGCGGCAGCAGAGGATCTCTTCGGGGGTGATGACTTTGTTGCGGGTGCAACATTCGGCGTAGAGGAACGTGAGCATGTCGCGGAGGGCGGAGGTGTTGGCGGCGTACCAGAGGAAAGTGCTTTCGCGGCGGACGCAGACGAGATCTTCGGCTTTCAGTTTTTCGAGGTGGTGGGAGAGGGTGGAGGCGGGGATGTTGAGTTCGGACTGGATGTCGCCGGCGACGAGGCCTTCGGGGTGGGCGGCGAGGAGGAGGCGGAGGATGCGGAGGCGGGGCTCGGCGCCGAGGGCGGCGAGCATGGCGGCGAAGCGGGGTGTGGGATCGGCCTTGCGGGCGGA
>DAHVTI010000143.1 GCA_027324255.1 Bryobacterales bacterium | reverse complement strand
GGAACGGGATGGCGGTGAAGAGGCGTTTCATTTCGGATAGAATCCCACTTGGATTCTACTCGCATGAAGACCCTCCTGCCGATCCTCGCCCTCCTCTCCGCAGCGGCACTGGCGCAAACCCCGGCGCGCGACCCCGCGTTCCTCCCAGTTCACGAAACGCCCGGCCTCCCGCGCGTGCTCCTCATCGGAGACTCCATCTCCATCGGCTACACCCCGGCCGTCCGCGATCTGCTCAAGGGCGAAGCCATCGTCCACCGCATCGGCGAAAACGGCGGCCCCACCTCCAACGGCGCCGCCCGCCTCGATGCCTGGCTCGGCACCTTCGAGTGGGACGTCATCCACTTCAACTTCGGCCTCCACGACCTCAAGATCACGCAGCACGGCCGCCGCCAGGTGGAGCCCGCAGAGTACGAAAAGAACCTCCGCGCCATCGTCGCCCGCCTCAAACAAACCGGCGCGAAATTGATTTTCGCCACCACCACCCCGGTCCCCGAAGGCAAAGTCAGCCCGCCGCGCAACCCCGCCGGCGTCTCCCTCTACAACGCCGCCGCCCTCGCCGTCATGAAGGAGACGGGCGTCGAAGTGGACGACCTCTACGAATTCGCGCTCCCCCGTCTGAAGGAGATCCAGCGCCCCGTCAACGTCCACTACACCGAAGCCGGCTACGCCGCCCTCGCCGCTCGCGTGGCCGCGAGCTGCCGGCAAGCCCTCCCGCGCTGACCGCCCTGCTTCGCGCCCTTCTCCGCCCAAGCAACGTCCACTGCACCGCAGCCGGCAAGCCCTCCCGCGGTGTCCGACCTACTTCGCGCTCTTCGCCGCCCAAGCAACGTCCACTGCACCGCAGCCGGCAAGCCCTCCCGCGCTGAACGCCCTACTTCGCGCCCTTCGGCGCCCCCAGCGGACTCAGCGCGCAGCCCTTCGTCTGCATCGTGTAGGCGATGGAGGCCAGCTTCCAGCCCTCGGGCGTTTTCAGCAGGTGCACGGCATCCACCCCGCAGTGGCTGAACGTCCCGTTACGGTGGAAATCGTAGTCCACCCACAAGGTGGCGAGCCGGCCTGAAATCCGCACCGTCGGATTCCACATGCGCTCGAGCAGCGGCTCTTTCGTTTCGCCGATGCGTGCCGCGAACTGATCGAGCGTCGTTGCGCGCACGCGGCCGTCGTCGAGCACGACGAAAAACTGCGCTTCCGGCAGCATCGTGGCGCGAATCGCCGCGGCGTCGCGCGCCTGCATCGCGTCGAAAGTTCTCTGCACGGCGGCAACGACGTCGTCTTTTTCGGCCGCCCCGAGCGCGGCGGCCGACATCAGGAGCAAAAGGAGCTTGTTCATCTAGCGGTACTCTTCCCAATCAATATTACGCATGTCGCCGTGGCGCAGGAACTGGCGGTGCATGGCGTGGGAGAGAGAAAGCGAAAGCGGCGCGTGGCCTGCCTTCGTCAGCCGCAGGTACTCCATGAGTTGGTCGCGGTAGTCGGGGTGCGCGCAGTTGCGGATGATCAGTTCGGCGCGCTCGTGCGGATCGCGGCCGCGCAGGTCGGCGACGCCTTGCTCGGTGACGATGATCTGCACGGAGTGCTCGCTGTGGTCCATGTGCGAGGCCAGCGGCACGATGGCGCTGATCTTTCCGTCCTTCGCCGTGGAGGGGCAGGAAAAGATCGACAGGTAGGCGTTGCGCGTGAAATCGCCGGAGCCGCCGATGCCATTCAGCATCGTCTTCCCCATGATGTGCGTGGAGTTGACGTTGCCGCCGAGGTCCACTTCAATCGCCGTGTTCATCGAGATGATGCCGAGGCGGCGGATGATCTCCGGATGATTGGAGATCTCCTGCGGACGAAGCAGCACGCGGTTGCGGTAGAAGTCGAGATTTCCGGTCACTTTGCGCATCGCGTCGGGACTCAAAGTGAGTGCGGTGGTGGAAGCGAACGTGCACCGGCCCTGTTCGAGCAGCGGGATGACGGAATCCTGCAGCACTTCGGTGTACATCTCGAAGGCGGGCACTTCCGTCGAGCGGCCGAGCGCGGCCAGCACCGCGTTGGCGATGTTGCCGACGCCGGACTGCAGCGGGAGGAAATGCGGCGGAATGCGGCCGGCGCGCAATTCGGCGACGAGGAAGTCGGAGACGTTCTGCCCGATGCGGTCGGTGACGGGCGTGGCCTCGTCGAAGCCGCCGGATTCGTCTTCGAGATCCGTCAGCACCACGCCGGCGATCTTTTTGGGATCGACGACGCAGATGGGCGACCCGATGCGGTCCGCGGGCGCATAGACGGGAATCTCCTGGCGCGCCGGCGGATCGGCGGGCTCGAAGATGTCGTGCATGCCGAGCAAACCGGCAGGGTGGTTGGCGTTCAACTCAATCAGGATCCTGTCGGCGAGGCGCAGATACGTGTTGGATGCGCCGACGGAACTGGTGAGCACCACGCCGCCGCCGGGCGTGATGTCGGCGGCTTCAACGACGGCCCAGTGCACGGGGCCGAGAAAGCCGTAGCGTACGATCTGCGGCAGCAGCGACAGGTGCATATCGACGAAGCGCACCTGGCCGGTGTTGATCTGATTGCGCAGCGTGGCGTCGGACTGGTACGGCGTGCGGAAGCTGATGGCTTCCGCTTCGGCGAGCGCGCCGTCGAGGCTCGGTCCGGTGGAAGCGCCGGTGAGCACGCCGACTTTAAACGGGCGGCCGGCGGCATGTTCGCGGCGCGCCTTCAGCGCCAGAGCGGCGGGAATCGCTTTCGCCGCGCCGGCGGGCGTGAAACCGCTGAAGCCGATGGTGGCATTGTGCTGGATGAGTTCGGCGGCCTCTTCGGCCGTGAGGATGGGGAATGGAAGAGACATGATCAGGATTTCTCCTTGGTTTCAAAGAGCGCCAGCAGTTCGCGGGCGGCGGTAAAGGAACTGATGTGTCCGCGGCGCACCTCTTCGCTCATGGGGGCGAGGCGCTGTCGCACGCGGGGATCGGTATGAAAGAGATCTTCGAGGCCCATGCGGATGAGTTCGCGCATCCACTCGAGAGCCTGGCGGCGGCGGCGTTCGAGGAAGTGGCCGTTGGCCTTGAGCTGCGCGCGATGTTCCAGGATCAGCTCCCATACATCGGCGACGCCTTCGCCGGTGAGCGAGCTGCACGTGAGCACCTGCGGGTACCACCCGTCGGCGGCGGCGGGAAACAGGTGCAGCGCGCTGGAGTACTCGATGCGGGCGCGCTCGGCCTTGGGCTTGTTGTCGCCGTCGGCCTTGTTGATGACCATGGCGTCGATCATCTCCATGATGCCGCGCTTGATGCCCTGTAGCTCATCGCCGGCGCCGGCCACGAGGATGAGCAGGAAGAAGTCGGTCATGGAGCGGACGGCGGTCTCGCTCTGGCCGACGCCGACGGTCTCGACGATGATGTTGCGGAAGCCGGCGGCCTCGCACAACAGCATGGTCTCGCGGGTGCGGCGGGCGACGCCGCCGAGGTGGCACTTTGACGGCGACGGGCGGATGAAGGCCAGCGGCTCCTGGCTGAGGCGTTCCATGCGGGTTTTATCGCCGAGAATCGACCCGCCGGAAATGGGCGACGACGGGTCGATGGAGAGCACCGCCACGGTCTCGCCGCGCTCGCGGATGAGGTGCAGGCCGAGGGTATCGATGAAGGTGGACTTCCCCGCCCCGGGGACGCCGGTGATGCCGACGCGGCGGGCCTGCCCCGTCCGCGGCAGTATGCCTTCGAGGATCTCCTGGGCCAGCATCGAGTCCGAGGCCAGTTCGCTTTCTACGACCGTGATGGCGCGGGCCAGCAGCACGCGGTTGCCGGCGAGGATCCCATCGATGTAGGCCTGGGCGGGCAGGCGGCCGCGCGGGGCTCGCCTGCCCGCCGAAGGAGTCTCGGTTGGGGTTTCCGGGTCCGGCACAGTACTAGGCTACCAGCGCGGAGAGCACCTTCTGGGCGCAGAGCGGGATGACGGTGCCGGGGCCAAAGACGTCGATGGCTCCGGCCTGTTTCAGTTCGTCGTAGTCCTGCGGCGGAATGACGCCGCCAACGAAGACGACGATATCTTCGCGGCCGAGGGCTTTCA
Source organism: Bryobacterales bacterium (assembly GCA_027324255.1). GTDB lineage: Bacteria > Acidobacteriota > Terriglobia > Bryobacterales > Bryobacteraceae > Paludibaculum. Next base: position 3,885 of record DAHVTI010000143.1, on the reverse strand, counting down.
GTTCGGCGACGAGTTCGGGCACGAGGGTCTTGTGGCCGCCGGCGAGGGAGGAGACGCCGACGGCGTGGACGTCGTTTTCGACAGCCATGCGGGCGACCTCCCTGGGCGTGGCGAAGAGCGGGCCGACGTCGACGTCGAAGCCGAGGTCGGCCATGGCGGTGGCGACGACCTTAGCGCCGCGGTCGTGGCCATCCTGGCCCATCTTGGCGACCAGAAGGCGCGGCCGCCGGCCTTCGGACTGGGAGAAATCCTCAGCCATGCGGCGCGCCTTCTGGAATTCGGGGTCAGACTGCGACTCGCTGGAGTAGACCCCGGAGATGGTGCGGTTGACGGCCTGGTAGCGGCCGTAGACCTTTTCGAGAGCGGACGAGATTTCGCCGAGAGTGGCGCGCCGGCGGGCGGCGTGGACGGCGAGTTCGAGCAGGTTGCCAGCGCCGGTTTCGGCGCACTTCGTGAGGGCGGCGAGAGCGGATTGGACGGCGGCGGAGTCGCGGCGGGCCTTGGTCTGGTTGATGCGGCGGACCTGGCTTTCGCGGACGGCCTGGTTATCGACCATGAGGACGTCGAGCTGTTCTTCGTGGTCGAGGCGGTACTTGTTGACGCCGACGATGACCTCCTTGCCGGAGTCGATGCGGGCCTGGCGGCGGGCGGCGGCCTCTTCGATGCGCATTTTGGGCAGGCCGGTTTCGATGGCCTTGGTCATGCCGCCGAGGGCCTCCACTTCCTGAATGAGGCGCCAGGCCTTGTGCATGAGTTCGTGGGTGAGCGACTCGACGTAGTAGGAGCCGGCCCAGGGATCGACGACGCGGCAGATGCCGGTCTCTTCCTGGAGGTAGATCTGGGTGTTGCGGGCGATGCGCGCGGAGAAGTCGGTGGGGAGAGCGATGGCTTCGTCGAGCGCGTTGGTGTGGAGCGATTGCGTGTGGCCGAGGGCGGCGGCGGTGGCTTCGACGGCGGTGCGGACGACGTTGTTGAAGACGTCCTGCGCGGTGAGCGACCAGCCGGAGGTTTGCGAGTGGGTTCGCAGGGCCATGGATTTCGGGTTTTTCGGGTGGAACGACTTCACGATTTTGGCCCAGAGAACGCGGGCGGCGCGCATCTTGGCGATTTCCATGAAGTGGTTCATGCCGATGGCCCAGAAGAACGAGAGCCGCGGGGCGAACTCATCGATGGAGAGGCCGGAGGCGATGCCGGTGCGGAGGTATTCGAGGCCGTCGGCGAGGGTGTAGGCGAGTTCGATGTCGGCGGTGGCTCCGGCTTCCTGCATGTGGTAGCCGGAGATGGAGATGCAGTTGAACTTGGGCATCCGGCCGGAGCAGTAGCGGAAGATGTCGCCGATGATTTTCATCGAGGGGGCGGGCGGATAGATGTAGGTGTTGCGGACCATGAACTCCTTGAGGATGTCGTTCTGGATGGTGCCGCTGAGCTTCTCGGGCGGGACGCCCTGCTCTTCGGCGGCGACGATGTAGAACGCCATCACCGGCAGCACGGCGCCGTTCATGGTCATGGAGACGGACATCTGGTCCAGCGGGATCTGGTCGAAGAGGATCTTCATGTCTTCGACGGAATCGATGGCGACGCCGGCCTTGCCGACGTCACCGGGGACGCGCTCGTGATCGGAGTCATAGCCGCGGTGGGTGGCGAGGTCAAAGGCGACAGAAAGGCCCTTCTGGCCGGCGGCGAGGTTGCGGCGGTAGAAGGCGTTCGATTCTTCGGCGGTGGAGAATCCGGCGTACTGACGGATGGTCCAGGGGCGCATGACGTACATGGTCGAGTAGGGGCCGCGCAGGAAGGGGGCCACGCCGGCGGCGTATTCCAGGTGATCCAGGCCTTTGAGGTCTTCGGCGGTGTAGAGGGGTTTGACGGGGATCTGCTCGTTGGTTTGCCAGTCCGTGGCCTTTGAGGGGGACGCGCAGGGCTTGGATGCCGGCTTGTAAGAGAGCTTTGAGAAGTCGGGGCGCATTTATTGGGCCTCCTTTCCGTCGATGCCTAGCTTGTCCTGCCACTCGGTTAAGGTGTCCACCATGTTGGATTGGACGTGGACGAAACCCGACACGCCCACTGCTTTCAGGGCTTCCAGTTGGTCTTTGGGGTTTCCGGCTATCAGGACGGGGGTCGCGGTGGACGCGCAGATTTCTTTGGCGAAGTCCAGGTATTCGGGGTCGGAGGAGCAGAGGATGATGAGCAGGGGGCCGGCCTGGAGGCCGGCCGCAGGCCTGGAGGCCTGCCCCACATTAGAGTCCTGTACGACCTCTTCTTCAATAATGGAGAAGCCGGCACAGCCCCAGAAGTTCTGGCAGAATTGGGCTCTGGCCATTTTCATTTTCAGATCGCCCTTTTTGAGGAGGAGAACCGCCGGAGTGGTTCCGGTTTTGCGGGCATACCTTTCGGTTCTCAGCCGGATCTTCTCGATGGGGCGGGCGAGGCGGAAACCGGCGGGGAGAGAGCCGGCGTGATCGAGTTCCTTTTCGTGGATGTCGGGGTAGTTGTTCACGCCGACCAGGGTTCGGCGGCGGGAGGCGACCGCTTTTTCCTTGGCGGCTCGCGACCCGGCGATGGCCATATCGATGGCCGGCCGCGACTTGGCATAGCCTCCTTCGGATTCGACTTGCTGGAAGAGCTTCCAGGCTTCGGCGGCTAGCGAGCCGGTCAACGCTTCAATGTAGTAGGAGCCTCCGGCGGGGTCGGCCACCTTATCGAGATGAGCCTCTTCCTTCAGGACCAACTGGACGTTGCGGGCCAGGCGCTCGGGATAACCGGCGGCTTGCACCGCTAACGAGTCCGCGCCGCCTAAGACGGCGGAGAGGGCTTCAGTGGTCGAGCGCAGAAGGTTGGTGTAGGGGTCGTAGATGCTCTTGTTGGAGAGAGCCGTCACGGCGCGGAGTTGCAGTGGGGGGGCGGCGTAGGCTTCAGCGAGGGCCGCGCAGAGCTGGCGGGCGGCGCGGAGCTTGGCGATTTCGAAGAAGTAGTTGGAGCCTACCGCGAACGTGATGGACGGGACGGGCTGGCCGGCGGCGAGACGGTCCGAGGCGGCGGCGAGGGCATAGGCGAGCTCCTGGACGGCGGTGGCGCCGGCTTCGTGGAAGGCCGCGGCGTCGATGCCATCGCAGGGGACGGCGGCGTCCCGGATCTCCCAGCTTCTGGTTTCGGCGTGGCGGAAGGGCTCACAGGGGAGGTTTTCAGAGCGATAGTAAGGGCGGACGGCGACGCCTTCGCCGGTCTGCCAGACGAGACGCTTTTCGTAGTCGGCGCCTTTGAGGTCGGCGGCGATGGTCTGTTCCCAGGCTTCGGTGGGGACGGGGGGGAACTCGGCTTTCAAGTTGAGGTCACTCATGCCGGCCGCCTTCCTGGACCACTTCGATCAGGAAGCTGAAGTCCTTGGGGTGGACGAAAAAGATCATAGTGCCGCGGGAGCCGGGGCCGGGCTCCTGGGTGAGATTGAAGCCGTTCTCCTTCATGAAGGAGTAAGCGGCCTGGATGTCCTTCACGCGGAAGGCGAGGTGCGCGAAGCCGCCCCGGCCGCCGTTCTTTTCGATCTGTTTGGCGACGGGGGATTCGGGCGAGAGGGGCTCGAGGAGCTGGATCAAGTTGGGTCCGGCGCCGACCTGGAGGAGGACTTCGCGGACCATGTGTTTGCCGAGGACCTCTTCGCGGTGGAGTTCGGTGAAGCCGAGGGTTTTGTACTTTTCGACCTGGGCGTCGAGTTCGCCCTGGCGGACGGCGATGGCGACGTGATCGACGAATTCGAAGCCGGCAGTGGTGAGTTGCTGGATCATGGTCATCTACTCCTTACTCGAATTCGACTAAGACGGCTCCGGCCTGGACGGAGTCGCCGGGGTTGACGTTGATTTTGGCGATCTTGCCGGCGATGGGGGCGGTGATGTT